>JALZWO010000164.1 GCA_023300375.1 Granulosicoccus sp. | reverse complement strand
GTTTGATGTTGATGAGACCAACGGTACAGATGCCAATGGTGATGGTATTGATGATGATGTCATTGGGCGTGATACTGACGGCGATGGTATTTCAGATGCTATCGACAGAGACAGTGATGGTGACGGTGTACCGGATGCTGTTGAAGGCGTAAATGATTCAGACGGTGATGGCGTCCTAGACTATCTTGATTCAGATTCAGATAATGACGGCGTTGATGATGGTGAAGAGCTGGGTGTTACTGGTAGTGATACTGACGGTGATGGCATTGATGATCTGTTTGACGTAGATGCTACTGGCGGTGTTGATGCTAATGGTGACGGAATTGATGATGCCGTTACTGTTACTGATACTGACGGTGATGGTATTCCTGATTCAATCGATACAGATAGTGATAACGATGGCATCCCAGATGCTGTTGAAGGCACTGCTGACTCTGACGGCGATGGAGTTGTCAATTCTTTAGATGTCGATAGCGATAACGATGGTATTCCTGATGTGTTCGAAGGTACGGTTGATACTGATGGTGATGGTTTTCCAAACTATCTTGATCTTGATTCTGATGGCGATGGAATCGCTGGTTTGGTAGAAGCTGGAGGCAGTGATACCGACAGAGATGGGCAGGTAGATAATTTTCTCGACAACGATGCAGGTGGCTTTGATGATGGCGTTCAAGCGTTGCCGCTTGAGCTTCCAGATACAGATGCTGATGGTCGAGTAGATTACCTTGACCTGGATACTGATAACGATGGTATTCCGGATTCTCGGGAAAGCCCTAATGTGTTGCTGGATACAGACGGTGATGGTGTGATTGATAGCAGTGTTGACGCCAATAGTGACGGTTGGGCAGATGTCGCAGCTGGCAAACCATTGTTAGATACCGATGAAGATGGTATTCCAAACTATCAGGATGTTGACAGTGACGGCGATGGTGTCAGCGATCTATCAGAGGCGGGTGGCACTGATGTGAATGCTGATGGTGTGGTTGATGGCTGGGAGGATGTTGATAACGATGGCGTTCCAGACAATGTTGATGCAGATCAATTTTCAGTACCTGACGCTGATGGTGATGGAATAGCTGACTTTGCAGATGCTGATTTTGTGATGGAAAACGACAGTGATGGAGATGGTATTGTGGATCGTTTTGATATAGACCCGCTTGGAGACGGTTTTGCAAGAGCGCCATCTGGTGAGCCAATTTTAGGTGCGGAGCTGCCGGACACTGATGGAAATGGCACACCGGATCTACTTCAAGCATCGACGGCTATAGTGGGGCCAGAAGGCAAAATCCGTACGGCTACGCGTGGTCATGGATCGATGGGCCTCTTGAGTTTACTAGTGTTGAGTTTACTCGCATTACTGTTGGTATTTAGTCGCCGGCAAAGAGTGCAGTTAACGTTACTGGCTACAGTGGTTATTAGCGGTTGCGGCTCAATTGCCACGCCCAAGTTTGTGACAGGCGAGCCACAGATTGCTCAGGCTACGCCCACAGATCAAATCGGTGTAGGGCGCCATGTCTATGTGGCAGCAGGTGTCGGGGTCAGTAACCTTGATCCTGATACAAGTGAGGTGCCGGCCTTTGACGTGGATGATAAGGTCGATATTGGTGGACAGATTGCGTTGGGCCTAGATGTGAATCGCTTGTTAACGGTTGAACTGCATGCTGCAGATTTGGGCAGTGCCGATTTATCACCTAGAGGGGCTATAAGCTATCGTGAGTATGGTGCCAGTGCGTTGTTGTACGCGGGTAAGAATCGGAATCGTTTCAAGCGACAAGGGCTGACTGGTTACGGCCGTATTGGTTTAGGTACGATTGACAACAGTGCAGAGGGTGATGTGCCGTTTGAGCAGGAAAACTCTTTGCATGTGTTACTCGGAGTAGGCTTGGAATACATGACACAGACAGGCTTAGGCTTGCGCGCAGAAATCATTTCCTATGAAGAGGATGTGCAATATGGGCAGTTTGCCTTGGTGTATCGACTGGGTAAGCAACCCAAACTCAAAGCTGTGAATTCGGCGCAGGACTCTTCACAGACACCCGTACCAGTGGCCAGACTTCTAACGCCGGAACCTCAGATAGCGGCTGCGGCAGAGCAGATCAGCTGTTCAGCGTCAGATTATTCAGACCTATCGATCTACTTTGCTTTCAATTCTTCAGAGCTTGATGTGAAGGCCAAAGCGACGCTAGCGAGTATTGCGCAAGATTTAGTCGGATGTGAGGCCATCAGCATTACTTTAATTGGCCATACAGATAATACAGGTCCTATGCGCTACAACGAAAGGCTCTCCCTGAGCCGAGTGGGCTCAGTGATGGATATGCTTTTGCAAATAGGTATCGACAGTGAACGAATGAGCCCCAACGGGGCGGGCGAGAGCGAACCAGCGGCTTCGAATGGTTCTGTTGAAGGTAGACGGCTGAACCGACGTGTGAACATTATTCTCGACTAGGGGTACGAGCAGTTTACACAGCTCTGTAGAGAGGGCGCCAGCTTATCGGCTGAGCGTCTAGGGAGGCCACTCAAACTCAGTTGATCACTGTGGCGGCTAGCAACGTATACGAGTAATTGATATCACTACTCAAGTAACGTATTGCTTATGGCTACGCACGACAATGATGTATTGGACACAACATTAGAATCCGATGGCAACACGACGTCAAATTTCTCGAATAAGGGCTTGTTGACAGGAATTTCGACGCTTGTTACCAAAACGACGTTGCTAGACGGTGGTACGCCAGAGGGTAAGCGTGAAGAAATTCTGCATTATTTTCATCAGAGCTTCTCGCTTTACGAGTCCTTATTTGAATGCCTTGCCAGCGACGAAGCTTACTACCAAAGAGCGAGCCCCTTACGTCATCCGTTAATTTTTTATTACGGCCACACAGCGGTATTTTTTGTTAATAAGCTGAATGTGGCCAATTTGATTGATGAGCGCATCGATCCTGCACTTGAATCCTCGTTGGCTATTGGCGTCGATGAGATGTCGTGGGATGATCTAAACGACAAACACTATGATTGGCCCACTCCTGCAGTGGTGAAAAACTACCGAGATAAAACTCGCGCCTTGGTCGATAATTTCATCAGAACTTGCGATCTGAGCTTACCCATAAAATGGAATGATCCCATGTGGATCATCATGATGGGTATAGAGCATGAAAGAATTCATCTGGAAACTTCCTCAGTCCTGATGCGTGAGTTGCCACTTGAATCAGTACAGCCACACACGCTGTGGGGTAACATCTGCAAAGACATAGGTACAGCGCCTGCCAATGAACTGCTACCGGTGGAGGGTGGATCAGTTGTTGTGGGTAAATCGAAAGATGATCCAATTTATGGCTGGGATGTAGAATACGGTCAAGAGCGTTTCGATGTTGCTAACTACAAGGCCAGTAAGTACCTTGTCAGTAATGGCGAATTCATGGAATTTATTGAAGCTGGCGGTTACAACACACAAAAATACTGGACTGAAGAGGGCTGGGGTTGGGTGCAATATCGGGAAGCGCAGATGCCCGTTTTTTGGCGCCATGACGGTAGCAATTATTTGTACCGAACCATGCTGGAAGAAATTGCTATGCCGTGGAACTGGCCAGCTGATTTGACGTACCTTGAGTCTAAGGCGTTTTGCGAATGGAAGTCTGAGCAAACTGGAAAGAGTCTTCGCCTACCTACAGAGGCTGAGTGGCATCGTTTGCGTGAGAATGTCGATACCGATCAGCCTTTCTGGAGTAACGCGCCCGGCAACATTAATCTAGAATATGATATGTCGTCTTGCCCTGTGAACCGACACGAGTGCCAGGGTGGATTTTTCGATATCATCGGCAACGTTTGGCAGTG
>JALZWO010000163.1 GCA_023300375.1 Granulosicoccus sp. | reverse complement strand
AGGCAGGTGTTAGCGGTCAAGTACTGTATGACGTGGTGTCTACTTCCAGTGCAAGTTGCGGCATAGCCAATAATGCGCTTGAAGAAATTATCGACCGTAAGTTTGAAGGCACAGGTAGTCATATTTCTACCATGCACAAAAATTTGACTATATCATTAGATTTAGCTCAGGATTTAGGGGTGCCTATGCATACAGCCGCTGCTGCAATGCAGTTGTTTTCTGCGGGTAAAACCAAACATCCCAATGGCGACAACTGGGTAGTGACACGTGTAATCGAAGACATTGTTGGTGCAGAGTTGCATCGTGACTAAACAGGCCCAACTACTTGGTAATAAGGGAGATGGCGCATACGTTGAACTCTCCGCTGGTTCGTATTCTGACAAGTAGGAAGGAGCAAATATTGTGGGGGCATAACGGTGCTGAAAAATGGAACGTGGCTCATGGCGCGTGGGATGCATTACCACCTCTTATTGCACCTGCAGTGGAATTGGCCAGATCAGAAGGTTTAACGCTAGTCGTAGAAACTGGCAACGGCACAATGGTAAATTCAAACTACACGGCCAGAAAACTCATTGATGAATTAGACGCAAAAGATGCGTTGCAGGTACTTTGGGATCCAGGTAATAATTGTTGGTGTCATGAGTTGGCTTACCCCGATGGCTATAGCGAACTAAAAGAGGGTTATCTTGGGCATGTTCACATCAAGGATGTGTTTGTTGATACGCCTCGGGCAACTCTGGAAGTTCGAGAGATGGGGCAGGGTCAACTAGCGCCACTGTTCCAGCCGATGGCAGATGCTATGTGCGCTGATGATTATGCTGGTGTTGTGTCGTTCGAGAGTGTTTACCATAGTGGGGATGGCGATTTTGAGGCTGGGTTTAGATCCTGCGTTGAGCGCTTCAGACAGCATTTTTCCTAACGCTATTGATGTGTTCTTATTGGGCATTAACTGGCGAACTATTGCTAATCAGCGTTTACGGTCAGCTTGTATATAGTAGGCTTTCATACAGTTCCTAACCCTGTATAGTTCAACTAAAGTAAACGCTGGACACACGTATGAAAAATCTTCAATCGGTGGATTGGTCGAGCATCCCGGCTCCAGAAGATGACGGTGGTGCGGATCATCTGCCAGGTCTTGCATGCCCATCGTTAGCATTGTTAGCAAGTGATGGCTTGGTTGTAAATCTTTCGCAGTTAACTGGTCGTACCCTTGTCTACATATATCCCATGACAGGAAGGCCCGATACCGCTTTGCCAGAGGGTTGGGATCTTATACCGGGGGCGCGAGGTTGCACCCCACAGTCCTGCTCGTTCAGAGATCATGCAAAAGAGCTTGCTGATTTAGGTATTGACAATATATTTGGTCTATCCAGCCAAAGTTCTGAATATCAAGAGGAAGCAGCAGAACGGTTAGAACTCCCGTTTGCACTTTTGTCAGATATCGACCTGCAGTTATCTGGTGCTTTGAAATTGCCTACAATGAAAGTGCAAGACATGACATTATTGAAACGAATGACACTGATAATCGATAATGGTGTTATTGCTCATGTCATTTATCCCATCTTCCCACCAGACCAGAATGCTGCCATGGTTTTAGAATGGCTTTCCAACGCTGAGTGAAAAATCGGCACTAATCAGATGAAGTATAACGCAAACGATTTCGACAAAGCTCCACCGCAATAGGCTACAGGACTCGATCAGCGATTGAAAAGCCAATTAAGTTTTCACATTGCAATCAATGCGCTTAAGTCGATCAACAGAGCCAGTCGCATAGTTTCCAGCGACAGAACAGTGCCGAACACTCCTGCCTGCGCGGGTATGATGGCTAGAAAGCTGCCACATTTCACTTGCAGGGGTTTGTTATCAGCCCTATTCAAACTCCTGATGCTCGGTTAGATTATTATTAATCGAATACCAAGTAGCTTTCTGTGAAACCCAAATGTGGTTCTTTTCTGAAGTCAAGGGATTGTCATCTAACGAGCCCAAACGAAGAATTATGTGAGTACTGCCATCCCTTTTGGCATATATCTGTGTCCCACACGTTGAACAGAAAAAACGCAGTTTACCTTTTGACGATTCAAAAGAGCTTAATTCAACCGCGCTGACTATTTCAAAGTCATCATCTTCGACTGGCGCTACACTCGAGAATGCTGAACCATGTGCTTTACGGCATGTTTCGCAATGACAATGTACTATTTCACCAACGTTCCCAGATATCTGATACCTGACATCACCACAAAGGCAACTTCCTTTTATCATATTATTCTCAATATTTTGTTAGTGCGTAACGCCGATATTCCTAATTCTAAAGAATCTCGATTTCCATGAACGCACATTCGAAGTTATTTCCATTGATCACATCATGCTCCACACCTAGATCTCGATAGTACGGGACTCCCTGTTTGAGCTCTACCTTACTTCTTGAACCATCAGGATGGTCAATTTCCAAAAACCATCCAATAACGGAACAACCACGTAGTTATATTCATGTGTATGCCAGCCTGTATTGTCTCATTTTTGGAAGAACCGCCACTCCGTAACCCGAGCATAAGTATTGTTAATGTACACCGTTGCCTTGGCCATACCCTTAGCGTTTTCACCACACATCTATTTCTACCCCTTGTCTAAATGCGAGTATTTGTTGGTTCTTCCCATCGTGCTTAATGCAACTAATGTAACGTCATTTTGAGCACCTAGAGCGTGCTATAAGCCACTAATTTTATTTGAATTTGGTAGTGGTTTGCCTATTGGGCGAATGCGGCTTTTACTCGCTACAGTTAATGCAAAGGAACCTAAAGATAGACCGACTCCTCAAAAGCAAACTGGATTCTTATGCTTAGCGAGTTCATATGTGGGGCCAGAGGACTACAACCCGAGAACTGCAGCCCGAGGGCGCGGAGCTGGAAATGAATTGCGCAAGCATGGATATTGACTGTGTCAATTGTAGGGCGCTTGATCGGGTATACTGAAAATTCGGTGTTTGTGCTATCGAGCTCAAAGTAGAGCTGTCATCTTCAATACTAACAAACTAACCAGCTTGGTCGTAAACAGGTGAAATTATGAACAAAGAAGTCAGCGGTCTTACTATCGATTCGTGCGTGTTGCCTTTTCTTCCTATGCTGTACGTCGCGTGGTCAGATGAGGTCATCTCACCCGCGCAAATTCGCAGTATAGAAAATGTTTTGAGCAACAGCAACTGCTTGCAAGCTGAGCAGCGTCAGTTGATTCATAAATGGCTTGATCCTGCAAACCCACCGTCCCCGAGTGAGCTGCAGAGTTGGCTGTCATACATTCGCGCAAATAGCAGTGAACTGTCTATCGATGAACGCTGCTCGCTTGCACAGCTTGGCGCATCTCTAGTAGACGGCGAATCACTGGCAGATAGTTGCCCAACCGTAAACGCTCTGAAAGAAATTGAAACAGAGCTAGGTGTTCTGGGCGAAGAGGCAACAGCAGACATGCTGGGCAAGCAAGCTGTAGTGGAAGACAAGCCAACGCAATCGAGCGTTAACGTTAAAGCCCTCAATGCGTATCTGGATGGTGAACACGCCGTTCTCCGCAACAATGTACGGCAATTTTTTCTCGATCCAAAACTATCGTTGGATCGCATACCCGAAAGTAAGGACGAATACCGTGAGCTAATATTTGAATGGTGTGAGTTGGCCGCTCAGCAGGGGTGGGGTTCATTGGCTTTTCCAGAACATGCTGGTGGCAAAAATGATGTAGCACTCTACATGGCTGTGTTTGAGGAACTGGGCTATCACGATTTATCGCTGACCATTAAGTTTGGGGTACAGTTTGGCTTATGGGGTGGCAGTGTGTTTTGGCTGGGTACAGAGAAACATCATCACAAATACCTGAAAGACATTGGCACCCTAGCATTGCCTGGCAGTTTTGCTATGACAGAAGGTGGGCATGGCAGTAACGTGCGTGATATTGAAACCACTGCCACCTACGATCCCGACAAAGATGCATTTATCTTGCACACGCCAAATGAATTGGCACGTAAGGAATATATTGGAAATGCCGCAGTGCATGCTAAGGCCGCTACCGTTTTCGCCCAGCTGGTGACTAATGGAGAATCACACGGTGTGCATGCTTTTATAGTGCCGCTAAGAGATGACAATGGATCACTAGAAGGTGTCCGTATTGAAGACAACGGCCGCAAGCTTGGCCTTAATGGTGTTGATAACGGTCGCATCTGGTTTACCCATGTTGTTGTACCTAGGGAAAATCTGTTAGATAAGTTCGGCTCAGTTGATGCCGAAGGTAACTATTCAAGTCCTATTACCAGTCAAAGCAAACGTTTTTTTACGATGCTTGGCACGCTTGTAGGAGGGCGTGTGGGTGTGCCTTATGCAGGTTTAAGTGCAGCGAAACTCGGATTAACTATCGCTATAAAATACGCTGAGAAACGCACACAATTTGGCCCTAGTGGCGGTGATGAAATCAGTATTCTCGACTACACCACGCATCAACGCAGACTCATGCCATTGCTAGCACGAGCCTACGCATTTCACTTTGGCCAACAGTACAGCCTTGGGCGTTACGTTAAAAAAACCGAAGAAGATGGTCAGGAGGTTGAAGCAGTTGCGGCGGGTATGAAGTCCTTATGTACCTGGTTTACCACAACAGCGTTACAGGAGTGCCGCGAAGCATGCGGCGGCAATGGGTACTTGTGGGAAAACCGTTTTGCCGATATGAAGGCTGATTCTGAAATCTTCACCACCTTCGAAGGCGACAATACAGTACTGCTACAACTGGTCGCCAAGACACGCTTGTCGCAGTTTAAAGAGAGCTTCGGCAGCATGGGTTTTGTGAGCACCATGCGTTTTGTAACAGATATCGCCAACACGGCCATCACTGAATTAAACCCCGTTATCACCCGTAATGTCGATCGCGACCATTTACTCAGCCGTAGCTTTTACACCGCAGCATTCAAGTATCGCGAGTCTTACTTGTTGCGGCTAGTTGCACAACGCCTGAGAAAGCGGGTTAAGAGTGGTATGGATTCTTTCGATGCTGTTCTTGAATGCCAACCTATGATGGTGGAGCTGGGAAGAGCTTATATAGAGCGGCTTGTCTTGGAACAATTTGTAGAAGGCGTAAAGGCTGCTGACGAATCGATTCAAGCACCACTGCTACAGCTGGAGCAGTTATATGCGTTATCCATGATTGAAGAGCATAAAGGCTGGTATCTGGAAAACGGGTATATCGAGGGCCGAAAATCTGTCTACATCTCCAAGATGGTTGACGAGCTGTGCCTTGCGACTCGCGCTGATAGTGCAGAGCTTGTCGATGCGTTTGGCATTCCCGATGGGCTCATCAAAGCACCTATCGCTACTGAGTATCCGTACCAGTAGCAGCCTCGCCGACAACGATTCAAGGGGAGGGGTGGTTCTGCTATTGGGCCACCCTAGCGTATGTAATGAAGCTCTTACGCAGGTTTCGCATCACTGATTAGAATGCCACTCGATGCGCATTGTTGCAGTAATGGGCTAATTTTCCATGCGATTGGGTCTTCAACGCTGAGCGATTCAATTTTTGCCACAATCGATTTCGCACCAATCGTATCAGCATAGTGCATCAATCCCCCTCGCCATCGGGGGAATCCATAACCGCAAACAACCACTAAATCAATATCGCTAGCACGTCGAGCAATGCCTTCATGTAGCAAGTCAGCGGCTTCATTTATCATTGCTAACAAGATGCGCTCACGAATCTCATCATCGGTGTAGTCCACTCGCTTAATACCAGCAAAGTGTGCCTCCTCAAGTGCAAGGTCCGCGACGATTGGGTCATCTACCCGGCCACTACCATCTGGGTAACGGTACCAACCAGCGCCCGTTTTACGGCCGAGCTTGCCTAGCTCAACCATACGATCAGCTATCGGAATATAACGTCGAGCTGGATCACGGGTTGCGTCTTGTCTGCGACGGTTAGCGTGCGCTATATCAAGGCCAGAGAGATCTTGTGCGCAATAAGGCCCCATTGCGTAACCAAATTCGACCATTGCCTCGTCGATATCCCACGGCGTCGAACCATCCATTAAAACGGTATCAGCGGCTTCTCGATATCGGGCAAGAATTCGGTTACCCACAAAACCATCACACACACCCACTGCAACAGGAATTTTCCGCAAGCGCTTGCCTAATGCAAAGCCTGTAGCCAAAGCCGCATCAGATGTATGTTCTCCAACAACAATCTCTAATAATTTCATGATGTGTGCAGGCGCAAAGAAATGCAGACCAATCACTTGTGATGGCTTCGATACCGCATTAGCAATTTCATTTAAATCAAGATAAGAGGTGTTGCTTGCTAGGATGGCATTCGCTGGTAACGCGTATTCGAGAGCTCTAAATACAGTGCGCTTAACGTCTATACTCTCGTATGCGGCCTCTATGGCAAGTGTCGCGTCAGCTACATCGCTGTAGTCACTGGTTGCCGAAAATCGTTCGCGCCTGCTGTTTGCCCCGGCCTCATCTATTAGGCCCCGCTGTAAACTCGCTGCAATAATCGTATCCACATTGGTACATGCACGCTCAACACCTTCATCACCGTTTTCTACTATCGTTACTCGTAAGCCCGCATGCAACAGCGCGTAGGCGATGCCTGAGCCCATCATGCCACCACCAACTATCGCAACGTGATCAAAAGCAACCGGATCTGCTGTTAGAGATGCAGGTGCTTTTGCCGCTCGTTCTGCAAAGAAAATATGACGAAGCGATTTAGCCTGCTCCGAACTACGTAATTCCAAGAATGCTCTGCGCTCAATAGTTAAACCTTCCAGAAACGGTAGCTCCATACCAGCTTCAATAACTTCAAGTGCTCGAAACGGCGCAATTTGGCCACGACTTTTATTCGCTAAGCGCTCGCGCGCCGCATCAATAACGGCAGTATCGATTACTGGCTCTGGTAGATCACGCACAGGTACAAAAGAGCCCAACTCCTCTGAATTAAACATAAAGGCAGCATAGCTAGGATCATCTTCCACTGCGTGCACAAGCCCAATATCACGTGCTAGCTGCGCTCGCATCGGTTTGCCAAAGGTGATCATATCTAGAGCATTCGCAAGACCGACTAATCGTGGCAATCGTTGTGTGCCGCCTGCGCCCGGTATTACGCCTAGTGTCACTTCTGGAAACCCGATGCTGGCACCCGGTGCCATAATTCTCATCCGACACGCAAGAGCTATCTCGGCTCCACCGCCTAAGGCAACACCTTCAATTGCCGCGATCCAAGGTATAAAGCTATCGTCAATGGCATTTAAAACATCAGGCAGATGCGGTTCGACTGGCTCACTATCAAATTCCTTTGCGTCAGCGCCTGCGGCAAACATGCCACCTTTGCCACTCACTATCACTCGCTCTAAATTAGATTTTTCAGCCCAAGCTACGGCTTCAAGCAAACCACTGCGCACCGACAAGCCGATAGCATTAACAGGCGAATTGTCGATGGTAACGTAACCAACATTCTCTTCGCGGCGAGTGGTAACGCTCATAGGCTTGCTCCGATCATAGTAGTCATTATGACGCTTAAGCGTGTTTTGGTGTGAGAATGCCGTGGGTTGAAACCAACGACCTTAACTTGAGTAAAGTGGCGTCGACCTTTGACTTTGGCAAACGTATTTGCCTCTTAATGTATCAAGTATGAGTTGGAAAATTCCAGACGGGTGTACACCTGAAATCAAGGGCACTGACACTCAATCTGCAGATAAATGGCCAGAATCTAACTGTTAAATTGAAATAGAAAGTCTCATTTTTTGTATTTTTGAGACGCAAATCGAGATTCAGTAGCTAAGTTACTTGCCGCTACTTTGTAAGCGGTTTTAACAAGGAAAAGCTCAGGTAAGCGATGGATACGGACCCAATAGATTCACTTTGGCTGCTGTTAGCTTCATTAAGTGATATTACCTCTAGAAAAGCAGCTGAGAGCCACGCTGTTTTTCTGTCAAATCATGATGAACTCAACAAATTAAAAAATCGGTGAGCATTGAATGAATATTCACCAAAGATAACTGGATGTACGCAAGTTAAGCAGAAAAAAATTTGCTTTTATAGGAATTGACCTAGATAGATTCAAAGCTGTTAATGACTCATATGGGCACGATGCTGGCGAGTATCGGTTTGTCTATGTTTCCAGACGACGCCTTTCAAGCTGAAGACCTTGCTCGACGTGCAGACATTGGCAATGTACTCAGCGAAGTACCAAGGAAAATCGCGGGTGGTGTGGTTTGATAAAAATCTAGATAATGAAATGAATCACCGCTTTAAACTTGAGGCCGAGCTTAAAAGAGCTATTGAGCACAATGAATTTTATTTTCTCTACCAACCTCTAGTTGATACCCAGAGTGAGCAACTAGAAGCGTTCGAAGCACTGATACGCTGGAAACATCCGGAAAAAGGTGAGCTGTCTCCTGATGAATTTATAGGGATCATTGAAAAACATAATCTTATGTCTGTACTTGGAGAGCACATGTTAGACATAGTGTGTGAATTTGCAAGTACATGAGTCGCAGGTGTTGGAGAAACCGTACCGAGGGTTGCCATCAATATATCGCCTTCGCATTTAGCCTCAGAAAATTTTTCGACAATAGTGAAAAATACATTAGAGCGTCACTCTCGCAGGTGAGAGCTTGGAGCTATAAATTACTGAGTAAGCAATCATCGTTGATCACGTTAGAGCAAGAAACGTTATTGAGGAGCTGCGCGCCACAGGTATAAATTTTTCTATCGATGAATTTAGTACAGGTCAAAAATCTCTGCGCTACCTAAGCAATTTTCCTGTACATAAAATGAAAATAAACGGTAGCTTTATTGCCAAGATGGGTGAAAACGATCGTTCCACAGAAATCATGAAATCGATGATTGATATGGTGGCAAAGCTTGGGTATTCCGTGGTTGCAGAAGGTGTGGAGAACATTAATCAGCTGGAGATGCTTAAAAACTGGAATTGCCCAGTCGTGCAAGGTTTCTTGTTTTTAAAACCAGTTGCAACAGATATTGTTCTAGATATGCTGAAAGACAATGCGCAAGAACATAGACCCATTAAAAAAGCAGGATAAGCAATATAAAGTGAACATAGAGGCTTCGAGCTGGCCTCGTTTGGCAATGAGCAACAGTATTGATGATCTAACGGTAAGCCGCTGAAGCATGATCTGCGTGTAGTGCACGATCATTGCATTATAAGTAACTGGCAATTATAAGCCTAGTGCGTCGTTACTCTCAACGGATTGAAATCACATGCGCAGTGCTGCACTTCAACTTGGTCTGGTTTTTCTCTTCATAAGCACTGGATGTAACCCTGGCAAGAACGGAAGCAATAGCGACGATGTGCTTCTGGATAATCAAACTGATGATGTTCAGATACTTACAGGCACTCAACATCCCAGCAATATTAAACAACCAGTTCGGGTTGAGGAAGAGTCGGACGTGTTTGATGAGACTCAAACACTGGACGATACACAAGAGCACAGCGAAACATCTAGCGCTGACGAGGCAATTGCGACAGACAGCGCTGCGGAACCCGAAGATATAACCAACGCGGATAACACGCCTGAGCTAGTTAACATAGCTGACTCTATCGAGATTTCAGTTACACCAGCTACACCAGCTACACCAGCTACACCAGCTACACCCGCTACACCCGCTACACCCGCTACACCCGCTACACCCGCTACACCCGCTACACCCGCTACACCCGCTACACCCGCTACACCAGCCACAACAGCCA
>JALZWO010000162.1 GCA_023300375.1 Granulosicoccus sp. | reverse complement strand
AAAAAATCATAATCAATGATGTAAACCTAATTAATATAAAAAATATTATTTGACCATTTGGATAAAAATTGCTTAAATCAGCACAGGTTTACTGAGGAGAGGGTTTTATGCGGCAGCTAGATCGTCCTTTTGCCGGATTGGAGTCAGATATCCATCCGCCTTTAAATACGCACGAGGCTTCGGTAGAAGCCGATAGATGCTACTTTTGTTATGACGCACCTTGCGTTACTGCTTGTCCTACGGGTATCGATATACCCCTATTCATAAGGCAAATTCAGACAGGCACTCCGGCGGTTTCTGCTAAAACCATTTTCAATGAAAATATTCTTGGTGGCATGTGCGCGCGTGTTTGCCCAACAGAAACCCTGTGCGAGCAAGCTTGTGTGCGTCAGGAAGCTGAAGGCAAGCCGGTAAAAATAGGCGCATTGCAACGCTACTCCACGGATTACCTAATGCAAGCTAGTGATTCGCATCCCTACAAGCGCCAGAGCGCAAGCGGTAAAAAAATAGCGGTTATTGGTGCGGGCCCAGCTGGACTTGCCTGTGCTCACCGCTTAGCTCTATATGGTCACGAAGTAGTCATCATGGATGCGCGTGAAAAATCAGGAGGTTTAAACGAATACGGTATTGCCAGTTACAAAACTATCGATGATTTTGCACAAAAAGAGGTTCAGTTCATTCTCGATGTTGGTGGCATCGTCATTAACAATGGGGTAAGGCTCGGCGACAACCTAGCCCTGCAAGACGTCATCGATCAACACGATGCTGTGTTTATTGGTATCGGGCTTGATGGCGTTAACAGCGCAACGATTGAGGGAAATGAGCTCAAGGGCGTTAGCGATGCGGTACATTTTATTTCGCAACTACGACAAGCAAAAGATTACGCCTCTATCGCAGTTGGGCGTCGAGTTGTTGTCATTGGTGGTGGTATGACAGCTATTGATGCTGCAGTACAAGCTCGTATGCTTGGCGCAGAAGATGTGACCGTAGCTTACCGGCGCTCACAGCAACAGATGAATGCCAGTGTGTACGAACAGCAACTGGCTCAAACCCATGGCGTGACCTTAAAAACTCAAGTGAGTCCGGTAAAGATTATTGAGGACAATGGTGCAGTGGCAGGTGTTGAGTTTGAATTCACTACGCAAGCCACTGGTAGTCTGACGGGAACCGGTGAAAAAATAATCATTAAAGCTGATCAAGTGCTGATGGCTATCGGTCAAACATTTGATGCAACAGCTGCGCAAGCCTTTGGCCTTGCTATGAACAATCGCCGTTTACACGTTGACGATAACCGCAAAACCAGTCATGAAAAAATCTGGGCTGGAGGAGACTGTATAGATGCTGGTGATGATCTCACGGTATGGGCGGTACAAGATGGCAAACTAGCTGCTGAGTCTATTCATCAGCAATTGTCGCTTTGATGTTCTGCGTGATTACTGAACAAAATCAGCAGCGATCAACAAATTAACGTCAACAGCTTGCGCACATGAACTGTCTGCTGTGAGCATGGCATTGGAGAATTGAATGGCCGACTTAAGTAGCGAATTTATCGGAATTAAATCACCCAATCCGTTTTGGTTGGCCTCAGCGCCACCAACTGACAAAGCCTATAACGTTGTGCGTGCCTTTGAAGCGGGTTGGGGCGGTGTGGTCTGGAAAACACTGGGTGAAAACCCCCATGTGGTTAATGTTAATGGCCCTCGCTACGGTGCTGTTTATTCAGCTGATCGGCGATTAATCGGACTCAATAACATTGAATTGATCTCTGACAGATCGTTGGAAGTCAATTTGACCGAAATCAAACAAGTGAAACGTGACTGGCCAGATCGGGCGATGATTGTGTCACTGATGGTGCCTTGCGAAGAGAAAAACTGGAAGGACATTCTCAAGCGCGTTAACGATACCGGCGCAGATGGAATCGAGCTAAATTTTGGTTGCCCTCACGGTATGTCAGAGCGAGGCATGGGCGCATCAGTTGGGCAGGTTCCCGAGTACATCGAGATGGTAACGCGCTGGTGTAAGGAATCCACAGACATGGCTGTTATTGTCAAGTTAACGCCTAATATTTCGGACATTCGCTATCCAGCACGCGCTGCATTGGCAGGTGGGGCAGATGCAGTATCGTTAATCAACACGGTCAGTTCAATTGTTAGTGTCAACCTCGACACCATGTCCCCTGAGCCTTCAATTGACGGCAAAGGTTCACACGGTGGTTATTGTGGCCCAGCGGTGAAACCTATTGCGTTGAATATGGTGGCTGAAATAGCACGTGATAAAGAGACTGCCAATCTGCCCATATCCGGTATTGGTGGGATAACAACCTGGAGAGATGCAGCCGAGTTCATGGCATTGGGTGCTGGTAATGTACAGGTCTGCACTGCCGCCATGACCTATGGTTTTAAAGTGGTTCAGGAAATGATCTCGGGACTTGAGCACTGGATGGACGAACAAGGACATGCCAATCTCGATAGTATTATCGGTAAAGCCACACCGAATGTGACCGACTGGCAGTATCTGAATTTAAATTACATCACGAAGGCGTCAATCAATCAGGATAGTTGCATTCAATGTGGACGCTGTCATGTGGTCTGTGAGGACACATCGCATCAAGCCATCACACAAGAATTGAATGGCAAACGTCACTATGAGGTCATCGACAAAGAGTGCGTTGGGTGTAACTTGTGCGTCAGCGTTTGCCCTGTGGAAAATTGTATATCCATGGAGCAAATGACATCTGGGGTGGATCCAAGAACAAATTTGCCAATCAACAACGAATACGCGAACTGGACAACTCACCCAAACAACCCCACGGCATCTCGTTAGGCTCTGATGCCAAGTCTAAATCATCAAGCCATTAAACAAGAGGGTTTTAAGCGTGTTCTCAGCATCATCGAACAGCGTCTCGGTGTTATCGGTCAAGAAGGCTGTTTGTGCGCTGAAATCTGCGTAGTGCTGAGTGGTTGCCCATATAAAAAACATGAGGTGCAACGGCGAGACAGCGTTAAGTCTACCTTCATCGATCCACCGCTGAATAATAGCGCAACGATTATCAAGCAACTCTCGCAGATCAGTTTGCAGAAAGTGACCAATCATAGGCGCGCCTTGCAGTATTTCGTTGGCATACAATCGGGAGGCTTCAGGGTTTGATTTCGACATGGCCAGCTTTGCCTTTACATAGGTCCAGATCTCTTCAGCAGGATCGCCCTCGGGGTTCAGCTGGGTTAAAGGTTGCAACCATTCAGTCAGGGTACATTCCAGCACAGATAAGTAAACATCTTGCTTACTTTCAAAGTAATACAGCAGGTTGGCTTTGGACATATTGGCTGCATCAGCAATTTGTGCAACCGTGCTACCACGATAACCGTAGTCAGAAAAAATCTGTAACGCAGCTCCAATTATTATTTGCCGATTTTGTGCTTGTATTCGGGTGGTACCAAGCTTTTTACTGTCTAATTTAGGTTTTGTCATTATTGTCTAATATAAACCAGAGCCAGTGTGTAATAGTTAATAACAAGATCAGTTTATACTGATCATGATTAAAGATGAACGTGTAGTGATCTTCATTTGAACTGCAGAGTTAATAACAAGGTGTAAGGGGAGTCGTATAATGTCAGAAGCTGTATCGAGACCCAATAATCTGGATGCTTTCTGGATGCCGTATACCGCCAACAGGCAGTTCAAACAAACACCTCGTATGTTTGTAGCAGCAAAAGATATGTACTACACCACTGACGATGGGCGTCAGGTACTCGATGGAACTGCAGGGTTGTGGTGTTGCAATGCAGGTCATGCACGTCCAAAAATTGTTGAAGCGGTACAGAAGCAGGTAGCAGAACTGGATTATGCGCCAGCCTTCCAACTCGGCCACCCTAAAGTGTTTGAGCTGGCAACTGCATTGGCAGAGCTTGCGCCGCCAACATTGAATCATGTGTTTTTCACCAATTCAGGATCAGAATCTGTTGAGACCGCACTGAAAATGGCTCTCGGGTATCATCGGATCAAAGGCGAGGGCAGTCGAACGCGGTTGATCGGCAGAGAGCGCGGCTACCACGGTTCAAACTTCGGCGGTATCTCTGTTGGCGGTATTGTCAGTAACCGTAAAATGTTTGGTACTTTGCTTGCCGGTGTAGATCACTTGCCGCACACCCATGACATTGAGCGCAATGCATTCAGTCGCGGCTTACCGCTTCACGGTGCTGAACTGGCAGATGAGCTTGAACGCATTGTCGCACTTCACGATGCATCCACAATAGCCGCTGTAATCGTTGAACCCATGGCAGGTTCAACCGGTGTGCTTATGCCGCCTGTTGGGTACCTAAAACGCTTACGCACTATCTGTGATAAACACGGCATCTTGCTGATATTCGATGAAGTCATCACAGGCTTTGGACGGTTAGGTGGTGCGTTTTCATCCGATGTGTTTGGTGTAATACCCGATATCATAATCACCGCCAAAGGCCTCACAAGTGGAGTTATTCCAATGGGTGCTGTATTTGTACGTGATGACATCCACGATGCTTTCATGCACGGACCAGAACATTTAATTGAGTTTTTCCATGGGTATACTTATTCTGGCAATCCGATAGCCTGCGCAGCCGCACTAGGTGCTCTGGAGACCTACAAAGAAGAAGGCTTGTTTGAGCGAACAACCGAACTGGCCGACTATTGGGAAGACGCATTACATTCATTAAAAGACCTACCGCACGTCATAGATATTAGAAATTACGGGCTTATTGGTGCAATAGAACTTGAACCCATTGCGGGTAAACCTACCCAGCGTGCCTTCAATGCTTTTTTGAAAGCGTTCGACAAGAATTTATTGATACGCACCACTAGTGACATCATTGCATTGTCGCCACCACTCATTATTACCAAACAGCAGATCGATGAGCTGTTTGACGGCCTTAAATCAGTATTACGTTCGCTGGATTAACATCATCGTAAATTAACTTACTTAAGCTACTTACACAAAAAAAGAGGCGATCCTTGAGCATAAACAGCAACATGAGAATCAACAGCGACCGGTTATGGGATGCGTTGATGGAAATGGCAAAGATCGGACCTGGCATTGCAGGTGGCAACAACCGTCAAACACTCACCGATGATGATGCCGAAGGCCGGGCCTTGTTCCAACGCTGGTGCGAAGAAGCTGGCATGACCATGGGGCTGGACGAACTAGGCAACATGTTTGCTCGGCGCGAAGGGACCGACCCAGCCGCACTGCCTGTCTATGTGGGTAGTCATCTGGACACGCAACCTACAGGTGGCAAGTACGACGGTGTGCTAGGTGTGCTGGGAGGTTTGGAAATTGTCCGTCAGTTAAACGATATGCAGATTAAAACCCGGCACCCCATTGTGATTGTTAACTGGACGAATGAGGAAGGCACACGCTTCGCACCCGCTATGGTGTCATCAGGTGTATTCGCTGGCATTCATTCGTTAGATTGGGCTTACGATCGAGAAGATTCTGAAGGTTTGAAGCTAGGTGATGAATTGAACCGCATAGGCTGGCGTGGTGAGGAAAAAGTAGGTGCGCGAAAAATGAAAGCCTTCTTCGAGCTTCATATTGAACAAGGACCTATTCTTGAGCGAGAGAAAAAGGACATCGGTGTCGTCACACACGGTCAGGGATTGAACTGGTTAGAGGTCACGTTAACGGGCAAAGAAAGCCACACAGGTTCCACACCTATGCCTATGCGTGTTAATGCTGGGCTTGGTATGGCAAAAATCACCCAACTTGTTGATGACATTGCCTGGAGTCATGCACCTAACGCGGTGGGTGCCATAGGGCAATGCAATGTTTATCCAAATTCTCGCAATATCATCCCGGGTAAGTGTGTATTCACCATCGACTTCAGACACCCTGAAAAAGACATCATCACTGACATGGAAACACGCCTGCGTGATGGTGCTAAAGAAATTTGTAATGAGATGGGGCTAGGCCTGGCGATAGAGCAGGTTGGTGGCTTTGATCCCGTGGAGTTTGATCAAGACTGCGTTACTGCTGTGCGAAGCGCTGCCACACGTCTTGGCTATAGCCATAGAGATCTTGTATCTGGTGCTGGTCATGATGCTTGCTGGATCAATAGAGTGGCACCTACGGCCATGGTGATGTGTCCGTGTGTAGATGGTCTGTCGCATAATGAAGCAGAAGAGATTACGCCAGACTGGGCTGCAGCAGGAACCAATGTACTTTTTCATGCGGTGGTTGAAACTGCCCAAATCGTAGAATAAAAGTTAAGGGGTATAGATATGACGACTGTTATACGCGGTGGTACTGTGGTAACCGCTGATCTAAGTTATACAGCTGATGTACTGATAGACAATGGCCGAATTGTTGAGATTGGTGACAACCTAAAAGGGGATGAAACACTTGATGCCACGGGTTGTTACGTGATGCCTGGAGGTATCGATCCACACACTCATCTCGAAATGCCGTTCATGGGGACGTATTCAACAGATGATTTTGAATCTGGCACTCGGGCAGCTCTTTCAGGAGGCACAACCAGTGTGGTTGATTTTTGTTTGCCAGCTCCTGGACAGTCGCTGCTTGAAGCGCGCCAGATGTGGGATAACAAAACTTCCAAAGCGTCTTGTGATTTTTCGTTCCACATGGCGATCACTTGGTGGGGTGAACAAGTGTTTAATGAAATGGAAGCCGTGGTAGATAGCGGTATCAATACCTTCAAACACTTTCTCGCCTACAAAGGCGCATTGATGGTTGATGACGATGAGATGTATTCTTCATTCCAACGGTGTGCAGCCTTAGGCGCTATGCCTTTAGTGCATGCAGAAAACGGGGATGTGGTTGCTCAGATGCAGGCTAAGCTGCTGGACGAAGGCAATAGTGGACCAGAGGCGCACGCGTACTCAAGACCGCCTGAGGTAGAGGGTGAGGCGACTAATCGCGCCGTTATGATTGCGGACATGGCGGGTGTGCCCCTTTACGTTGTGCATGTATCCTGTGAGCAGGCACACGAAGCCATACGACGAGCACGACAAAAAGGCATGCGCGTCTATGGTGAGCCATTGATTCAACATTTAACATTGGACGAATCTGAATATTCTAATAAGGATTGGGACCATGCAGCTAGGCGTGTAATGTCGCCACCGTTTCGCAGTAAGGTGCATCAAGATGGCTTATGGGCCGGATTGGCGTCAGGCAGTTTGCAAGTGGTTGCGACCGATCACTGTGCATTCACAACAGAGCAAAAGCGTTTTGGTCTTGGGGATTTTACGAAAATACCGAATGGCACCGGTGGCCTGGAAGATCGCATGCCAGTGCTTTGGACCCGAGGGGTAAACACGGGTCGTTTGACGATGAATGAATTTGTTGCAGTCACATCGACCAATATCGCCAAGATACTGAATATGTATCCAAAGAAAGGTGCGATCATGGTGGGAGCGGATGCTGATATTGTTGTGTGGGATCCAGCCCGAAGTAAAACTATCACCGCCGACAAGCAACAATCTGCTATCGACTACAACGTCTTCGAAGGCATCGAAGTCACGGGTCTACCGCGCTTTACAATGACGCGCGGTGTTGTTGCAGTCTCCGAAGATGATATTAATGCTCGCGAGGGACATGGCGAATTTATCAAGCGCAAGGCGTATCCTGCAGTGAACAAATCCTTATCTAAGTGGAAACAGCTTACAGCGCCCAGGCCTGTAGATCGTGATCCTAATAAAATGCCTGCAGGAGTCTGATGCAAGACGCCATACTGAGTAGCGAAAGTTCGATGCAAGATACAAAAAACGTTGTCGTGTCCACTGTGGTTGAAGCCCGTAGTCTATCGCTTCGCTTTCAAACCAATGATGGCCATGTTGACGCACTCTCAGATATTGACTTGACCATTGAGTCTGGTAATTTTGTGTCTTTTATTGGCCCTTCTGGGTGTGGTAAAACCACCTTGTTAAGGGTTATTGCTGATCTTGAACAACCCACTGGCGGTTCAATTGAGGTGAACGGCGTGTCAGCGGAGCAAGCCCGCTTGTCGCGAGCCTATGGCTATGTTTTCCAAGCAGCCTCTTTGTATCCATGGCGCACTATTGCAAACAACGTGGCCTTGCCTCTTGAAATTATGGGCTTAGATAGAAAAGAGCGTAAGGCGCGCATCAAGAAAAACTTGGAGCTAGTCAATCTTGCAGGTTTTGAAAAAAAATACCCGTGGCAACTCTCCGGTGGCATGCAGCAAAGAGCATCAATAGCCAGAGCACTTGCGGTTGAGCCTGATTTATTACTGATGGATGAACCGTTTGGTGCACTTGATGAAATTGTACGTGACCATCTCAATGAGCAACTACTTAAACTGTGGGATAAGACGAATAAAACCGTAGTATTTGTTACGCACTCTATTCCCGAGGCGGTATTTTTATCAACGCATATTGTGGTTATGTCACCAAGACCAGGGCGCATCATAGACATCATCGAAAGTAATCTGCCACGAGATCGTGGTTTGGATATTCGTGAAACGCCTGATTTTCTGTCGATCGCACAGCGAGTCAGAGAAGGGCTTCGCCAAGGGCACAGTTATGAGGACTAGTCTTTGATGAACCACAAGGAGGGGCGGTTCTTGCCGGTACTTACCGTTATCTTGGCGATTCTTGCCATGTGGTATGTGGGCACAGTGTTTTTGAACACACCGTTTCAAAAAGACATTTATAAGCGCCAAAATCAAGAAAATGTATCGATGATGACCTTGGTACAAGACACCATGGCACAGGAGCGTCCAGTACTACCATCGCCACATCAAGTGGCACTAGAAATCTATAACACCACGGTCAAGAAAAAAATCACCTCAAAGCGTAGCCTGATCTATCACTCTTGGATTACTCTTTCGACTGCATTACTGGGATTTATTTTGGGCACGCTATTGGGCGTTGCACTCGCTATATCTATTGTGCATAACCGAGCGTTAGATAAGAGCTTAATGCCATGGATTATTGCCTCGCAAACTATTCCTATATTAGCCATTGCGCCCATGATCATTGTTGTGCTGAATTCAATGGGCATCCAAGGCTTACTTCCCAAAGCCATGATTTCGATGTATTTAAGTTTCTTCCCCATTGCTGTTGGTATGGTTAAGGGTCTACGCTCTCCTGAGGTAAGCCACACGGATCTTATGCGAACGTACAATGCATCATCGTGGCAAACGCTGATAAAACTACGCCTACCTGCCTCCTTGCCCTACCTTTTTACAGGGATGAAGATTGCCATAGCCATCGCTTTAGTAGGGGCAATAGTGGGTGAGTTACCTACGGGTGCAGTTGCCGGTTTAGGAGCAAGATTATTAGCAGGGTCTTATTATGGACAGACCGTACAGATCTGGTCTGCATTGATCATGGCCTCAGTACTTGCAGGTTCATTAGTGGGTCTGGTAAGTCTTGCTAATCACTTTGTACTAAAGCGAATGGGTGCTGCCGCATGAACGCCTTGACGAACATGGGCAGTACAGAAAAAGGCTTATCATTGATCGCGGCAGTAGCCTCACTGTTGTCTCTTTTGCTGTATCTACCAGACACTAACAAAGAAGCCGTGTACGGCTTAGCACTTCCGTTGTTCTGTATTATTGGCTTGCTCACAGCTTTTGCACTGTATCGTTACCGCCAAGCCAGAGACCACAAACTGCTGGGTGGCGTAGCGGTTGGTCTGATTTCGTTCTTTGGAGCGTGGGCGCTATTGCAGTCATTGGGAATCACAGAAACAGCCTCTGGCAAGGTGGGACCGTCTTTCTGGCTAGCTGCTATTGCGGCTTGGGCTTTAGCATGGTTAGGCGTTGAGCGCCTAGCTGCGGTTAGCGTGCACAATAAATGGTTGCAAGGGTTATTGCGCGTAACCATACCGGTGTTGTTCGGTGTGTGGTTGCTGGTTATCTGGGAATTGGCCACTCGCGGTTTTGAAGTCCCACAGGTGTTGCTGCCTTCTCCCAGTGCCATCGGGGCACGCTTTGTATCATCGACAGCCATTTTGTGGGTCGACTTCAAACAAACGTTCCTTAAGGCTGTTCTTATTGGGTATGCGATGGGTTGTACTTCTGGTTTTGTCGTTGCACTACTAATCGACAGATCATCGTTTCTGAAGCGTGGATTATTACCCATCGGGAATCTTGTCTCTGCATTACCGGTTATTGGTGTCGCGCCAATCATGGTGATGTGGTTTGGATTCGACTGGCCATCAAAAGCGGCCGTCGTTGTCATAATGACTTTCTTTCCCATGCTGGTGAATACTGTTGCTGGATTAAGTGCCTCTGACACCATGCAAAATGACTTAATGAAGACGTATGCAGCCAACTACTGGCAGTCTTTGTTTAAATTACGCTTACCTCAAGCCATGCCGTTTATCTTCAACGCTTTAAAAATCAACTCTACACTGGCACTTATTGGTGCCATCGTTGCTGAATTTTTCGGTACGCCCATCGTTGGAATGGGATTCAGAATTTCAACGGAAGTAGGCCGTATGAATGTCGATATGGTTTGGGCAGAAATCGCTGTTGCCGCTATTGCGGGTTCTGTGTTTTACGGGCTTATCACCCTGATTGAAAGGATGAGCACTTTCTGGCATCCATCTTTTCGCTAATGGAGACGTTTGAAATGAAAAAAATATTGACTACGGCAAGTGCAGTTGGGTTGAGCTTACTGAGTGGGCTAAGCACGGCAGCTGATGACTTTACACTGCAATTAAAGTGGGTAACACAAGGTCAATTTGCAGGCTATTACGTCGCACAAGATAAAGGCTTCTTTGCAGAAGAAGATTTGAACGTCACTATCAAGCCCGGTGGTCCGGACATCGCTCCGCCACAAGTGATTGCTGGTGGTGGTGCAGATATCATTGTTGAATGGATGCCAGCGGCACTGGCTAGTCGGGAAAAAGGCGTAGCGCTTGTCAACATTGCGCAACCATTTAAGAGTTCAGGATTGATGTTAACCTGCCGTAAAGAGACGGGCATCACCTCACCAGCCGACTTTCCTGATAAGACCTTGGGTGTCTGGTATTTCGGTAATGAATATCCATTTTTTAGCTGGATGTCACAACTCAATTTGCCCACTGACGGCAGCGACGGTGGTGTCACTGTGTTGAAACAGGCATTTAATGTCGACCCTCTTTTACAAAAGCAAGCTGATTGTATTTCCACCATGACTTATAACGAATACTGGCAAATCATTGATGCCGGTATTCCTGAAGATGAATTAATCGTTTTCAAGTACGAAGATCAGGGTGTATCCATGATGGAAGATGGATTGTATGTACTGGAAGAAAATCTGGAAGACGATGCATTTAAGGATAAGGCTGCTAGATTTGTCAGAGCGGCTATGAAGGGTTGGGAATATGCTCGTGCAAACCCAGATGAAGCTGCTGACATTGTCCTGGAAAATGATGCCTCTGGAGCTCAAACAGAAAAACATCAGCGTCGTATGGTTCGTGAAGTTAACAAGCTAACCGAAGGTTCAGATGGCACCCTTGATCCAGCTGATTATCAGCGCACCGTTGATACCTTGTTATCTGGAGATACCGATCCTGTCATTACAAAAGAGCCTGAAGGTGCGTGGACTCATGACATCACTGACATGCTATAACACGCGTTTGTAATAGCGCTCATTAGTGTGGTACCTCGGTGATGGAGCACCGAGGTACTTTCTAGTTCTAGATTAGGCATATTAATGGATTCGACAGTAACCATCGTTGGTGGAGGATTGAGTGGTTTACTCGTTGCCTATCGACTATCACAGCACGACATAGCCTTTAAATTACTCGAAGCCAACACACGTTTTGGCGGTCGTATTCTGTCCGCTGTTACTGCAACAGTTACCGATGAGTCTTACGATGCTAATCAATCTGCTGTTGATCTAGGACCATCTTGGTTCTGGCCAGGCCAAAATTACTTGGCAAACCTTGTACAAGAGTTGGGACTTAAAGAGTCTGTTTACTTGCAGCAAAGCGCAGGGGACTCAGTGATGGAATACGGTGATGGTGCCATTGTTTCAGGCAACGCAAGTGCATCAATGGAAGGCGCCTATCGTTTGAATGGGGGTATGTACCATCTTATTCATAAGCTTTTGGATGCGCTGCCAGCACAGTCTCTAATTACACAGGCTCAAGTTACGCGAATACAGAAAAATGAAGTTGGTTCAGTTGTTATTGCTGAACTACCTGATCACACTCAA
>JALZWO010000161.1 GCA_023300375.1 Granulosicoccus sp. | reverse complement strand
CCCTAACAGGAATCCCTCTATGCAAGGTTTTGATCCCAAGTTCACTGATTTCCCTGATTACATCATTGGTATTACTAAAGAGATCTGGGAAGGTCGTGGTCTATCCACATTGCACCAATACTACTCACCAGACATTATCGTTCGCTCACCGAGTTCAGTGGTTGTTGGTAATGAAGGTGTGATCGCTGCCACCATGGCCACGCTAGCTGAATTTCCCGATCGGACGTTACTAGGTGAGGATGTCATCTGGAGCGGCTCTCCTGAAGAGGGCATGCTGTCATCGCACCGGATTTTTTCAACGGCCACTCACAGCGGCGACGGTGTTTACGGCAAGGCAAGTGGCATAAAATTAAAGTACCGCATCATTGCCGACTGCCATGCCATCAACAATCAGATTAATGATGAATGGTTAATTCGTGATCAAGGTGCTGTTGTTCGGCAACTGGGCATTGAGCCGCAAGATTATGCACGCATTCAAATAGAAGCTGAGGGTGGTATTGAAAATAGCTCTCCGGGGTTCAACCCTGCGATCGACAAAGTGGGTCCCTATACCGGTCGTGGCAACAATAACGAATGGGGGCAACGCTATGCTGAACTACTAAATCGCATCATGGCAGCAGATTTTGCTGCTATCCCTGTAAAGTACGACCGCGGTTGCCAGTTAGAGTATCCCGGTGGTGTAACGGGTCACTCCCCTGTTGATGCTGATCGATTCTGGACATCACTGCGCGCAAGTTTCCCGAATGCAGAATTTAAAATCGAGCATCAGATTGGGCGCAATGATCCGCTGATGCCGCCGCGAGCGGCTGTACGTTGGAGTTTGCAAGGCAAGCACGACGGCTGGGGAGCCTTTGGCGCACCAAGTAATGCCGATGTCTACATTATGGGTGTCTGTCACGCAGAGTTTGGTCCATGGGGGCTGCGCCGAGAGTTCGTCCTGTTTGATGAGACAGCCGTCTGGAAGCAAATTGTTCTTGCAACCGGGTAGGCATACATGACACCACAAGAAATGGAAGCGCGCATAGTTCGTTACGGTGATCTCATACCTTGCCGTACGGCCTTTATAGACGCACACACACCGGGCTCTGATCAAAAAGAGAACTTCACCATCATTGGTGGAGGCGTTTCTGAAAGTCCAGACCAACATGTTCACATTAACGAAACTCCTGGCTTTAACATTGGAGCTGCGGGTCAACCACCAAGGGTCCGTAATTCATTACACACTCATCGCACTGCGGAGGTCTTTTTCATTCTCACGGGGCGTTGGCGTTTTTTCTGGGGTCGTTACGGCACTGCAGGCGAGGTGGTATTGGAAGAGGGCGACATCATCAATATTCCCACGGGAATGTTCCGTGGTTTTGAGAACATCGGAACAGACTACGCCATGATTATGGCCGTGTTGGGTGGTGACGATGCCGGTGGCGGTGTGTTGTGGGCACCGCAAGTTATTGAAGAGGCCAGTGCTCACGGTTTAGTGCTAGGTGACAACGGCGCACTCTATGACAGCAAGCAAGGGCAGCCATTACCTTCTGGGGTGCAACCCATGCCTCTTATGAGTGAAGAACAGCTTAATAAGCTGCGTGAACCCACTGTTGCTGAAGTAGTAGGCCAGTACGTAGCTCGCTATCCGGACATGATGGCCCATGCAGCTAATGCGCCTTGCGATGTTATTGGCGCACAAGCATTGATCAAAGATCGACCCGGTTTCGAGGTGGACCTTATCACTCGCAACTCATTAAGTGTCGCTATGTACAGCGTGCCACAACATGAAATTATAATGATCATGCGTGGCCACTGGCGGCTGAGCTGGGAAGGTGGCAGTGCAGTAATGAATCCAGGCGATACTTGCGCCATACCACCGCATTTACTTCACACGATAGCTCCCAGCATGAGTGGCGAGGCCAGTTTGTACCGCGTACGCAATACCGCTGATAAGGCAGGCCCAACCGGAGCACTCTTATGAAAAATATACCTGTTACACATGTAGGTTCACTGCCACGCACACAGGAGGTGGTCGACTTTATATTCGCTCGCGAGAACGAAGAGCCATTTGATCAGGCAGCTTTTGATCAGTGTATGACCACGGCGGTATCAGCCACGGTGAAGCGTCAGGTCGACGCAGGTGTTGATATCGTGTCCGATGGCGAAACCAGTAAGATCAGCTATGCCACTTACGTGAAAGATCGCTACACGGGTTTCTCAGGTGATAGCGAACGCAACGCTCCGGCAGACTTAAAGCTGTTCCCTAGTTTTTTGAAGCGGCTGGCTGACGAAGGTGGCACCCCCCAATACGCGCGACCGATGTGCACCGGTGAGGTGGTTTCCAAGGGGCAGGGTGAATTAGAAAAAGATATCTCCAATCTGAAAGCGGCAATGGCACAGCACGGTGCCGCGGGTGGTTTTATGAATGCTGCATCCCCCGGCGTAATCTCATTGTTTTTGCAAAACAGTTATTACAAAACGCGCGAACAGTATCTGGCCGCACTGGCAGATGTGATGAAAACAGAGTACGAAACCATCGTAGCTGCGGGCCTTACGTTACAACTGGATTGCCCTGATTTAGCCTTGTCTCGGCACATGCTGTTTAGCGATCTTAGTGATGCTGAGTTCTTGAAAATTGCGCATTCACATGTTGAGGCGCTTAACCATGCCCTACGCGATATAGACCCTGACAAGGTTCGTGTGCATATCTGCTGGGGCAATTACGAAGGGCCGCATGTGTGTGATGTGGATATGGCCACCGTGTTTCCAGTGCTAATGAACACGCGTGCTAACCATGTGTTGTTTGAAACAGCCAACCCAAGGCATGGTCATGAATGGGCTGTGTTCAGAGATAAAAAGAATGATATCCCTGAAGACAAAATTCTGATTCCTGGTGTGGTAGATACCACGTCGAATTTTGTCGAGCATCCACAGTTGGTTGCAGAGCGTCTAACACGGTTTGTGGACATCGTAGGAGCTGCACGTGTGCAGGCTGGGTCTGATTGCGGCTTCGGAACCTTTGCAGGCTATGGTGCGGTTGATCCAGATATTGCCTATGCGAAGTTAGAGAGTTTGGCAAAGGGTGCACAATTGGCCAGAGGTGGTGTTTGATTCCACTGGTATTGTTGCCGGGCATGATGTGCACGGCGCAGTTGTTTAGTCATCAGATCGATTGTTTTTCAAAGGAACGCGTCGTGCATTTTAGTCCGCTAGCGGCGCATGATGACGTAGCTCGTTTAGCTGAAGAAGTGTTAACACATGCGCCAAGTCATTTTGCATTGTGTGGGCTGAGTATGGGTGGCATCGTCGCTATGGAAGTAGTACGCCAAGCGCCAGAGCGTGTGCGCGCTCTGGCGCTACTCGATACTAATCCGCTGGCCGAAATAGATAGTGTCAAGCAGAGGCGAACCCCACAGATTGAAAAAGTACAGGCGGGTAGCTTGCTAGATGTTATGCGCGATGAGATGAAGCCGAATTATTTGGCTGACGGTGAGAGTAAGGCTGAGATTCTTGATGTGTGCTTGCAGATGGCCTTGGAGTTGGGTGGTGATGTTTTTGTTCGTCAGTCGGTTGCATTGCGCGATCGAGTTGATCAAAGTGATACATTACGATCGGTTAGAGTGCCCACGCTTGTGCTGTGTGGAAAGTACGATCGCTTGTGTTCCATTGAAACGCATCAATTAATGTATGAGCTAGTGCCCGAAGCTACTTTACATATTGTTGAGGGCGCTGGGCATCTACCGGTATTGGAACAGCCAGAGCTGACCAATAAATTCTTAGCGCAGTGGCTGCGAGAGTGTGATCGCGTGAATTCAGCGTAGGAGTAAAGCCGGCTTTAATTTTAACGTTGCTGGTGCCAGTGCCAGATCATGAGGGTGCGCTGTTACAGCCGAGCTGATGGGAATTTGCACATTCGAGGTGCAATTCTCAAATAATTCACCAATCCAAGAAGCACTATGTTTTATTATTTTTCGTCATTCGCGGCTAGTGATTCACGTAGACTGTTTATGAGTATTCGATACCCTGATTGGCTTAAATGAACTCCGTCGCCTATGTGAAATTCTGGAGGTAAAAAACCAGTTTCATCTCTCAGTTTCTCACTGACGTCTAGATAGACGACATGAGAATACTCATTGGCTAACGCTTTAATGTCTTTATTTAATGCAGTGATGTCGGCATTCGTAAAGTGTTCGTTTTCGGCAACAGGGCCAATGGGAAGAACGGAGGCTGCGATGACTGAAATATCTGCAGGCATTGAATCCAAAATATTCTTATAGTTTGCTCGTGTCTCCAAAGTATCCACTTGTTGATAAATATCATTGACGCCAATGGCAAGCACCACCGCTGTTGATCTTTCGATTGACTGATAGAGCGGGAGTCTTTCAACAACCCCTAGTGTGGTGTCAGTGCCAATGCCAAAATTGACAGTTGCGGCGGCGACCGCCGATGTAGCCAGAGCTTGAGTAATGCTATCGCCAACGAAAATAACGGCACCATCAGGAATTGAGCTATCCATTCGTTGGTGGTAAAGCGTTGTTTGTTCGTAGAAGGACAGTGTGTCTGAGCTAGAGATACCCAGCTTAAGCTGTACCTTATCTATGAAGTCTGATTTCCATAGCACCACCGCAAGCAGTAGGTGAATGAGTAATAAATAGGTGAAGCCTACTATTGAGCGGATGTTCATAGCGCTAATAATAGCTTTTTGCAATGAGGAATGGGCATCGAGAACGTGTAACGCCAGTTTTTAGGTGTACGGGTAGGCAAGCGATGCGTATTTAATGCTTCCTATACTCACCCAGCTCATGTATTTTTGCACTAACCGCATAACCCGCTTGAGCCTTGCATGTTATCGGTGTTTTCACACATCAGAGGTGTCGGAGAGCGCCCTGACAAAACTACACGAACACTCACTCTAAAAGGACAGAAAATGAAACATTTATCTATCTTGAAAGCTACAGCGGCAACCACTGTCGTGATGTTGGGCACAATCCAAATAGCGCAGGCTGACACCCTTCGTCTGCTAACCTGGGGTGGTTACGCACCAGATGAAGTCGTAGCGGCCTTTGAGACAGAGACAGGGCATACTGTTGAAGTCACGCTTTCTAATAACGAAGAGATGATCGCTAAGCTGCGTGCAACAGGCGGTGGTGGTTTTGATCTGGCTCAACCTAGTCAAGATCGCATAGCGGGCCCGCAAGCCGAATTTGGTATTTATAAGCCAATGGATTTATCACAACTCAAAAGCGACCAGTTCATCACCTCAATGTTGGATGCAACAAAAACCAATACCACTGTCGACGCTGATGTCTATGGTGTACCGCACGTTTGGGGAACCTCAGGCTTGGTATTGGACACTGCAATGGCTTCATCAGTAAAAGACTACACTGATCTTTGCTCTGCTGATGTCGCTGGAAAAGTATCTTATCGCTTGAAGCGGCCTACACTGATCGGATTTGCTTTTTCAATGGGACTTGATCCGTTTGCCGCTTATGGTGACGAAGCTGCATATACTGAAATCATGTCTCAGGTCGAAGCGAAGCTTGTCGAATGTAAGTCTAACGTTAAGACCTACTGGGGGGGTGGTGACGAGCTCATGAACCTGGTTCGTTCAGGTGAAGTTGTTGCGTCAATGGCTTGGGATACTGGCGGTTGGAAGCTCAACGCTGAAAAGCCAGATGTCACGTTTGTAGCACCAGCATCCGGTGCATTGGGTTGGATCGATACCTTTGTGCTACCTGCCAAAGGGCGTGCTGATTCGGCAGCGTATGACTGGATCAATTTTGTAATGCAGCCAGAAATCGCGGCCATGATTACCAATACAGCGGGTAATTTTACGGCTTCCACTGGTGCTGATGAATTTGTTAATGCTGAATTAAAAGCTAACTACCAAGCAAGCTTCTCAGCCGCTGCAGTTGACAACATCAAATGGTATCCACCAGTACCAGCTGGCCTGGAAGTGATTGAAGGTGGTGTTTTGGATCGCGTAAAAGCAGCTAAATAATTTCCTGACATAACACGACCCCGCCAATGAAAGCGGGGTCGTTTACCACCTTAAGGAACATCAATGATCGCCCCTGATTTGCAGTGCCATAATTTAACCAAGCATTATGGTGACACCACAGCAGTAGACAACGTCAGCTTCGATGTGCCTGCAGGGTCATTTTTTTCGATACTGGGCCCATCAGGGTGCGGTAAAACAACCATCATGCGAATGATTGCTGGGTTCCAAGAACCTTCATCAGGTGACATTCAGATAAAAGGAAAATCCGTTTTAAACGTAGCGCCTAACAAGCGCCCAGTGAATATGGTTTTCCAACATCTTGCGTTGTTTCCAATGATGAATGTTGCAGACAACATCGGGTATGGACTGCGTCGTCGTAAGATGGCTAAACCATTGATTAATCGAAAAGTTGAGGAGGCTTTGGAGCGCATAGGCTTACCAGGCGTTGGTCGCCGACAAGTCAGTGAATTGTCAGGTGGGCAGAAACAACGTATCGCGATTGCTCGTTGCATGGTGCTGGAGCCAGACGTACTGCTGTTGGATGAGCCATTGGGTGCGCTTGACCTAAAGCTGCGTGAGCAGATGAAGGTGGAACTCAAAACTCTGCAAGCGGCATTCGATACCACTTTTCTCTACATCACTCACGATCAGAGCGAGGCGTTGGTCATGTCTGATGCGATCGCTGTGATGAACGCTGGTCATTTCGAGCAGGTAGGTTCTGCACAGGATCTGTACCATAATCCTCAGACAGCTTTTGTTGCAGGCTTTGTGGGTGAGAGCAATAAATGGCTAGGCTCAGTTACACAACGTGACGGTCATTACATTGATATTGATACACCTTCAATGACGGTGCGTGCAATGGCCTCTGGTGACACCTGGAATAAGGGCGCAAAAGCGCAGGTATTTGTGCGACCAGAAGCTATCCAAATAAGTCGGGAGGTAAGTGCTTTACGTGACTACGACAACATCCTGACAGGTAAAATCGAACAGATATTGTTCAACGGAGCCGCAAGCCGACTTCTTGTGCGTTCTGAAAAGGGTAGTGACATCATCGAAGTGAATATGCCACAGGCTGGCACGACGAGCAATTGGTCACAGGGAGATATCGCCCATCTTGGTTGGTCAAAAGATCAAGGCGTCGCCTTTATTGAGAGTGCTAAGTAATGCTCTCCCATCGCAACATTGGTTTCTATCTTCTGCTGGCGCCACTGGCTTTATGGTTAATTCTTTTAATCGTGATCCCACATATTAATTTGGCCATGCTGTCGTTGCAAGAGCGTGTAGGCGTGCGCCAGTACGAAACAAGCTTTGCGAATTACCGTACCTTCATCGACGAACCACTCTACATAATGACTTTTGCACGTACTGCAGTCATGTCAATACTGGCAACAACATTAACGTTGCTTATCGGGTTTCCTGTCGCTTACTATATTGCCAAGATGGCGGTGGGGCGTGCGAAGTCGGTTTTGTTTCTATTATGTCTTGTCCCGTTTTGGGTATCAGAACTTGTCCGCACTTTTGGCTGGATGATTTTATTGCGTGAGACAGGTGTGGTGTCATCGTTTTTGCAATGGGCGGGGCTTGCCTCAGGTCCTGTTGAGCTTTTATATAACGATGCCTCGATCATGGTTGGCTTGGTATATACCTCCATGCTTTTTATGGTTGTGCCCTTAGTCTCTACCCTTGACAGCTTGGACAACTCAGTTATCGAAGCGGGTTACGATCTTGGAGGCAGTACTCCCTCCATTTTGCGAGAGATCGTTATCCCGCATGCGATGCCCGGTATTGTTTCAGGTTGCATTGTGGTGTTTATGTTGTCACTGGGGAATTACCTGACGCCCATCATGTTAGGTGGTAAAGACAGTCTCTGGTTTACAGAGCTGATCTACTCGCAATTTATTGTGCGTTTTAATTGGGAGCTAGGCGCAGCTTTTGGTTTTCTGCTTTTGTTCTTGTCATCGGTTATTGTTTGGGCAGCGTTACGGCTATCTGGGCAAACCTTAGAAAGAACAATGGGGTGATGCCAAAACCATGATTCCAACAATACCCCGTAGCCCAGTTGTCAACTGGATTTACAAAGCGTATATCGCGCTATTTTTCCTCTACCTTGCATTGCCGCTTATTGTTGTTGCTGTTTTTGGCTTTAACGACAGTCAGTTTCCTTCCCTACCTTGGAAGGGTTTCACTTGGGATTGGTTTTTTGGCGACACTCAACCAAGAGTGGGTTTTTTCCATGAAAAATCAATTTTAAAAGCCGTTGGCACCTCAGTTTTCGTTGGTGTGTGTGTTTCAATTTTGGCGGTGGCTATCGGTACTACTAACGCCTTCTTGTTCAACCGTTACGATTTTCGTGGTAAAGGCGCGCTGTATATCTTAATGATTCTTCCCTTGGTGATTCCAGGCATCGTGCTTGGCATTTCCATCTTGGTGTTCTCGTCCTCTGTGGCCAATGTAGCGTGGGATTCAATCAAATGGGACATCGAAGCACTGCGCCCGGGTTTGGTACTGGTGGTTCTTGGGCAGTTCTCTTTTGTAGCCACCATAGCAACATTGGTTATATCAGCAAGGCTAAAAAGTTTTGATAAAACGCTAGAGGAGGCTGCGCTGAATCTGGGAGCCAACCAGTTAACCGCTGTGCGTACCGTCACTATTCCTTACCTTGCTCCTGCTCTGGCTGGTGCATTTGTGGTGTCGTTTTTGATGAGTTTTGAAAACTTTAACACCACGCTTATGTTGGTTGGTTCTGACGCACCCTTAACCATAGCAATGTTTGATCGCCTAAAGGAGGGGTCAACACCTTTGCTTAATGCGGTATCGCTTATGTTAATGCTGGGCTCGAGCTTGCTAGCGCTTGTAATGATTGCCTTTGAGAAGCGATAACCACCTGAATGGCGCACTTATTTTGAATCTGCCTGAACAACCAAAGTGGGTTAGGCAGATTCTCGTTAATATGGTTAGCCGTCAGTTCGGCCTGACCCAATGCGTGATTTTTCCATGATGAATTTCTTAACCGTTACAAGATCGTTTTCCAGGACGTTCAGAACCTCGGCGTTGGATGCTCGTTGCACGGCCCATTGCGGAACCTCGACCAGCTGGCCTGTCGCCCTTTCCACCGCATCTGGAAATTTGGCAGGGTGGGCGGTTGCGAGTGTCACCATCGGCACAGCTCTACTCGTTTGTTGCTCTGCCACGCGAATGGCAACCGCTGTATGTGGATCAGCCAGGTAGCCGGAGCGAGCATAAACTTGCTCCATCGTCTCGAGGGTTTGCGCCTGATTGGCTGTGCCCGAAGCAAAAAGGTCAGCAATATATTGGCGCACGCGGTCTGGTAACACATAACTTCCGTTTACCTTCAACTCCGCCATTAGCTCGCGCACAATCTGCGGGTCGCGTCCTGCTGCTTCAAATAAGAGGCGTTCAAAATTGGATGAAATTTGGATATCCATTGATGGAGTAATGGTCACTTCGACATCCGACAAGGTGTAGTTTCCAGTGGACAATGCGCGACTAAGGATATCGTTTTCATTTGTCGCAATCACCAGCCGATCTATCCCCAAACCCATCTGCTTTGCCACGAAGCCTGCAAAAATATCGCCGAAATTTCCTGTTGGGACGGTAAATGCAACAGCTCGATCTGGCGCACCTAGGGCCACAGCGGCCGTGAAGTAGTACACCGTCTGCGCCATGACTCTGCCCCAATTTATCGAGTTCACTGCCGATAAATGCACTCCGTCGCGAAACTCGGCATCGTTGAACATGTCTTTGACCATATTTTGGCAATCGTCAAATGACCCATCGATGGCAATGGCGTGGGCATTAGCTGCACCAATAGTCGTCATTTGTTTACGCTGAACATCTGACACTTTGCCTTCGGGAAACATAAAGAATGTGTCGATGCCCTCGCAGGCCTGAAAGGCTTCAAGAGCGGCACCACCGGTATCTCCAGAGGTAGCCCCCACGATCGTAATGCGACGCCCTTGCTCGGTCAGGATGTGGTCCATGAGTCGGGCTAGAATCTGCATAGCGACGTCCTTGAACGCCAGTGTTGGGCCGTAAATGACCTCTAGTATCCAATTGTTCGCACCGGTTTGCACCAGTGGTACCACTGCAGGATGATGAAAAGTGGCATAGGCTTCGTTGATCATGTCGCGCAGAGCGGCATCTTCAATCTCGCCGTCTACGAAGGCTTTGATAACGTGAAACGCAACTTCGCAATAATCCATGCCTTTAAATGAGCGGATCTTCTCGGCACTAAAATGCGGCCATTCTCGTGGCACGTACAGCCCACCATCCTCAGCAAGCCCGACAAGTAACGTTTCTTTGAAAGTCAGTGTCGGCGCTGTGCCGCGGGTACTAATGTAATCCATCGTGTTGTGTTTCCTCGTGTGTATGTCTTAAGCCCAGTCTAGAACGACTTTGCCGCTTGAGCTGGCTTTCAAAATCACAAATCTGGTTCTGAATTAGTCACAATGAAAACGGCGCGTGTTCACACCGATGACCTCCAGCCCGTTTTAACACGGCGACCATCTTTTACCACATCTCAAAAAACTTGCGGCCATAGATCTCATTATCTAGATCAGGCTTTTTCTACCGTGATACGTTGTACGGGAATTTGAAGGTAACTTCGCCTGCGGCTGGATTGAGGTAAATTCGTTATTTGAACCCTCTAGAGCGCCGATATTGGGCGAAATATAGCGGCATGAATTCTGCCTGCTTCAGACACTCATGAGGATACAGACAGACACTAACTATCCCTAACTTATTGAAAGATGGCAAAGAGTATGGATGTTGCATTGCAAGAAATAGAAAATGCTCTGGCGAATCAAGAATTTGAATTGCAATACCAGCCTAAGGTTAATTTTCTAAAAGGACGTATTTCTGGTGCAGAATGTCTGATCCGTTGGAATCATCCTGAAAAGGGTTTCATTTCACCCGATCATTTTATTCCGCTTGCCGAAAAAACCGGGCTGATAACTCAAATCTCAGCTCAAATTTGCTCAATGGCGATCCATGCCATTGGAGAATTGAGAGCAGCAGGATTTGAAGGAACTTTGGCGATCAATACGTCACCGCTGGATTTTGAAACCTGCATTATTATCGATATTCTTCAAAAAGCGATCGACGAGAAAGAGATTGTCCCCTCTGATCTACAAATCGAACTCACCGAAACAGCAACCTTAAACAATAAAGACGTTATTTCATCTCGCCTTGAGCTTTTAACCGACATGGGATTTAAGTTAGTCATGGATGACTTCGGTACGGGATATTCTTCCATTGATTTGTTGAGCCAACTTCCATTTTCAACGTTGAAAGTTGATCAAGGTGTTATCGGTCGTATGGCAAATTCAACCAAAAATCTCAACATCGCCAATATGGTCATCAATATGGCAAGGACCTTACGAATGGATGTGGTCGCTGAGGGCATAGAAGACAAAAACACTTATCAGTTCCTGGCTTACGCGGGTTGTTTGGAAGCCCAAGGTTATTGGATAAGCAAACCATTACCTTTTGATGAATTCAAACTATTCATTAAGAGCAACCCTCAGTATCCTTCATCACAATTAGGGATGATTTATCACGCTCATCTGAATAATGTCTATTTTCGAAAGTCTGTTCTAGATGCAATGCTGTACGCAAATTGTCAAACAGACTTGAACATGGCCTCAGTGGCAAATCCAGACATCCATTTTGAGCCTAAGAACACTCGCCTGGGTCAATGGTATTTTGGTGTAGGTCAGGAGCTATCTGGTCGGGAAAATTTTCAGGCAATAGAAGAGCCTCATCGCAAAATGCATGAAATAGGAAAGACCCTTTTTGAGTCGAATTTTGAAAATCCGGATGATGCTATTTTGGCCTTCAATGAATCATTTGAACTAGTGAATAAGCACCTTAATCTGTTAGAAACAGAACTGATGGCTGAAGAAAATGCAAGACTTTTCGAAGAAGCAAAAGGCGGCGCTTAAAGCGCTTTAGGTAAGACCCTATCTACGCGTACACTATGATCCTTATTTGATTCTACGAAATACACATTCCCCAGATGCAACCCCCAATCAACGACAAAGGGTCACCGATAAGCGCGTCAACCAGCGACATTATGTTGGTACAAGAAACCATGCTGAGTCATGGGCTGTACAACGGCGAAATCGATGGCATTGCGGGTAAGCAAACTCTGCAAGCGGTACGCAGCTACAAACGGCGCTATAAGATGCCGCAAAACAACGCCTTATCTGAGGATTTCATTGCGCATCTGCGAGATGCGTAGTCGTTTTTCTGGATTCAGAAGTGCTAGATCAGGTTTATGAAACTGGTCTCGCACGCTAATTTAGTTCAATTGGTTCACGTTTTTTAGCTTGTACAGTCAGAAGATCGATACGGCGGCTCAGGAGGGTTGAGTATGCGATTCAGTTGCCGGCCCATTGGTTGCCGGGTATGTCAGTCGGCCTTGGGCATCTAGATTAAAATGCCCCGCTTGGTCGCAGATTGCACCGCTTGCATGGGAGGCGTTCCTTGCTGGCTTACCTAATTCTCGTATCACCGCATGACCTGACTGAAGCGACACACGCTGGGTTTGTTGCTACATTTAGTGCAACGAAGCTGTGTTTCTAAAAACATGCGAAGTAAAAAAACCATTCATGTCATCTCAGCCCACGCCGAAGGTGAAGTGGGCGACGTAATCGTCGGTGGTGTTGCTCCACCTCCAGGGGACACACTGTGGGAGCAGCGAGATTTCATCGAGCAAGACGGCGCTCTTCGTGAATTCGTTCTAAATGAACCCAGGGGAGGGGTGTTTCGCCACGTGAATTTGCTTGTTCCGCCGAAGCATCCAGAGGCCGATGCTGCTTTCATCATAATGGAGCCTGAAGATACACCGCCGATGTCAGGGTCAAACTCCATTTGCGTGGCCACTGTATTACTGGATAGTGGAATCATCCCAATGATAGAGCCCGTCACCGAATTGACTCTTGAAGCCCCCGGTGGATTGATACGTGTACGTGCTGATTGCAAGGACGGTAAGGCGGAACGCATCACTGTCAGAAATGTTGCAAGTTTTGTTGACCAGATGGACGTACCATTGGAGCTGAAAGGGCTTGGCAGCTTCAATGTGCACACCGCCTACGGAGGAGACAGCTTTGTTATCGTCGACGCTGACGAACTGGGATTCAAATTAGTATCGGACGAGGCGCGAGAGATCGCACGGCTTGGCGTTAGAATGACAGTGGCTGCGAACGATCAACTTGGCTTTGTTCATCCTGACAATCCTGAGTGGAGACACATCTCATTTTGCCTGTTTGCTAGCAAAATACTGACAAGTGAATCAGGTTTGCTTACCAAGTCTGCGGTAGCCATTCAGCCCGGCAAAGTAGATCGTTCTCCAACAGGTACTGCATTATCGGCTCGTATGGCGCTATTGCATGCGCAGGGTAAGATGCAGCTTGGCGACACACTAACTGCTCAATCGATAATCGGTTCTACATTCCAGGGTTGTATTGCAGATATCACTCAAGCGGGGGAGAGTCCGGGTATCATTCCAGAGATATCCGGTCGCGCCTGGATAACAGGCATTCACCAGCACATGCTGGATCCCGCAGACCCATGGCCACGGGGATACAGGCTGCAAGATACGTGGGGCGTGGGCGAAAACTAAGCTCCATTGCCTATTTTTTCGAGCATGACCTTTGAGACTAATGGTGAGATGTTTATAAGCGGTAAGATCGCCGAGAGAAAAGGGGATTCAATTGTCCTGACCAGCGGACACTGCATCGGCCTAATTCTCTGTCACTAACTGAGGATAATTAAGCTTTCTGAAGACATTGACGTTGGAATATTGGTGCCTACCGTAGTAGCGTTAAGTGATTAATGCTTCTTATGCACTATAATGTGAAAGGGTGATAAATTCGTTTTGGGAGTTATTGATTAAGCCCAAGTACAAGACAATTTATACATCGAATGCCTGTCAGATTTGTTCGGCAATAAATTTGACCAAGTCATCTGCACCATCTGCACCATCTGCACCATCTGAAACTATCTAATTTGACAGCTGTCTTTGCTGCGTGACGGAAGGTTGATTGGGCATGAAATGGGTATTTTGTTGGTGTTAATGTAGTGGGTTGTTTTTTGACCCTTCTCCTTTTTTGATAATAGATTCAGTACATCAGCTTGAGAAGTTTATGGAAAATGAACGACAGAAAAAAACCGACAGGGAAATTGAAGCAACGAAAGAGTCGCTCCATACTATTTCGTCGGTGTCTGAGCCTGTGTTTTCAAATGGTGAACTTGGCCAACTACAGGAGATTTTGTTTGGACAGCAGCAGCGGTCCACACATGAGCAGATGGTTCAACTTCGGGAGCAGCTCAGCGATCAATTGCTTAGCGTAAGTCGGGAGTTCAACAGCCGATTAGACGAGTTAACCCAGTCCATTGCAGAAAATAGAAAACACTTCGACCAACAAGTCGTTGGTTTGAACGAAAAATTTCAGTCGGAATTGACAGATGTCAACAAAGCCGTTGGCTCAGTGAGGACTGAACTCCAAGCGGATGTTCTGGCTCTATCAACATCCACCAGAGAAGAGTCGAGGCGTCTCGATACAAGTTTGGCTCAGCATCAATCCTTACTGACTGGTGAATTGGGTGAGACCAAGCGACTATTGCAGGCTGAAATCACAGATTCAATGGATAGTCTAAATAACTCAAAACTGGACGCACAGAATCTGGCGCAATTGTTAACTGAAGTTTCTAGCAGACTAACAGGTCCAGCAACGAATACGGCCAAGTAGACGTCACCACTTTACTTATCATCTGTAAGAATGGATAGTTAAAATTCGATGAATAACAGCACTTCAAAACAATCCATTAGCGATGGTGCCGTGAGTGGAGATTTTGAAAAATTGCGCTCTATTCTAGTCAAAGAAGAGCGCAAAGAAATAATACGATTACAAGCGCAACTCGATGCTCTACAGCTTCGAATAACAGATAAAGAAATTAGAGCTAAAGATACCAGCGAAATTCTGAATTCAGCCACCCAGATGACTCACAGCCGTGATGGCATCTACAGTACAAATCTCAAGCCGATAATCGTTGAGCAATTTCAGAACTCATCTCGTGAAAATCCAGAGATAATGGCTGAGGCCTTATTTCCAATACTCGGGCCAGCGATTAGAAAAATGATCGCTAGTATGCTTACACCTGATTCGAATAAAGCAAAGCGTACGTATAAATTTGAGCAAATATTTTTAATTGAAAAAGAATCGGGTTTACCTATTTGCCATGAGATATCAGGAGCTAGCGAAGCTCGCGATGCAGATATGGTGAGTGGTATGTTGAGTGCCATCCAATCTTTCGTGCAAGATGCATTTTCTACTCAAGAATTTGATGGCTTGAATACGTTGCAATTGGGTGAACTCTCAGTCTGGATTGAATGGGGGCCAGAAGCTGTGTTAGCTGCTGTTATTCGTGGAGTTGCGCCAGAGCGTTGTCGCACCGCTCTACAATTTTTGCTTGAAGATATCCATAGTAAATATGAACAGCAATTAGATGCTTACGAGGGCGACGCTAGTCCCTTTGACCCAGTGAAAAAAGATTTCGCGCTGTTCATGGAAAACCATGATAGCCGTTTACGTAACAAGGTCAAAAGTATTCCAAAGAATTTGCGCAAGAGATTAACGATTGCTGGCCTTGTCCTCCTTTGCCTTTTTGCTTGGTTTCTTCAAAGCCAATATGACAAACGTAAGTGGAGCAATTTTATTAAGCAGCTCGACGCGCAGCCAGGCATTGTTATCACAGGTTCGGAGCGCCGTAATCGACGTTATGTTGTGCGTGGACTCAGAGATCCTCTCGCAGTAGATGCAGAAACTGTGTTGATGGAGAACAAATTACGTAGGGATCGTGTGATTTTTAATCTAGAGCCTTATAGGTCAATGCACCCCAAATTAGGTATTCAGTTTCTTGAATTAGGATTGCAAATACCCAGTGGAGCACGCTTGGATGTAGAGGGTAGTGCGCTGCGCATCACAGGAACAGAAACTAACGCTTGGATTAAAAAATTGAAGAATCTCAATGATCAATATTCGGAAATTACACACGTGACCTTTGGTCCGTCAACGCGGTAACGGTTGAGATGCTACAAAAAAAAGTATGTATGCTCGGCTCATTTGCTGTTGGTAAAACCAGCTTGGTTCGCCGCTATGTTGAAAGCGTGTTCTCGGAAAACTACGTAACGACGATCGGTGTAAAAATAGATAAGAAAACCCTCTCCGTTAATGATGTTGACCTTGCGTTGGTTTTGTGGGATGTGTACGGCGAAGACAACTATAAATCGGTCCTACCGTCTTATCTTCGTGGGATGGCAGCTTACATTCTTGTGATTGATCCATCGCGTCCGGCAACCTTCGAAAGCGCCGAAAATCTTCACTCTCGAGTACTGGAAACCCTAGGTCCTAAGCCGTTTGTCTTAGTTCTGAACAAATCTGACATTAAGTCGGATTGGGAAATAAACAAAACAATTCTCGACCAGCTTAGTGAGCTTGCATTGGCAACTATCGAAACCAGCGCAAAGAACGATATAGGTGTTGATGAAATTTATCAAACCATCGGTCGTTCTTTAGTGCCCACCGCACAATGAACATCATCCCTGAATCAATAACTAGATATCTTAAAGATCTTGATGGAGATCAGTGTGCGGACGGCTATCTGTGTTTGAATGATAAACAGGAAATATTGGCTAATTGCGGATTTGTTGGTGTGTCTAATAGCACCAACATTGGTACTGGAGTCAATGCGGTGCAATCGATTCCAGTGCTTGAAGGTTTGCTGCCTAATAATGTTGAAGAACCAAGCATTATCTATTGCGTTCATATCGATAATGACTACTATTTCGATATTCATTTTTTCCATGACAGTGTGGGCAGTTGGGTACTTTTTATAGACAGCACTAGCAGTGCAAAAAAAATGCAGCAAGAGCAACAAACTCGGCTAACTGAAGATTTTAAGAACGACAATCGTCGAACAGGTAACTGAAGATGACGAGTTTGGATAAATCTGTGTTGCAGTGGAATTCGGCCGACGGAAAAATTATTGCTTGTAATGAATTTTTTGCGAAAAAATACAATGCATTGCCTTGTGACATTATTGGTAAGCATATCGATCAGTTGGAGACTGATTATGGCGTCCAGATTGCCTGCTTAAACTGTATGGGGCTTGTCCAAGGCGAGACTCGATTTGGAACGTTAGTTTGTAAAACTAACGATGGTGTTGAGTATGCTGAGCCTATAACAGTGCGAGCGCTCAGCGTAGATGGTCAGCATGTATCCGAAATTCAATTGAATGATGTTGAAGATCTACAAAGGGAAAAATTTAGGGTTGCCTCGGATGCATTACTACGTGTGTTTACAGACACGAGCTGCACAGATGTTGAAAAAAAACTACAAATTCTTGATATAGGTTTGAGCTACCTCTCGATGCAAAGCGGTGTTGTTGGATCGGTATTTGGTCATTCACTTGAAATTGACTGTGTTTCTGGCCAGCTTGCCAAAACGACACAATCCAATGATCAAATACCGCTTCATGGGGATGTGTATCAAAAAGTTCTTGAGGCTAATCAAGTAATCACAAGCAACAACTTGGCAGACCACCAGCGCTCAAGTGATACGCGTCATGTATGCACAAATTTCAGTTCGTTTATAGGCACTCAAGTCTCGACGATTAATGGACCATTAGGCATCATCAGTTTTTTTTCCAACGATACACCACAACATCGATTCATTAGTTATGAAAAAAAATTCATTCGTCTTTTAGCTGACTGGATTGGCGTGATTATCGGCAATGAAGAGCAACTTGAATTTGTAAATGTACAAACTGATCATTATCAATCCCTCTTTCGATCATTGCCAGCGATGATGATGCTATGCGATCAGCATGGGCTAATTATCTCAACTAGTGACCGCTTATCAAGCAACATGGGTATTGATCCATTAGCTATACCTGGTAAGAATTGTCGCCAATTTTTTATTGAAGAGCATAGTGAGTTTGTTCACGAAGCTTTACGGCGAGGTGACGTTGACCGTGTGACTCTTGCACTACTACGTGCTGATGGCAGATCATTTGACGTTGAGCTAAGTAGCAGTGTAAAAAACATAGGCTCAATGCAAGGCATGAGAATGATTGTGCTAGTTGATGTGTCAGAACGTAATCAGGCGATGATAAAAATTGAAGAACAAAACAAACTGCTAGAACATGCTAATCATAGTTTGAATCAATTTACGTCATTCGCATCCCACGATTTGCAACAACCACTCAATAATATTCAACAATTTAGTGGGTTTTTACATGAAGATATGTATAACACCATGGACGAGGAAAGTCGATATCACTTGGATGTGATAGTGAATTCTGCTAAAAAAATGAAAACGTTTATTCAGGATTTACTGAAATTATCAAGCGCTGCTAAAGGAAGCCTTGTGCTTGATGAGATTGATCTGAATAAGTTGCTAAAAGATGTGCATTCAGAATTTCAACTGCGAATTACTGAATCAAATGCCAAGGTAGTTATTGCTGATTTACCGAAAATTAAAGGCGAGGAAAGTCTCGTGAGACAGTTATTTTCAAACCTTGTGAGCAATAGCCTTAAGTACCGGGATGAAAACCGTGATCCTTTGATACAGATTGCGTGTGCCGCCGATTGTAACCGCCTATCAATAACAGTGCGTGACAATGGTATAGGGTTTGATCAAACGTTGGCGGATCAAGTATTCGAGCCTTTCAGCAGATTGAAGACTGAGAAAGACTATGATGGCAATGGTATTGGCTTATCGATTTGCGCAACAGTTTGCGATAAACACGATTGGAAAATTTCTGTGGAAAGTCAGCTTGGTGTCGGTAGCGTTTTTACCATTGTAATTTGAACCCGTTGAATAGCTTCTTTAGCAATTTTCGAGTGACAGGGCTAGATCGGGCCTGATGTTGAGGTTGGGTTTTTTAACGATTTCCGGATGTGGTTTAGCAGTGTCTCACAGGTTTCTCTCAACAGAGGTTTTTGCAGACAGGCCACTGCTCCTTTTGCCATAAAGTGCGAATTCATCTCGTTATCCATGGAAGAGGACATCATGATGAGTGGCACACCGAGTTTGCGTTCATTGACAATATTCAGAAGCTCTTCACCTCCATGGGCATTAGGTAAGCGAACATCACTAAAAATAAAATCAACCTGATGTTGGTCGAGAAAAGAAAGAACTGCTGCGACTGAATCGAATTCATGAACTTCGCATTCACATTTTCTTAAGACACGTTTCATAGCAAAGCGATTGATAGGATCGTCGTCCAAGACAATTACCTGAGTGACATGATCGTTTTGCATGCTAAATTAAATTTCCAAACGGGATCTTAGTTTCGTAGCTCATGTGCCACTATTTTCTAATAGAAGCGTTTAGAGCAGCTTTTCAAATTACAATAACTTGAGACTTCTGAGAGAGCGGTTGTGTCAAAAAAAAACGAATAATCGACTAATTAAGTGAATAATGAATGTAGCTGCTCAGCAATACGCCACATTGAATACAAGGTATTTTATTTTCAGCATAATTTCTATTTAGACACAGGGTGAAAAGTAGGATGATTATATACGTAATCTCAAATAAGTATGACAAGGAGCTTGACGTATGATTGGCAAAAAATCTCTTGATATCCCTCGTCGCCAATTGATAAAACTAGCAGGGCTTGCATCAGCTTCTGCAATATCGTCAGTACAAGCGAACCCAGTTAAAACGCCCAGTGCTAGTGAAGGTCCGTACTACCCGACACCCTCAATGCGTCACACCGATATTGATAACGATTTAGTGAAAATTGCCGATAAAACCCGTCAGGCAGGTGGTGAGATCATCACGCTCAAAGGTATTATTACAAATGCCGCGCTTTTGCCACTTTCAGGCATCAGGGTAGAAATCTGGCAATGCGATGTCAATGGACGCTACTTGCACACGAGAGACAGAAATTCTGCAACATCTGACTCTGGTTTTCAGGGATTTGGACACACACTTTCTAACGCGAACGGGGAATACGAATTCAGAACAATCAAGCCGGTTAGTTACCTGGGAAGAGCGCCACACATACATGTCAAATTGTTCAAAGATGAAAAAGTATTCACGACACAATTTTATGTGAAGGATCACTCAGACAACTCTCAAGACGTACTGCACCGAAGAATGTCAGTTGAAGAACAGAAAGCGGTTGAAATGGAATTTTCTTCGTTCGATGACAACGTTGAGGCAGTCATCAATATTATCTGTTAATACAAATTCATGCGCGGCTTTGCCTCTAATGGCTCTGAGCACCTCTGTGAGCAGCCAGTCACAGGCTCCCAAACCAGCTTCAGCTGTGCCATTGAGCATTCAGAAAAAAGCATTTTTAAATCGGAGAAATAACATGAGCGTATCCTTAGATTCGCATAATCACGACGCGCCAAACGGCGTAGCCAAGGGAATCATAATATCCGTCTGTTCTTGGCTGATCGTAGCTTGAATGTGCTTCATATTTCTCGGAATCGCTTCCCTATAAGTTCACCAAGTACCCTGATACTGAACATATTTTCTCTACTAACGGCGAGTGGATGAAAGGTATCTTGGGAAATGCGATCGGTGATTTTTACCAATTTCGGATTGTATCTGGTAGGTAGCGTTGAACTTCTAACATCCCTGTTACTTCTGTCCCCCATTGTATATTTGTTAAAGTACCGAAATCAGGATGCGGCAGGTGTCAAACGATATCGTGCTAAAGCGCACGCTTTAGGTGGAGTGATGGCATCGGCTGTTATGGCAGGCGCTGTCTTTTTCCACTTATTCACACCCTTAGGAGTAGAGGGTTTACACAATGGGCAGAGTGATGGAGGCAGCCTGTTTCGTGCGGCTGTATCGATCCTCATTCTCGGTATCGTGCTATTTCTTATGAATAAATCGCGTGGGTTTTCTGCATAAGCTCAGTCTGAAGGGTAAGAATCCCGAGATTGTTAATTGCGCGATTGAAACCTATTTGATTTGATAGGTGGTTTCTAAAATATCGTCGATTTTTGCAGGTGTGGCTATATTTTGTTTGTTGCAACAACAAGGGCCATTAGATAGTTTATCAAAGGGCCTGTGGTTTTCAGGAGCGGTGAAAGTATTGGCGCTGCAGAGTGTTCTGTTATATTGAATCAGAGGACGTGTAACCTGACCTAAATTGTTGATTATGATGTCGTTGATAAACACATAAAAACCTGTTACCACATGCAGACGACCCTGGCGGTTTGCTGTAGCCGAATCAATTTATCTGTGAAATGTTTGCAGGTTCAGATTCTGAATACTCAGTTCGATGTTTTTTCGTGATTGCCGTTCAAATCTTGTGGCACGGACCGATACCAAATTGGCGGCGCTGATTCTCAGGATGGAGTTCGGTGAGAGTATCTGTTCGGTCGTGCTTTGTTACAACGTAATAATGATCCTCTCCAGTGTCTTTTTTATCAATCATTAAAAGTTGCCCTCACAAGAGCCCAGTGCTTCGATTGACAGTCGATTCAATTTGAGTGTACCGAGTCAATGTGTTTGGGTAAATAACGCAGGAGAATGACATATGTGTAGCAGCCCCAAATCGTCAGCAGTATCCAACTTGAAAAAAGTGCCTACTTCGCCCCTGACTAGCAGTGAATTGAATAGCTTCGTGTCTATCGCAAATGCTGCTGACGCTCGCAGGGAAGAAAAAGAGCTTGCTGAGAAGGAGAGCATGGCACTGGAAATGGCAGACACTGCCGTGGCAAGCTTACCGGCAGCAAGCTTAGGTGGCTCTGAGTGCGATGCTGAGCAGCCGAAAAGCCGGTCGCTAGCCCAACGCTTTAACTCCATTCGTACCGCTTTGACGGTACCGCGTGCGTGGGGTGCAGCGAATTAGTCTGCTTTCGTAGTGGGTTAGTTGAATCGAGATCTCATCCTTAACACCGATTCAGTTGTTGTCCTTGCCCCTTTTCTCTATCTAGGTGAATGGGGGGCTCGGTTCGCTCTTTGCAGACAACATGACCAAACCCATGGGGTGTGGGATTATAAGCGTCGTAGTTTTGTCGCGATACGTGTTTAAAGCGTCTCACACCCTATTAGATTCCTCAGTAATTTGTTCGTCTTATGGACTAAGGTGTAGAAGCTGGTTGTTTGGATTGTAAATTTTGTACTAGGATTAAACGTTCTGAGCAAGCTGAACAGCGGTTGTTTGGTCATTATAGAGATGTGTGTTGGTGCCTCGCCCAAGAATATGTTTCATCAATGAGTTTTGGGTTTAAACTTGGTTGATCAATTTAAAGACCACCATGGGTACAGAACGATGAAGCTTTTTCAGCTCCCAGCCATTTTGCTCGGCATTGTGATGTTGTTTGTTGGGAATATTTCCGTCCATGCGCAACAGATTCCGTTTTCATCATCTTCAACAACTGATGACGCAGCTGTTGAGCTATCCGGCATTGATAACCCGGATGCCGTCAGAGCGTTGGTTTCTCGCTTGTCGGACAATGAGGTTAGAGATCTGTTGCTCCAACAATTAGATGTAGTAGCTGCGAGCCAGAAAATAGTGCAGACAACATCTGAAACAAGCTTGTTCGAGCTTGTCACCACGGCGATACCTATCTCGGTAGGATCCGCTGTCAAAGAATTTCCGAGTATGATGTCGGATTTGGTAAAACTGTACGGCGTCTTCATCGATAGCCTAGGTCCCAATGGCTTGCTTAAATTGTTGGGAGCTTTTACTACGGCCATTGCTGCCGGTGCATTGGTGGAATTTCTAGTCAGGCGATTGACTTCAGACTGGCGAGCTGCAGTTAACAAGATTTCATCTGAATATTCCTTAGTGGATATTTTGAAGTTGTTGTCCAGACGTTTTATCCTTGATCTATCCGGGTTGTTAGCATTCATCATCGTTTCGCAATATGTATTAAAACGACTAGTCGATCCTCAGTCTGCTTTCATCGTGCATCACCTCCTATGGAACGTGGTGATTATTCCACGGCTGTTTTCTGTTGCCTTGAGATTTGCGTTTGCACCCAATCGCGCAGATCTCAGGTTAATCCACACCACAGATAGTTCAGCAAAATTTCTACACCGACATTTGGTCGGGGTTGCATTGCTTATCGGTGCTTTTCTATCCGTTTTGGATTTAGATAGAGTACCGGGTGGTGAAAACATTGGGCCGAAAATTGGTTTCCTATCTAATCTCACTATTCATCTATATTTCGCCTTCATCGCATGGCAGTCCCGCTTCGCCTTGATCGATATTATTAGCGGTAAAAACGATGAGGCGACACCGATTGAGAAAAAGGTTGCAACTCTGTATCCCTATTACGCATTGCTGGTGGTGGTGAGTGTTTGGATATTGGTGGAAGTGCTTGTTGCTCGAGGGCATTTGGAGTTAGTGTCGAAGGGCATTCAATATTCAACGATGTTCATTCTTTTGCTGGCGCCGGTATTGGATACTGTAGTCAGAGGCTTGGTTAAGCATCTGACACCTTCGATTAGTGGTGAAGGGAGATTGGCTCAGATGGCCTACGAATCAACCAAGCGCAGTTACATACGTATTGGTAGATTGCTGGTAGTCTTGTTTGTGTTAGCTTGGCTGATGCGGATCTGGAGTATTGATCTTGTCGATTTAAATGCTACCGACTTGGGTGCGATTAAGGCTCAGAAATTCATTGGGTTTATTGTTATCGTCTCATTGGGCTACCTATGCTGGGAGATAGTAACCTTGTGGCTAAATCACAAGCTAGCAGCAGAGAAAACCGCATCAGGGGCATCTCTTGAACCTGCCGGCCCAGGCGGGGACGGCGGTGGTCCGGGAGGCTCGCGGTTGTCTACTGTGTTGCCTCTGATTACCTGGTTTATACAAGCGGCTATTATCATTGTGACGACACTCATGGCTCTGGATGATATAGGTGTTGATACCACACCTTTACTGGCGGGTGCCGGTATCGTTGGTCTTGCGATTGGTTTTGGTGCTCAGAAATTAGTTACCGATATTGTATCGGGTTTGTTTTTCCTTATTGACGATGCCTTCAGAGCTGGCGAGTACGTCAATGTTGAAGGCACCATGGGGACTGTTGAGAGAATCTCACTTCGAGCTATGCAGCTAAGGCATCACCGAGGCCCTGTGCATACCATTCCCTATGGTGAAATCCCGAAGATAACCAACTATTCAAGGGACTGGACCATCATGAAGCTGCAGTTCACAGTGCCATTTGAAACTGACTTGATAAAAGTTAAAAGAATCTTCAAACAAATTGGCTTGGAATTGTTAGAACATCCTGAGTATGGCAACGATTTTTTTAGCCCGTTTAAGTCTCAAGGAGTGGTCTCTGTGGATGATGTGGGTATCGTCATTCGCGGCAAGTTTATGGTAAAGCCCGGTAAGCAGTTTGCGATCCGCAAAGAGATATTTCAAAGAGTACAGAGAGACTTCGAAGCAAGCGGAATTCAATTTGCACGTAAGGAAGTGCGGGTTAAATTGGACAAAAGCGACGCTGATGACGTTGAGCTCTCAGAAGAAGATAAACGCCTAATTGGTGCAGCAGCCAGTGAAGCAAGCGAGGAGCACGCAGCTACTGACTCAAGTGAGTCAAAACCTGGAGAGTAGGGAGTTCAGATTCGGGTAGGGCAATAAAGTGAAGTTCAAAAGGCGTTAGGAAAGTTAACAAAGAGATAAATCACTGGCTGCGCTGCTGATATTGTGTGCTTAAACAACGTTCTGGTCGCACTGACGCAGATTATCGGAACTAACATTTGCTTTGGTAGTTCAATAGGGTATCGACAATGCTTTGAATTATACGGTTGGTATAACTGTGGCCAAATTGAGTAGACCAGTGAATAACGTGTCAGTAGCGAGGCTTTGTGTGTTGTTGGCACTTCTGGTTTTTCTGCCTGCTTGTGGCTTCAATAAGAGCGGTTTGGTAGATCCCGCCTTGTTGGAGTCAAGTGGCTGGAAGTCAAACACACAGATACTAAATTCGCGTTCGTTCGATCAGTACAGAATGGCGGTACAAGATGAGGTTCTTGCGTACCGCATACCCTTTGCCAAAAGCCGAGGCCCAATCGAGGCTTTACTAGCGTCACCTGTAGAATTCTTACCAGCAACGGAATGCTTGCAGGTTAAGGGAATTGCCGTTCTTGTACATGGCTTATCCGACAGTGCGTTCTCAATGCGTGATCTAGCGCAAACCCTAGCTGATGGTTGTTATATTTCTCGTATAGCTTTGCTACCGGGCCATGGCACCAAGCCTGGAGATTTACTGAATGTCAGGCTCAGCGATTGGACCAAAACGGTAAAGCACTTGGTCGCTGAGGCGGCACAAGAGCACGAAAACGTGATCACAGTTGGGTTCTCATTAGGTGCTCTACTGACAATGGCCGAAGCCGTCAAACCTGATTCACCTATCGATGCAGCAATAACAATATCTCCTGCGTTCTACCTGACAACATCACCTTATGCGGAATTGACGCGTTGGTTGTACCCGTTTAAGCGTTGGCTTGACAAAGAGAAGCCGGATGATACCTATCGTTATGAAGGTATGCCAACCATTGCCGTAGCACAAACAGTAAAAGCCAAACAACGGTTTCACGACCTTCTTGAGCTTGCAGGTTCGGTTACGACACCTTGGCTTGTCATTCAAAGCGATGATGATCTGGTTGTGGAGACGTTGAAAAACCAACGACTCTTTGTTCAGCATGCAGAGCATGCTGCTAGTCGGTTGATAACGTACAAAAGTGTCAGTGATCCAGCTGAAGCGAACAAGCCGCCAAGCGCTAGTCCCGCACAAACCAAGCTGATTGGGTTGAATGCTTGGAGTGACGAATACAAAGTGAGTGGTCTAACACATGTGTCGATTCATCAATCCCCCGAAAACTCGCACTACGGTTTTCGAGGGGATTACCGCAACTGTGGTAGCGGTGGACCACGGCCCCGTACGGCAGTAAGATTATGTCAAGAGGCAGACACCCCTTGGCTGGGTCCATGGAACAAAGAGGCACCTGATAACGGAGCCTATGGTATGTCGACATTTAATCCAGACTATTCCAACATGGCGCGGCATATTCTTGAGTTTTTAGACGAATCGTTGCCTGAGCCTGTTGTAAAAAGGCCTCTGCTTCACGCTCAGACACACCCAATCACTAGTAACTAAGCCTGAAATATGGTGAGAATGTTTGTCTATAGAATGGAGATTTAATACCAAAGATTAGTTGCTGTTCTTTGTAAGAATGCATCACAGGCTGGTGTTATAAAATGATGTGATTTGTTTCGGAACTAATTCAAGTTATTCGAAGTCTGGTTATCTGTGTATAAACAATGAGAAGCTCCTCTTTGAAAGTTGAAGAAAATTTAACACCAACGGAAGTTGATGGAAGCTTGTTATGTTCCACTGAAATGGAGATTCAGGGTAAAAATGGCACTGCAATAATTTCTGGTACAGCTTGTTCAGCCGAAGAAATAGTTCAAGCTGAAAATGCTATAAATTCAATGTCCGGCGTTGAGCGTGTTTTTAACAGGGTGAAGATGGATTAGCTGATGAAGCGGATAAATTCGCCATTTTTAGGTTGGAAATTGTAGCGCTACACAGGCATAGAAGTCGCATTTCTGCAAAGGCTCGTTCGACATCACCACAGTTTGTAAGTTTTACTAGAAGAGATTACTTATCGTTGCTATAAACTTAAGGTTGTATTTTAAAAACGCAGGCATGTGTAGTAATTTTGATTGCACTACATAATTAAGGCTCGACGCATCAAGGATACGAGACGTTGCATAGGCATTCTTGAAGTTTATCTTTAGGTTTGTAGTTCAACAATCGATTGCCTGAACGGTAAGCGAATTCTTTAACGTTAGCCATAAGGCCAGTTTCTGAAACGCTAGGTCTATTGATTTTTAAACTGCGCATCATGTAATGATTGGCGCGTTAAATATAAAATCGCTTAACCTAGGCTCTCGTTTTATAAGAGCAATTGAGAGAAACACGCAGTTCATTGTTTTCTACTCGGTGGGGGCGCAGCTTTCCCACCATCCTAATTGACCAGGCTGGAGCACGCATGCTTCACTGCCTTCATCAAATGTATCTGTGTACGGTATATATTCAAGCTTCTAATTTTTTAAAAACTACTTCCCTATCTTCTTGTGAAATGTAATTAAAGTCCATGCTCGGGTAGACCCACAGTCTCTTCGTACCCACTAGGTGCCATAGCGCGCTTGGATCTCTATCGATGTGATAGTGCGTGTGTGCACCTGGAGACGTTAACAACATGTCGCAATTAAGCTCATGCAAACCGCTAAAGGATGCCCCTTGGCTCACCAGTTGATTAAATATTTTTTCGAGCAATAATTGATAGGAAGAATCGAAGGATTCCAAGCGTTTGAGGTTAAACCAAAACAAGCCATGTTTAGCAGCTGCGTATAGCTCCGCGCCGGTTGCCTGATCTGGATCAACCGCCTTGATACTGTCCTTGTTGGTGGCATCAGCGATCATTGTGTAGCACTGAATTTGCCTTGTAGCGGTTTAATGCCATGCCTGTATGCAGAATTAGATCGAGCCTAGAGATAGGCCAAGAAAACTGATTCGATACGATTCATATTTTTCGAGTTGGAGTCCTTGTCAATCTGTAGTGTCATTGGCAGTACCGAGATTGGTGCAGAGTTTACAGATTCTTAGAAATGTAGGTACAAGCTGTGAGAAAAATATGATCTGTTTTACAGAATGTGTTTTAGTCGTGATTTAGCAATAAAGAGTACGATTTTCTGGCTGGGTATATTTGCAATCGTAGAGGAACAAACACAGTAGCTATTTGAGCTGGGAGCAAAATAGTATGCGGTGTTATTAAAATAATTTCTGATCACATGCTATAAGTCATGGTGCTGACTACAGATCCTTTTGCTTGCTCATGCTCTGCAGCGCAGCATGTGAGTTTGTTTGGTACCACCAGACTATTAAAATTACGTTTGATACTTCTTATAGCTTTATGGTAAATAAATTGACATCATGAATACGCTAACACATACTAAATCTGTCGCTTTCACCCGTATGGATGAAGGTACCAAAGCGGACTATGCCTTGCTAGATGTCCTTGAACAGCAGTATATAAGTGCCTTGCCCGATAGAATTATGGTGGCTTTACAGCATCTTGAACACTCGTTGGCAGGTTATCAGATATCAAGGTTACAACATTCGCTGCAAAGTGCCACACGTGCCGAAAATGATGGAGCAGATATAGAGTTAATTGTGGCTGCGCTAGTGCATGACTTGGGTGACGATCTTGCGCCGCTAAATCATGCTCAACTGGCTGCAAGCATTATCCAGCCCTACGTGCGTTGTGAGGTGACATGGGTTATTAAAATGCACGGCCTGTTTCAGATGCAGTTCTTTGGAAAACAAATGAATTTACCTGTGGATGGTCACCTTGAGCATCAGGATCATCCCTGGTTCGAATCGTGTCAACGTTTTTGTAACGAGTGGGATCAAAAAGCGTTCGATCCAAACTACCCAACGCATGAGCTGTCTTACTTTGAACCGATGGTACGTACAATATTTACAAGAAAAGCGTTCGATCCTGCGGTTGTATTCTAGTAAGCCCTTCGTCTGTATGTAGAGAATCTTTGTAAGGCTTCGATAAGTGTAACTTCAGATTTGTAGCAAAATACGATTTTTGTAATTGTAGAGGAGACATATGCTCAGTGGATTTTTTGCCGATGGTGAACGACCTAAGAATAAGCTGGTCACTTTAAGCCAGAACGCTAAAAAGTGAACGCACCGCTTATTGGTTTTGGTGGAGGATGTCACTGGTGTACTGAGGCGGTATTCAACTCCTTAATAGGCGTAGAACAAGTTGAACAAGGTTTTATTCGATCAACGCCCCCTGCTGACTCATTGTCAGAGGCCGTGCAACTTCGGTTTGATGCTAATAAAATATCTCTAGCGGTTTTAGTAGAGATACATCTGCGCACGCATTCAAGTATGTCTAATCATTCATTTCGTGAAAAATACCGAAGTGCGGTTTACACCACATGCGATGTTATCAGTGACGAAGTCGCTGAAATAATAAAAACACTACAG
>JALZWO010000160.1 GCA_023300375.1 Granulosicoccus sp. | reverse complement strand
CTATACCGCTATAGACACCGACGGGGCGACTGATACAGCGAGTATCATCATAACGGTAAACGGTGTGGTGGAACCTGAAACACTTACAGACTTCAGTGTCAGTGTTCGAGTCACTCAAGCTGATGGCAGCCCGATCCCTAACGTCAATGTAAGCGATGCGCTTACTGGTGTTCCATTTGGTAGTACAGGTAACAATGGGAATGCGTCATTCGATATTGCCGTTATTTCTGAACAGATAGTTTTGCGGCTAACAGCCGATGGATTCGGAGATCAAATAACGCCGTTATTGATCGTTGACGGGGCTGTATCTGCGGCTCTAGAAATCACCATGATAGAGCAAGTTAACGCCAACACTGTATTGACTGACGATGATGCGCAAGTCAATATTGGCAGCTCGCTCGAACCTGTTGTGAGCTGGACTGGTAGTAGCTTTGTTACTGAAAGTGGTAACCCTATGTCCAACGAACAAATTACATTGTCGTACACCACCATTGATGTGTCCAATCCGGCTGAACTCGAAGCCTTCCCGGGTGGTTTTACCGGCATAGATCTTGAAGATGGAGCAACAGTAAATCTTGCATCCCTGGGCACTGCGGAATACGTGTTTACAAATAGCGTCACAGGCGCAGAGTTACAACTGGCAGAAAATGCAGAAGCGCTGATCTCCATACCCTTGTACATCGATACCCATCCAGCCACGGGTGCATCGTTCAGAATTAATGACCTGCTACCTATCTTTTCATTAGACGAAACAACAGGCGTATGGGTTCAAGAAACACAGGGCAAGGTTGTAGCCTCTAATAGCTCTCCGACCGGTATGGCTGTTGAAGCCACAGTGACGCACTTTAGCTGGTGGACTATTTTTACTTCGATTGACTCCGCAGATGTGACTATAAGAGTTGAGGGCATTGGTTTGGCTGGAACTGTAAATGTTACAGCCACACCATCGGACGTGCCCTTTATACCTGGCAATGGCATTGTGCCCATAGGCGGGTCGTATACCACCGGAATTCCTGCTGGTGCTAATTACTGTTTTTCGGGTATAGCACAACTTGCAGATGGCCGAACTGCAACGACCACTACCGTGTGCTCGGACGTGTTGTCAGGGGCTGACAGAACTATAACTCTGGAGCTTGTGGCTCCCAATGCTCCATTTGCTATCGCTGCTGATTTGTCGCCTGATGATTTTGGCAGTTTTAATATTAACGGATTTGTTGGAGCGCCAACGCAGCGTGTTCGGATTAGTGCGGCTAGCTTTGAGTCAAGCGTTGATTACACCGCAGTTGGTTTACCACCGGGTATAAATTTGGTCACAACCTCAAATGTCGCTGCAGAGCTTGTTGGCACGCCAACAAGCGATGGCCCATTCAATGTAACTGTCTCCGGCGTTAATGCGGATGGAATGACTTCAAATTCTATTTCCGTGGATTACACAATAGACGTACTGTCTGATACGCCTCAAGTGCTTGGGGAATTACTAGCAATTGTAAACTGTGAGCAGGGACTCACTGCTGTTTTACCCAATGGCGTGCGTGTTTTCGTTTCCCCACTCTTCACCTCTGTTCAGTTTGTCGTTAATGAGAGCTTTAGTAGTGGAGGTTTTTACTCGATTCGAAATGGTATTTTATTTCAAGGCGCCGCTAGTTATCAGCTGTTTGATTCAGAAACTTTCCCATTGCCTTCCGGATTGTCCTTTAATGCACAACTTGGTCGCTTTGAAATTGATTTTGACGACATCTTAGGTCTTATGGATTGGGCGGGGCCGATTTTTATTCAACTGACAGATGGCACATCTGGTTTGTATGATGTCACTTTTAAGAATGACCCTGCTAATTGCTAGCAATCAGACGCAGTCAATGTACCGGGGCTTGTGCCCCGGTATCTATGCAAATCAAGTGTAATCACCCCATTTCTGTCAGGGCTTATAAATAAAGATTATATTGCTAGGTGTACGGTCGCCGGTGAAATGCCATCTACTGCCATTTTTCTCATTGAAATTTCCTGCAGGCGAAGTATGCAGAAATCTCTACCTATTCGTTTAGCTTAGAAGTTAGATTTATCGCGTAAAGCAGTCAACCGGCGCATGTGGGCTTTACACAGAAGTACAAATTCGATTGGAAATCGGGTGGTTTGCTGTACTCTATAGATGCATCAGCAAGAACACCTACACTATGGTACTAACAGAATCCACCACCTTGGCCCAAGGTGCACCCGCTGCCGATTTCACCCTTCCAGATACTCGAAGCCAACGACACGTTTCGCTCGCGGAATTTTCTGACCAGCCATTGTTGGTCGTCTTCATGTGCAATCACTGCCCCTATGTCGTACATTTGCTGTCTGCATTGAAAGACACCGCCGATGAACTGGCAGGGCGAGGTATTGCCACAGTTGCCATCAGCGCTAACGACGTTGTCGCTTATCCGCAAGACGGTCCAGAAAAAATGGCTGAACTAGCGCAGACGCATGAGTTTAATTTTCCGTACTGCTACGACGAAACTCAAACTGTGGCTCGAGCCTATGGCGCGGTCTGCACTCCCGATATTTTCTTGTTTGATGCCCATCACCGGCTGTATTATCAGGGCCAATTTGACGACACCCGACCAGGTCAGGGGCTGGCGCATGGGAAATCAATAAGACAGGCTGCATCGAATCTTCTAGAAGGCAAAGACCCTGTTCAACATTCAACACCCAGTGTTGGCTGCAGTATCAAGTGGAAGTGTAATCATCCCCTAAAACTACTGGACGAATAAGTAGACATTTCTGTAGCGCGACAACCAAGATGAGATCTCCCGCTAGCCATGTTGTTGTGTCTAACTGCATAGACCAGTTAGACATTATGGCGTCCATCTCTTGCCGAGCCAGTTGGTAGATAGCCCAATCATCGATCTCGCAAATAGAATCACCAATTGATTCCTTATTGGGCTTTGCTGTTTCTGCAAAGCGGTGCATCAATTTCGATCACCTCATAGGTCGCGCATGTAAAGTAAACCAGTGCAGCCTTGGCAGGTGACACAACAAGAGAAGCAGACACATCAGCAGGCTGACACTACCCCCATTGCGACTTGTTACTTCATCAGTGATCACGGAACGGGGGCGCATCGGCTCATTGCTCTGTGTGTTAGATGGTTCATTTGTACTGCCGTCACTTGTTCCATCAAACACATCCGGCCCCGTGCCTAGCGGTTGGTACGTAAGATCACTAGTTAAGACAAATTTGTCAACAGCGATCTTACTATCACGGAGCCAAAGATTGAGTGTATGAAAACCTTGTGAAAGAAATAAGGTAGCCAAATTGTGCGCCGCCCTCCGTGCCTTCTTGAACAGTGTGGTTTGTTTCCAACCCAATCAGTGCATCACCGTTACTAGCGCCAGAGAGCGGCTGAAGCTGCCAGTCATACAAGCTATTATCCTCGGTCGCCTCATCGTAGTGCTCTACCTCCCCTGCCAGAATTACCCTGTCGCTAGGGGCAAGCTGCTCCGGCAGAGTTTGTATTACAGGGTCAATAGCCTTTGCGGGAAATTCAAGGCCATAGAGACGGGTTATCGGTACCGGCTCATTACCACCACCAGACGATACGACTAGCAACCACCCATCGACAACGCGCGACATGGGGGCTAACAGCTTCTCTGGCAACGTCAACACGATCTGCCATGTATCGGCATCAGGATCGTATCGATATACTCTGTCGCCCAACGTGTTACCACCCACCATATACACAAAGCCCTGATGCACGAAACTGCCAGGCTCGCTATGTGATTGTCCAGCGGGCAAATCAAGCAAGACGTTGCCATTGACTGGTCTGTGGATCGAACACGTGAACTAGTTGCACATCATCTTGCGTAGGTGTTCGGCAACCATCGTGTCCATGCTGCCCACCCATAGCGTAGATCAGTCCGTTATTCACAACGGTTGCGATGGGTGGGGCATGAAGCACGACATATGTGCATTTGGTGCGCATGTCGATTTCGCAGAAATTCATACTGGTTGGTCAGAACA
>JALZWO010000159.1 GCA_023300375.1 Granulosicoccus sp. | reverse complement strand
ACAAGCGCAACGATTTCTGGGTGTTCATGCAGCGATTTACAATGTGTTTAATTTGGGTCGCCATTTGATATCAGCAAAACATTATCGATCACTTCGAATCCGCGCCTTTGCGTCTTGGAAAGTTGCTGTAGCGTAGCAGGTTGATATTCTTGGAGATACACTGAGTTTGATAAGTTAACTTGCCAGTACACACCTGCGAGTTTGATGCTCACGCTTGCAAACTGTAAGGAAATTAACAAATCATTCTCAGCTATTTACACACTTAATGGTAAGTGACGTCAATTCGTGCCTGTTGCTTCTGAGCCGAAACACAGATTCGGTTTTTGTGCTCGAGGCTTGACGAGGTTCAGTAGATCGAGCAACATGCCACATAAGGATGACGTACGATCGGCGCCGGATTGCCGAAGTTTCTCGGTGAAATAGTGTACGCATTGCATACCTTCACTGACCATGAGCTTCGCCTGTCCATGTATCGTTTTGCTTTCCAGATTTTTCTGTCGGCATTTCTGCTTTTTCAAATCCAGCCCATCGTGGCCAGATTCATGCTGCCTACCTTTGGTGGGGCATCAAATGTCTGGACAGTCTGTTTGGTGTTTTTCCAGATTTTTCTTCTGCTAGGTTATTGGTATGCCTATCTCCTAGATCGGTGGCTGTCGCCATTCAAACAAGCCTGTGTTCACGCCGCTTTGGTCTGCGTGTCGCTTGTTGCATACTTGCCACTCAGTGTAAAACCTGCCACTGGGGCTTCTGAATACGATTCACCGCTAATCGCCATCGTGTATCTTTTGGTCTCGACTGTGGGTCTGCCTTACGCATTGATTTCTGCCTCAGGTCCTTTATTCCAGAATTGGTTTCGTACTCAATTTCCGCATAAAAACACCTACCGCTTGTATGCCCTATCCAATGTCGGATCTTTGCTGGGATTACTCAGTTATCCATTTTTAATAGAACCTGTTTTATCTTTGCAACAACAGGCTTTATTTTGGTCTGTGGGTTTTTTTCTCTATTTCCTGTGGACGTTGGCATGCTTGTGGACGCTTAGAAACGTGTCAAGCATAGCTTCAGAACCAGAGGGCATTCATTCAGGTGCTGTAAATTTAAATGCTGCAGATGTCATTATTTGGGTTTCCATGGCGGCCATTGCAACGACACTGTTGTTGGCGACAACAAATAAAATTACGATGGATATTGCCTCGGTACCATTCCTTTGGATACTACCGTTAACGTTGTATTTACTAAGTTTCATAATATGTTTTGATCGCTCCTCTTGGTACGACAGGCGGTTTTGGATACCGTTACTGTTCGTTGTCACCATTGTAGGTTTAAACGCGTTACTACGCAGTTCAACCCCATCTATCTATTTTCAACTGTTTGCCTATCTATCGGTACTATTCGTTGGCTGTATGGTTTGTCATGGCGAGCTTTATCGACTACGTCCCAACCCTAAATTGCTTACACGCTATTACCTGCTCATCTCCTTTGGAGGTGCAGTTGGTGGTGTGTTTGTGGCGTTGGTTGCACCTAAAATATTTGATGGCTATATTGAGCTTCAGCTAAGCTGGGTGGCTTTGTTTTTTGTTTCAGGTCTATGTGTTATTGCAACTAGCCGCTTTCGTAACAGATTATTTGACTTGAGTGCTCAGCTTGGGTGGACTGTGTGGATTGTTTTTTTATCACTGTTTCTATTCTATTTTTCTGCTACTGAAAAACAGAATGTTCTACAACAGGTTCGTGGATTTTACGGTGTCCTGAAGCTAGTTAGTACAGAGTTACCTGTAAACCATGCCAGTGGGGCAGATCGTTATTTACGGCTGCTCAATGGTTCAATAGTGCATGGTGGTGAGTTCTATAAAAACGATGAGGCACTGTTTTTACCATCGTCGTACTACTCTGCGGAAAGTGGCATTGGCAAAGCTATCAAATACACTTTTCCGGACGAAGGTGGCTTGGATGTGGGCGTTGTTGGCATGGGAGTAGCCACCATAAGCACGCTGTGTAAAACTTGCGAATCGCTATTGTTCTATGAGATAGATCAAAATGTTGTTGAATTTGAAAGAAAGTATTTTTCGAATTTGGAGCGAATTCGTGCAGAGGGTGTTGATGCCAACGTACTCATTGGTGATGGGCGATTGTTACTGGACCAGCAATTTGAACTGAATGCACGACCGCAGTTTGATGTACTTGCGGTGGATGCCTTTAGTGGGGATTCCATACCTGTGCATTTGCTAACAAGAGAAGCTATTGATTTGTACATGAAACACTTGAGGGCAAAGGGTGTGCTCGCTATTCATGTATCCAACCGACATCTCGATTTGTCTGCCGTTGTGGGTTCTCTTGCAACAGACTTAGGTCTCAAGGCTGCACTGGTGTTAGACAGGCCAGGTGAAGATAAATTGACCTTCCAGTCCGACTGGATTGTTCTAAGTCGCGATGATGAATTTTTCAAAAGAATAGCATCAGATTCAGTATCGATACTTGAGCTGCAGAGTGGACACTCCTGGACGGATGAATATAGCAACCTGTTAGGCGTCTTGAGGTAACTTGTTTTGTTCCAACTGTTGCGCACCACATGTTAGTTTTTGCGTTCTATGTTTTATTCATACTTTGAGCCAAATTATTCATCGCAGCATTTGACCTTGTTGCAGGCCTTCACACTTCAGTTTGTCAGCCATAAGTGTCTACTTATCTCTCTACGCTAAGGAACTCGTTGTCGCCGTTGAAACTTGAAGCATTAATGGAATCTTCCTTTTTCAAGCCTTTTATGAGAACTAGTCGTGATTTTTAAGGGGTTTAAGTGCGCGCTATATCTCATTGATAACGCTGGACGAGGCCGCAGGTGCGCCGATAGCTGTGTTGTTACGTGCCTAATTGACACGAAAGAGCTATGAATCAATTCTTAAATAGCAATGTACGGCTGAAAACAAGTGCTGATCATGGTAATGTTTTCAAGCAGAACCTGACGGGCGTCTCATTCTTTTAAGCAGCTATCTGTCGCAAGCTTTGAGTGGGCAAGTCAGTAACTAGTACGATTGGAAAAAACAGGACAGGAATGCCAACCATGAATTTGATGCCGGATATTCGCTGGGTAATCGCGTTTACGTTAATAGGGTCTTTGGTCGTCGGATGCTCATCCAACCCTCCTGAAACATCGGAATTGGTACCCCATTCATCAAGTCGATTTGATCAGCTTGTTTCCAGAGATGTGGTTTCTGTTTTGCAGCAAGTCGAGCGCTTGTCGCCATCGAAAACCACATTGGGTACCTCAGACGCCAGTTTGCAGCAAGGTGCGTTTGCCAAAGCTCTCACTGATGAGCTTCGAGCGGCAGGTTACGCCATGCGCTCAGTAGGTGCAGGGCCTGAAACCTTGCCGGTAAGTTACAGTTTGGAGCGATCTGACGCTGAAGGTGCCAACGCGGCTACGCAGAGCACGCGGACGATCACGGTAACGATGGGCGATGTGGCAGTCAGGCGAACCTACATCTCGCAAGCAGATGGAGAAGTCGTGCCAACAGGCTTAATGCAAATACGCGGTGTCGATGCCAGCACCATAACGTTGAACAACGATATTTTTTCAACACCATCCGTGAATACTCAGCAAAGTGCGCCACCAGCTGTGACACCTCCGGTACCTGTCGTGGCGGAGGGCGAGCAATTAGTAGAGTCGAGTCAGGCCCCTGAGATACAGCCCTCCAGCAGTCAATCTGTTCAAGTACAGCCCACTGACATTCAATCCGCTCAGATTGTCGAGCCTCAGAATATTGTCGAGTCTCAGAATGTACAACAACCCAGTGCTGCCATTTTGGCATTGGCTGCAGACAATGCCAGCCTGCCATTGCTGAACCTGATTGCGCCATCCGTTGCGGCGGCTGAGCCGCAAGCTCTAGGCGCGATTGGATTGCTGGTTGAGGACAAAACACATAATATCAGACAGCTTCAGCAATCCAACTTTGAATCGTTGTTTGCTGAGATGGGGATCGTTGATGAAAAAATTCTAACATTTGAAAACGATTCCACTCGGATGGGTGGTCTCAACAAAGCACGTCTAAACGAGCTTTTAGAAGGTTATAAATCTGAAAGTGGCGATATCCTGTCTGTTATCGGGTGTTCGTTAGGCCCTACAGCACATGTCGGTGGTCAAGAGGGGCTAGCGCGGGGCAGAGCCAAGCGTGTTCGCGAGGAACTGCTTTACGCCGGTGTTCCTGATAACAAAATATTGGCAGAGGGTTGCTGGGCAGAAGACACGTTTGATGAGCGTATGCCAAGGCGCGGTGTGGTTGTGACGCTGAAGCGTCCAATAAGCTAATTGCGCGATAGATGCGTTACTAGCGGTTGACCCGCATCGGTTGCTTTATACCGATCGCAACCGTAACCAAAAGTAATAGCAACAGCAGTAGCAACAGCTTAGAGGCTTCATCAGATTTGTGTACTCAGGCTTTATACAGCTTCTTCTGTTACTAATTATCAAGTTCGTCATCAGACGGATAGTCGCGTCCCACTCGAGCGCGATAGCTTGGCAGCGATAGTCCACGACTCAAGCCAAAAGCCCTGACGATAAAGCACGCACACATGCCGCCTAATTCTGCGATTGGATACGGCAATGACAGCGGGTCGAGTAGGACATACACCAGCGCTCCTGCCAGTGCTGCAGTGGCATAAATTTCATTGCGCAAAATCAGTGGGATTTCATTGCAGAGCACGTCTCGAATCAAACCACCAAACGTTGCCGTTAGAAGTCCCATCACAAGCGCGATGGTGCCGCTGAATCCCGCTTCAATAGCCACACGTGCTCCGAGCACACAAAAAAGACTCAGCCCTGCCGCATCAGCCCAGAGCAGTGCTCGGAAACGGTACTCAATGTGAGGCGCCAGGAAGTACACCATGAGAGCAATCGCCACACATAAACCCACGTAGTTTGGCTGGAGAGTCCAGAACACATCGCGTCCAATCAAAAGATCGCGCAGAGTACCACCGCCTATGCCTGTCACTGTGGCAACCAAGGCAAAGCCCACTGGATCAAGGCATTTTCTGGAAGCTACCAGTGCGCCACTGATGGCGAATACAGCAACGCCTGCGAAGTCGAGCCAGAGAAGAATCCCGTCGATGGGGTGGGCTAGGGTGTTAATAGTGGGGAACTAGGTATTGAAGCAGGTGTGGTGTCACCGATGTGCAATGAGTGTAGTCGATGAAGGTACTCGTCACAGTTGTGCCGTTAGTGATTTTATGCAGCTAGCTGGCATTGTTGGACACGTGTGCAGAGGGTCGCTGTATATTGGAAATCAAGGAGGCATTATATCTGAACTTGAAAACATGACTAAGGACAGACTGACATGCAAAGTAATTTAATTTTTCAATAACGGCGTTACTGGTGCTTTCAGCATGCGGCAGCAGTGGCGACAGCGAAGACGGCTCTAATGTGGTGCTAGCTGATTTCTGCACCGGAATGGAGGATTCCAGCCAACCAGACTTCGATGCTGACGGACTCAGCGATAACTGTGATGACGATGGCGATGGGTTCAACGACGTGAGCGACATCGCGCCTCTGGATCCTGCGCAGCCCGGTGATTTTTCCACGCCTGAGGCAATTCTGATGCAGCCCGTCATAACACAGGTGCTGGATGAGCTTGCGAATCAAAATATCTTACTGAATTTGGAATTGGGCACCAACCCTCCAGATATATCTGGCCTTTACAGGATCGAAGATTTGTCAGGGATGGTTGTGGGTTCATCTAATGGACAATTAATAGGCGACAACGGAGTAGGCGCCTCAGTAAAAACCGATTCAATACAGTTTATGTGTGTCAGCGAAGCTCAGGCCTATGCGCCCACTGAAAGCTGGTCACGCACTGATGGCGCGAGCTGTGAGTGCTCGCAAAATTATGAGACCATTTGCGTAAGATAGTATTCGCTTGTTGAACTGTGGATGTGCTTAGCTGGTTTTAGAGGCAATGGCAGTTCCGGCAACCCAGCCGGACGACCATGCCCACTGAAAATTGTACCCGCCGAGCCAACCGGTCACATCCACAGCTTCTCCAATGAAGTAAAGGCCAGGTGTTGATTTTACTTCCATTGTTTTGGAGGACAAATCATCTGTGTTTATTCCACCAAGAGTCACTTCAGCCTTTCTGTAGCCTTCTGATCCTGCTGGTTGGAGTGACCATGCGCTTAACGCATCGCAGAGGCTTTGAAGTTGGGTGTCACTTTGGTCAGCCATATTTCCCTGTAGCTGCAGATCATCTTTTAAAAAATCGATTAATCGATCTGGCAGGTACGTTGATAGAACTCCCGCTAACGCCTTGCGCCCTGAAGAGTGGCGTGCCTCTTTCAGGTTTGCGAGCAAATCTGTTGTTGGAAAAAGATCTACCGTAATTGGCTTACCTTCTTTCCAGTAGCTTGAGACTTGTAGAACCGCAGGTCCTGATAGCCCTCGGTGGGTGAACAACAATGCTTCTTCGAAACTGGTATCGCCTGTGCTGATTCGGCTTGGTGTTGCAACACCTGACAAGGCTTTGAATTTATCATCGCTGAACGTCAGCGGTACAAGACCTGGACGAGGAGTTACAAGCTTGACCCCAAACTGTTCGGCAATCTGATAAGCAAGTCCGGTTGCACCCATTTTGGGAATCGACTTGCCACCCGTGGCCACAATCAGATTTTTCGCACTAACCCGATGGCGTTTGCCGTCCCGTGACAGCACAGCTGTAAAGTATGTTCCGTCATGACCGAGGTCACTGATATCGGTTTTTAGCCAAAGTTGTGCGCCTACCTTATCCATCTCGCTAAGCAACATGGCAATGATATCTTTAGCGGTGTCATCACAAAACAACTGGCCCAGTGTCTTCTCATGCCAGGCGATACTATGATCAGATACCAGCTTAATAAAATCCCACTGTGTGTATCGGCTTAGTGCTGATTTTGCAAAATGCGGGTTCTCGCAAAGAAACTGCTCTGGCGTGGTGCCGATATTGGTGAAGTTACAGCGACCACCACCAGAGATACGGATTTTCTCACCGGCAGCTTTAGCATGATCAACCAGCAAAACGCCTGGCCCGGCGTGCGCGGCGGCCATCATGCCAGCGGCACCGGCGCCAAGAATGAGTGTGTTGATTTGCATTAATTCGAGAAGCTCTGTATCCGACTCCAGTTGTTACTGGGTGGGGTTTTTAAATAGCGTTAGCACGCTATATCGCAAACGCTTGCATAGCCTGATAATACGGCATGCACTGATCAGCGATATTTTGTTCTCTAGCGTTCAAATTTATGTTCTTCGCCTTCGGTAAGGCAAAGCCACTGGATTTATTCACAGAGTCATACCAGTGCTGTCCCCATACGCCATCACTGCTCCGAGACCCTAGTGGCCAGCTCAACATGCCGTCATGAAAAGGGATTCTCAAATCATCGCAAACTTCCTCAAGCTGAGCTTTTGGATCTTTCAAAAAACGCGTGCTATCAATCACCGTAGGGCGTGATCCGCTTCGACTACTAATCAGATCAAACAGTGCCGCCTGCATTGAATACCCCAAGTCGCTAGCGTCCACCACATCGCGTTTAATAGCGTAGGAGGCAACAACAGACTCAGGGTCGCGAATCAGAAAGACATGTTTTAACTTATCTAACCATTCTATGGAGTAATGCCCAAGCCAATGTGTGGTGATGTGTTTTTGGTAAACAATGCCCGATTCGGGTGGCACGCTGATCTGTTCCACCACCTCTCGCCAATCAGTGATGCCTTGTTCAACAATGGCATCGCGCATGGGGTGATCAATACCCGTGTTGTGTAAAAAATGCGCATAGAACGGCTCGTCTATTACCCGGGTGTCGGGCCGGTTTTCCCAAGCACGCATCATCGCTGTTGAGATGTTGCGCGGACCCGACCACATGGCAATGTTTACACCGTTCATAGCTTTTACACAGTTGCGTAATTAACTAGAGGCGATAGAGGCAAACGCTGCGCGTGCAGCATCAACGGTTTGAGTAATATCCTCATCGCTGTGCGCAGAGCTGAAAAAGCCCGCCTCAAAGGCCGAAGGCGCAAGATAGACCCCCGCATCAAGCATGCTATGAAAGAACTGCTTGAAGTGATCATTGTTACAAGCCATCACATCATCAAAGCCGGTGACTGCCGCCTTTTCCGAAAAGAAGAAGCCGAACATGCCACCCGCATGAGCGGTACAAAATGGCACGCCCGATTCATCAGCAGCCGACTGCAGCCCAGACAACAACGTGCCAGTTTTAGCATGCAAGTTCTTGTGGAAATCAGGCGCTTGCAGCAACTGCAGCGTCTTGATGCCAGCACTCATGGCAATCGGGTTGCCAGACAAAGTACCGGCTTGGTAGATCGGGCCTGCAGGCGCAATCTGCTGCATGATTTCTTGCTTTCCACCAAAAGCGCCTACGGGCATACCACCGCCAATGACTTTGCCAAGCGTTGTGATGTCAGGCATAACGTTATAGCGTTCTTGAGCGCCTCCAAGAGCGACTCTGAAACCTGTCATGACTTCATCGAAGATCAACACGGTGCCGTGTTTGGTGCAAAGCTCTCGCAGTGTTTGCAAGTAGCCCGGAAGCGGTTCTACAAAATTCATGTTGCCAGCGATAGGCTCAACAATGATGCAGGCGATGGTATCGCCGCGATCTGCAAACAACGCGCGCACGGCGTCCTCGTCATTGAATGGCAGTGTTAGCGTGTGCTTTGCAAAATCTTTGGGTATGCCTGGTGAGCTGGGCACACCCAAGGTAAGTGCGCCAGAGCCAGCTTTAACCAGCAAGGCATCAGAGTGTCCGTGGTAACAACCTTCAAACTTCAGGATGTCGTCACGACCGGTAAACCCGCGTGCTAATCGAATCGCACTCATGGTGGCTTCAGTGCCAGAGCTACACATACGCACCGATGCAATGGACGGCACAATGCTGCAGATCAGCTCGGCCATCTGCACTTCAAGTTCGGTAGGCGCGCCAAAGCTCAAGCCGTGCTCGGCAGCAGCCCGCACGGCGGCAATGACTTCAGGGTGGGCGTGGCCTAACAACATAGGCCCCCATGAACCGATGTAGTCAATGTATTTTTTGTTTTCGGTATCGTGAATGTACGCTCCACTGGCTTGCGAAATGAACCGTGGGGTTCCGCCTACACTGCCAAAGGCACGTACCGGCGAATTAACGCCTCCGGGAATGACCTTTTGTGCGCGCTCAAACAGCTGAGCGGCCGCATTGGAATGACTAGGCGTGAGAGTGGCTGACACAATGGTCTCCGTCAAAAAAGAATCTGGACACCTTAGTACGACCAGACCTTGCTGTAAATGCCACAATAGGAACTAATATTGCCCGAAGATTCGGAATATTCGATTATGGTGGAAATTTGATGAGCCAGATAGGTACAACCCTGACGCAGTTCTTGACTGAACAAGACAATTCGCCGGCGGAGTCGCGTGGCGAACTTACCGCGTTGCTTGGCGATGTAGCCACCGCTTGCAAGCGATTGTCGCATCTGGTTCGCATGGGAGAGCTTGCGGGTGTGCTGGGCGCGGCCGGTCAGGAAAACGTACAGGGCGAGGACCAGAAAAAGCTCGATATCATCGCCAACGAGGTGTTCATTGATTCAATGCAGCGTTCAGGCTTGCTGGCAGGTGTCGCCTCTGAAGAGATGGACAGTCACTATCCCATCCCGAGTCAATTTAAGCGTGGAGAGTATTTGTTGGCTTTCGATCCCTTGGACGGCTCCAGCAATATTGACGTTAATGGATCAACGGGCACTATATTTTCTATTACTCGGCATGCAGGTAAGGATGCACCGTCAGATGCTGATTTTCTGAAAAGCGGGCGAGAGCAGGTGTGTGCGGGCTATTGCCTCTACAGCTCTGCGTCTATGCTGGTGCTCACCACAGGGCAGGGCGTTACAGGTTTTACGCTGGATAACAGTGTGGGGGAGTTCATCTTGAGTCATCCGGATATCACTGTTCCGGCTAGCACCAGTGAATACGCCATTAATGCCTCTTATTCAAGGCATTGGTTAGCGCCAGAAAAACGTTACATCGATGAATGCAATGCAGGTGTTGATGGCCCTCGGATGCGCAATTTCAATATGCGCTGGGCAGGCTCCATGGTGGGAGATGTTCATCGTATTCTGTGTCGCGGTGGTGTCTTTATCTACCCGCTAGATGCGCGTTTGAAAGCCGATGGCAAAGAGGGAAAATTGCGCCTGCTTTACGAAGCTAATCCTATGGGCATGTTGATAGAACAGGCTGGTGGTATGGCTCACACGGGAACGCAGCCTATCCTCGATATCGAACCCTACACCTTGCATCAACGTGTGCCCGTCATAATGGGGTCCTCTGAAGAGGTGGCTCGTTTGGTGGAATACCACGCTGACAACATAAACGATTGACCCAATGTCCAGCGCTGAAAAAGCATTTTGGGAGACAAAATCTCTCGATCAGATGAGCGATCAGGAGTGGGAATCGCTGTGTGACGGTTGCGCACGCTGTTGTTTGCACAAATTGGAAGACGAGGATACCGCAGAGATAGTTTTCACTCGAGTGGCCTGCCAGTTGCTTGATACTCAGAGTTGTCGTTGTGCAGATTACGACAACCGATTTGCCACAGTGCCCGATTGTCTGACCATTAAACCATTGGATGCACAAAAGCTATCCTGGCTGCCTGATACCTGCGCTTATCGTCGATTAAGTGAAGGCAAGCAACTGATGAGCTGGCATCCGCTGATCAGTGGATGCACTAATACGGTGCTTGAAGCGGGTGTTTCAATGTCTGGACAATGTATTAGTGAGACTTATGTGCCCATCACAGAATATGATCAACATATTATTGAGTGGTTTGATTGAAGTATTTGTTGGCTTTGAGTGATACTCGCTAATGCTTAACCACTGTAAATTCATTTATTTACAACAGTAAGGTTTACAAAAGCATTAACTTTAAAACTGGTCTTTGCGAAGAAATTGTGATTAAATTCACATTCTTGAATGGCAGTATCCTTGCTTGCTTAAGCGATAGTGATTGACCGCCAATTTGTTGGTTTCCCGGAGATAGTTAATGAATACTGCTAGCGTTGAAGAGGCGAGTAACGTGCCGACAGGCTTGGAGCGGCGTGCAAAGCTGCATAACACCATAGCCTCACTGATTAAGTTAAGGCAGGAAGTCATTGTCAGCTACTGCCAGCTATCTGGTGTCAGCTCTTTTGCCAAACGTGATGTCGAGACACACAAGCCCAGCGTCAATCAACTGCGCAGTTTCTGTCAAGTAATGGTCGATTACACAGCCATGGGGCACTTTGAGGTTTATCAACGGATTATCGAAGGCAAAGAGCGGCGTAGCGCAGTCAAGGAAGTTGCGGCAGATGTGTATCCTGCCATTGCTGAAACCACTGACTACTTGGTGGATTTTAATGACAAGTACGACGACCTTGAATCCGATAGCGACGATCTTTCAGTGCTGGGTGGTGATTTGTCTCGTTTAGGTGAAATCATCGCCATTCGAGGTGAGCTTGAAGACCAGATTCTGGCGGCACTAAAAAAATAACCCGAACGTTAGCCGATGCTGGCCGGTGAAATGAGATAAAGTCCTTCTCCTTATAAAGCATCGCGGACAAAATTATGACGGCTCTTCGGCTGAAAAAGCGCGAGGAGCGCAGAGTTAAGGCAGGTCACGATTGGGTTTTCTCCAACGAAATCGATACCGTCGCCACACCGCTCAAGCAACTTGAGCCAGGTAGCGCGGTTACGATTGAAACCGCCAACGGCAAATTTCTCGCTCACGCTTACGTAAATCCGCACTCGTTGATCAGTGCTCGTATTACCAGCCGACGAGCGAACAAGCCTTTCAACGCAACGGTCCTTAGGCATAGAATTTCTCAGGCATTGCAACTGCGCACCGCTCGTTACCCCGGTACAAGTTACAGACTCGTGTTCAGCGAGGGTGATTTTTTGCCAGGACTTGTTGTTGATCGATACGATGATACATTTGTGGTGCAAATCACCTCTGCGGGTATGGAGCGGTATCGTGAAGACATCGTTGATGCTTTGCAGTCGCTGTGTGGAGCCAAAGCAGTGTTTCTGCGTAACGACAGTGGCATGCGCGAATTAGAGCAGCTGCCTTCTTACCGAGAATGGGCGTTAGGCTCTGCAGTGGATGTGCTCAAGATCACTGAGAATGGCCTCAATTTCGAAGTGCCTGCCGAGATCTCTCAAAAAACGGGTTGGTTTTACGACCATCGTGATAGTCGCGCTGCACTTGCTCCGTGGGTCGAAGGTAAGCGCGTGCTCGATGTATACAGTTACGTGGGTGGATTTGGAGTTTGCGCATTGGCAAAGGGCGCTAGTGAAGTACTCGCCATTGATGCATCGCAGAGTGCTTTGGATGCTGCTGTGTCAAACGCGAAGCTCAATGGCTTCGAAGACAAGTTTTCAGCCAAGTGTGACGACGCTGTGGAGGCTATGCGTACGCTGTTTGCTGAAGGTGAAAGATTTGATGTGGTTGTGCTTGATCCGCCTGCGTTCATTAAACGTCGAAAAGATAAAGAAGCGGGGCTGCGTCATTATGCGTTGAACAACCGCTTGGCTATGCGTCTCTTAACCCCTGACGGGGTGATATTCAGTGCGTCATGCTCGCAAGCCTTGAGTTACGCCGACTTATTGCAACAGATGCGCAAATCTATTCCCAGTGATGCCTTAGGTTTGCAAATACTCTCGCCTCTACAACAAGCAGCGGACCACCCTGTGAATGTTTCAATGCCAGAAACTGAGTATTTGAGTGGGGCAGTGGCACGTGTTGTACGCTGATTGCGTACAAAGCTCATAGCCTCAATCGGGCTATAATAAGAGCTTAACCCAGACTTTAACCCAGACAAGGCTTGCGTTTAGTAATGTTGCAATACCCTGATATAAACCCAGTTGCCTTAAGTTTAGGCCCGTTAACCATTCACTGGTATGGAATTACCTACCTCGTGGCCTTCATGGCAGGCTGGTGGTTGGCCAAGCATCGTGCATCCAAGCCGGGTTCTGGCTGGAAGGTCGATGAAATTGGTGACGCGGTGTTCTATATCGTGCTTGGTGTCATCTTAGGCGGCAAGTTGGGTTCGCTGTTGTTTTATCAAACAGAACTTCTGTTCACTCACCCGTTGCAGGCATTGAATCCGTTCAGTCCTTATGGGTTCCGAGGAATGTCTTTTCACGGCGGCTTTCTTGGTGTTCTGGTGGCCTTCTGGTTGTATGCGCGCAATACGGGCCGCACTTTTTTTCAGGTAGCCGATTTCTTTGCTCCGGCGTTCCCTATCGGTATGGGGGCTGGGCGTGTTGGCAACTTTATCAACGGGGAACTCTACGGTCGAATCACGGATGTGCCTTGGGGTATGGTGTTCCCCCACGCAGGGCCGGAGCCTCGTCATCCCAATCAGCTGTATCAGTTCTTCTTTGAAGGAATAATACTGTTCATTATCGTCTGGGTGTTTTCATCCAAGCCACGTCCAGCCAGAGCAGTATCCGGTATGTTCGTTGTTTGCTATGGCGTTTACCGTTTCATGATTGAGTTCGTCAGGCAGCCTGATGCTGAGCTTGGCTTTATTGCTTTTGATTGGCTAACGATGGGGCAGTTGCTGTCATTCCCTATGATTCTATTCGGCGTGTATCTTCTTATGTCCGCTTTTCGTGGCGACAA
>JALZWO010000158.1 GCA_023300375.1 Granulosicoccus sp. | reverse complement strand
TTTGCCCTCGCAGGCAAGGTGGATGAACAGCGGCTCTCCCAACTGTTAACCCACAAGTATTTTAAGATCGCTTACCCCAAGTCACTAGATCGGTGTGATTTCTCATGGACTATGGCCAGTGGTTGCAGCTTGGAAGATGGCTGTGCATTGTTAAGCGCATTTTGTGCGGCGTCCGTAAACAAAGCGCTCGAACAATTACCGCGTATGCCCGAGCGGATAATAGTTTGCGGAGGCGGTCGTCATAATGCAGCGCTTATGCAAGCGTTGGACACAAGAACCGGAAAACATATTGTTAACGCTGAGTCTGTTGGTTGGCGTGGGGATGCCATTGAGGCTGAGTGCTTTGCCTACCTAGCTATACGAACTATGGCAGGGTTGCCGTCAAGCTTTCCTGCCACCACAGGGGTGAGCGTACCCACTATTGCAGGCGTTATCAATAAGCCTTCCAGTTATTCGGAACTGATCGGTGGATAGACAATCCGGCGATGGTCGTCGGAGGTCACAGGTTCTTCACTGTCTGCGTATTCGTCCGCAGAAAACTGCGAATTGAGATGAAAGCCATTATCACTGTCGTACGTAATCTCTTGCATCAAGACAACCTCTGGTATCGGATCGTTGCTATATGAGTCAGCAAGGGTCGATTCTGGTAAATCAACAGCTGGAATGGGGGTGGCTACCGATTCAACAGCCTTACCAAGGGGCACGTTGACAAAATTGTAAACAACCCGTGTTTCAGTGGATTGGCCTTCTAGCCTCTGTAATTGCAACTCTAGTTGAAATAGTTCTGAATTTAGCTCGAATGTTTCACCTGTCAGTGCCTCAACCTCATTTTCCAAACTGGCAATCTGGTAATTCAATTTGTCGATTTCGTTTTCGTTTTCGTTTTCGTTTTCGTTTTCGTTTTCGTTTGCTGGCTGATTTTGCGGCTCATGGTCATCATTTACCGGGAGGATAGCTGCAGCTCGACTTGTCGGGTTAGTCTCGGCTTCTGTCGTGTGGACAGCTGTACTAGGTGCGACAGTTCCGCTGCTCGCAGTACCGAGAAATGGCATCCAGAGCATTGCTCCAAGTGCAGCCCCGGCAATAGCGGTGCCACCAACAACCACGGCGACTTTACTTTTTGGCCAGTGGATGTGGCTTGAGTGTGCTTTTTTAGTATCGAGAACGCTACCGTGGGCCATGGCCGCTCCTGCTCTTCCAAACGCGCTCAGATTTCCGACGTAGTGGCCGTGACCGCGCAATGCTTTCCCTGGTCGTTGTCGTAGTAGTACGAAATCTTTGAATCGAGCTTGGTCCATACCGTATTTTTGTATAAAGTCAGAAGATTAGCGGTGGCATAATTCATGGCTAAGGCAAAGAGTCTCAGCACGATTCAGCCTCGTATGAAGCATATTACCCTCATTGACTCGTGTTTTTGAATACACAGGTTATTCACAGGCTAATTCCATTACCCTGTTCACACTCGGTGAAGGAATTAAAATGACTCTGACAACTAGTAGACCTAAACGTTTGCCGCCCTGGATGCGCACGTTGAAGGAAAGTGGCCTGGTTTATGGGTTGGCAGCGCTGTTTTTGGCGGCCGGCATCTGGATAGCGTTTCTGTTTGTAGAGCCTGCGCCGCCTCGTGGTTTGAGTATCGCCACAGGCAGTACCGATGGCGCCTATCTTGGCTTTGGCGAAGATTTGAAGCAAGAACTGGCTTTAGACGATGTTGAGATGAACGTCATCGAGACCAACGGCTCTGTCGATAACTTACAGAAATTGCACAACGGCGAAGTCGATGTGGCGTTTCTGCAGTCTGGTCTTGCCAGTGCCGATGAGTATCCAGATTTATTGTCCCTCGGAAGCGTGTACTTCGAGCCAGTCTGGATTTTTACTCGTAAAGGGCTTGTCGTCGATCGCCTTAATGAACTCGCGGGCGCTCGGATTGCTGTCGGCGGTGCTGGAAGCGGTTCGCGTATCGTGGCGAAACGTTTACTGGAGAGCAATCGGTTGGACGGGACTCAAGTAGAACTCCTTGACGAATCAGGATCGAGCGCAATCGCTTTGCTTGAAGTCGGAGAGATAGACGCTTTAGTGAGTGTTGCATCAGTGAACGCGGTAATGATTCAAGCCTTATTAGCGTCTACGAAAGTGGAGCTTGTCAGCTTGTCTCGTGCAGCCGCCTATGCACGACGAGAGCCTTGGCTCACCCATCTGACTTTGCCAGAAGGGGTTATTGATTTGAACAGAAATGTTCCCTCTGCCACAGTAAACTTGCTGGCTGTTAACGCCACGCTAGTCACCAGCTCAAAATTACATCCCGCATTACGAGAGCTATTGGTGCGAGGAGCTGACACCGTATTTTCACATTCAACCGTGTTGTCTCGTGTCGGCGAATTCCCCAGTGCGATAGGTTCAGAATTCCCTCTGGCGTCAGCCGCGGCACGTTACTACGAGTCTGGCCCACCTTTCTTACAGCGATTTTTTCCTTTTTGGGTCGCTAATATCATTGATAGATTAAAGCTCCTGGCTTTGCCTCTGTTGGCGTTACTTTTGCCTCTGTCGCGCATGTTGCCACCTGCTTATCGCTGGACGGTGCGAAAGAAAATATATCGTTGGTATGAAGAGGTTCAGACGCTAGATCAATCGGCGTTTGATGATCGAGCAGAGAATAATTTGCAACGATGTTTGTCTGAGCTTTATCGCATTGAAGATGAAGTGCGTGATGTTGAAGTGCCACTTGGCTATGCGCACGAACTCTACGTGCTTAGGCAACATATTGAATTATTGCAGCAGCAGATTGAACAACGTTGGGCTAAGTTGGCTATTTGAGCCAACTCGGCATAAACTATCGCTCATACAAGCGAGTACCATGCTCGCAGCAAAGCTTCCAGCAATTATGAGGGTTCATTAATGAACGATCGGGTCGAGAAACACGGGTTACAGGTTGCCAAGGAATTGGCTGATTTCATCGACACCCAAGCATTGCCAGGATTGGGTGTGGACGCAGATAGTTTTTGGGCTGGCTTCTCGGCACTACTGCACGACAAGGGTGTCCAAAATAGAGAGTTACTGGAAAAACGTGAAAGCCTGCAACGTGACATTGATCAATGGCACATAGCCAATAGGGACAAACCGTTTGACCGTGAACAGTACGAGGCGCATCTGACTAGCATTGGCTATCTTGTTCCCGAGGGTGGCAACTTCGAGATTGAGACCACCAACGTGGATCCTGAAATTGCGCTTACTCCTGGACCCCAATTGGTAGTTCCTATTACTAACGCAAGGTTTGCCCTGAATGCGGCAAATGCTCGATGGGGAAGCCTATACGACGCTTTTTATGGCACTGATGCTATGGGTGTAACGCCACCTGCTGGTGGATATGATCAAGGCCACGGAAGCCGAGTGGTTGCCAGAACTCGCGTATTTCTTGATCGCGTTTTTCCAATTGCGGGTAACAGTCATGTGAACGCCAAAAGCTACAAAGTAGAAAATGGTGCGCTACTGATCGATAATATGCCACTGCAAAATCCAGATAAATTTGTTGGCTATCGAGGTGATGCTACCTCTCCAAGTGCTGTGTTGTTAGCGAATAACAAACTTCATGTGGAACTTGTGTTCGACAAGAATCATCCGATCGGCTCAGGCGACCAAGCGCATTTGGCCGATGTCAGATTAGAGAGCGCAGTAAGTGCCATTATGGATTGTGAAGATTCTGTGGCTTGTGTAGATGCTGAAGATAAAGTGCTGGCCTATTCCAATTGGCTTGGCCTTATGCAAGGCAACCTGAGCGCAGATCTGCAAAAAGGCGGTAAAACGATCACACGTCGTTTGCACGATGATCTGGAATACACAGCTGCTGATGGCTCGACAATCACGCGCAAGGGGCGTGCACTTCTATGGATTCGCAACGTTGGTCACTTAATGACTAACCCGGCCATTCTAGATAAACAAGGGAACGAGGTATTCGAAGGTCTCATGGATGGCATGATCACAACCTTGATTGCCATGCATGACCTTAAACGAGAGGGTGGCAATTCGGTGCACGGTTCTGTGTATATCGTTAAGCCTAAAATGCACGGCCCTGAAGAAGTTGCCTTCACTACAGAGTCTTTCGAACACATTGAAAAAGTACTCGGGCTTGCAGCAAACACGATCAAAGTTGGCATCATGGATGAAGAACGTCGGACATCCGTTAATCTCAAGGAATGTGTAAGAGCTGCGAGTTCACGCGTTGCTTTTATCAATACTGGCTTTTTGGATCGTACGGGTGATGAGATTCATACGTCTATGGAAGCGGGTCCTTTCAGTCGCAAGGATTTCATCAAGCGTAAGGTGTGGATAGGCGCGTACGAAGATCAGAA
>JALZWO010000157.1 GCA_023300375.1 Granulosicoccus sp. | reverse complement strand
ACTTCCACCTATAGCCTATCTACGTAGTCATCTTCTACGACCCTAAAAGTATTCATCTCGAAGGGGGCTTCGCGCTTAGATGCTTTCAGCGCTTATCCTTACCGCACATAGCTACCCAGCAATGCAACTGGCGTCACAACTGGTGCACCAGAGGTGCGTCCAACACGGTCCTCTCGTACTAGTGTCAGATCTTCTCAATACTTTAACGCCCACAACAGATAGAGACCGAACTGTCTTGCGACGTTCTGAACCCAGCTCGCGTGCCACTTTAATGGGCGAACAGCCCAACCCTTGGGACCTTCTCCAGCCCCAGGATGTGACGAGCCGACATCGAGGTGCCAAACCCTACCGTCGATATGAGCTCTTGGGTAGGATCAGCCTGTTATCCCCGGAGTACCTTTTATCCTTTGAGCGACGTCCCTTCCATACGGAAACGCCGGATCACTTTAGCCTACTTTCGTACCTGTTCGATCTGTCGATCTCTCAGTCAAGCGCCCTTGTACTAATACGCTCTACGCATGATTACCAACCATGCTGAGGGCACCTTTGCGAGCCTCCGTTACTCTTTAGGAGGCGACCACCCCAGTCAAACTACCCACCACACAATGTCTTCCGCCGGGTGGCGGAATTAGGACCTAAACACAAGAAGGGTGGTATTTCAAGGTTGACTCCACAATATCTGGCGATACCGCTTCAATGTCTCCCACCTATCCTACACATCTTAAATTCAAGCCCAATGTGAAGCTGTAGTAAAGGTTCACGGGGTCTTTTCGTCCCGTTGCGGGTAATCGGCATCTTCACCGATACTTCAATTTCACCGAGCTCGTGGCTGAGACAGTGCCCAGATCGTTACACCATTCGTGCAGGTCGGAACTTACCCGACAAGGAATTTCGCTACCTTAGGACCGTTATAGTTACGGCCGCCGTTTACTGGGGCTTCAGTCAATAGCTTTGGATAAATCCTAACTACCTTCCTTAACCTTCCAGCACCGGGCAGGTGTCAGACCCTATACTTCGGCTTTCACCTTCGCAGAGTCCTGTGTTTTTGCTAAACAGTCGCCTGGGCCTTTTCACTGCGGCTCAATATTACTACTGAGCGCCCCTTCTCCCGAAGTTACGGGGCGATTTTGCCTAGTTCCTTAGCCATGAATCACTCGAGCGCCTGAGGATACTCTCCTCGACTACCTGTGTCGGTTTACGGTACGGGCTGTATATACCTGAAGCTTAGAGGGTTTTCTTGGAAGTATACTACCAGTCATTATCAACTCTCGATTGCTCAATCGCTGTACTATCGTACGTCAGCTCAATGCCGGATTTTCCTAACATATCAACGCCTATTTACTTTAACGCACTATTCCGTCAGTGCGCAGACCTTTCGTGACTCCGTCACCCCATCGCAGTATATACAGGTACTGGAATATTAACCAGTTTGTCATCGGCTTCGCCTTTCGGCTACACCTTAGAACCCGACTAACCCTGATCTGATTAGCATAGATCTAGGAATCCTTAGTCTTACGGCGAACGGGTTTCTCACCCGTTTTATCGTTACTCATGCCTACATTTTCTTTTCCAAGCTCTCCAGCATACCTCACAGTACACCTTCAGCAACCTTGGAATGCTCCCCTACCACTTGACATTGCTGCCAAATCCATAGCTTCGGTGAACAGTTTGATGCCCGATTATTTTCCGCGCAAGAACGCTCGACTAGTGAGCTGTTACGCACTCTTTAAATGAATGGCTGCTTCCAAGCCAACATCCTAGCTGTCTTAGCATCCTCACCTCGTTAAATCCAACTTAACTGTCACTTAGGGACCTTAGCTGATGGTCTGGGTTGTTCCCCTCTCGGCTGTGGACCTTAGCACCCACAGCCTCACTGCCGCTGCAGTGTAATGGCATTCGGAGTTCGTCAGGGGTTGGTAGGCGGTGAAGCCCCCTAGCCCTATCGGTAGCTCTACCTCCATCACACTCTAAACGACGCTGCACCTAAATGCATTTCGGGGAGTACGAGCTATCTCCTGGTTTGATTGGCCTTTCACCCCTACCCACAGGTCATCCGAACATTTTTCAACATGTACCGGTTCGGTCCTCCACTGAGATACTATCTCAGCTTCAACCTGCCCATGGGTAGATCACCAGGTTTCGCGTCTACCCCTACTAGCTTATTCGCCCTATTCAGACTCGCTTTCGCTTCGCTTTCAGTCCTGAAGACCTTATACTCGCTAGTAAGGTGTAACTCGTAGGCTCATTATGCAAAAGGCACGCCGTCACATATAAATATGCTCCGACCGCTTGTAAGCGTATGGTTTCAGGTTCTTTTCACTCCCTTACTTAGGGTGCTTTTCACCTTTCCCTCACGGTACTGGTTCACTATCGGTCTCTCAAGAGTATTTAGCCTTACCAGATGGTGCTGGCAGTTTCATACAGGATTTCTCCGGTCCCGCACTACTCAGGATACTAACCATCAAAATAACTTTACGTGTACGGGATTATCACCCTCTTCGATTGGCATTTCCATACCATTCCACTTCTATTATTTTAAATTATGTCAGTCCTACAACCCCACGTAACTGACGCTACATGGTTTGGGCTATTCCGCGTTCGCTCGCCACTACTTGCGGAATCATTAGTTATTTTCTTCTCCTCCAGGTACTTAGATGTTTCAGTTCCCTGGGTTACCTCCCTTGCGGGTCTATAGACTTCATCTATAGGGGTTGCCCCATTCGGACATCTGCGGATCAAAGGTTATTTGCACCTCCCCGCAGCTTTTCGCAGCTTATCGCGTCCTTCGTCGTCTTTGAGAGCCTAGGCATCCACCATACGCCCTTATTTGCTTCC
>JALZWO010000156.1 GCA_023300375.1 Granulosicoccus sp. | reverse complement strand
GTGTTGGCCGACGTCGACTCAGCTTGCTATGTGGCCAAGCAATCGGGCAGAAACCGTATTCACGTGACACAAGACAACGATGCTGAAGTGGTTCAGTATCGAAGTAGTCTAGCTGGCATTCAGGCAATCAGAAAGGCATTAACAGACAATCGTTTATCGCTGTATTTTCAGCCAGTGTTCGAGATCTTGCCCAACGGTATAAAAATGGCGCAATGCGAAATTTTGCTCCGTATTCGCAGCGAGAATGGAGAACTATACTCACCTGCGCGCTTTATACCTATTGCAGAAAAATACAATGTCATGACCCAGATAGATCGCTGGGTGTTTACTCACGTCGTTGAGTGGCTGGCTGAGAATCAATCGAAGTATGTAATCCCTCGCTTACTAGTGAATCTCTCAGGCCTATCGTTTGCTGATGAGGATTTCAGCGACTTTATTGTTGAGCGCTTGAGCCGTGGTGATATTGACCCATCGTTAATCGCTTTTGAAATATCAGAGGGTGCAGCGGTTAGAAACTTCGCCAAAGCCAACACGTTCATTGAACGGATACACGATTTAGGCTGCGAGCTCGCACTTGACGATTTTGGTTCCGGTTTTTCCAACTTCGCCTATCTGAAACAGCTCTCATTTGACTACCTGAAAATAGACGGCTCGTTGGTTCGAAACATTACTAACAATGACGTGGACAGGCAGATGGTGAGCGCCATAAACCAGATTGGTCAGACTGTTGGTGCAAAAACCATCGCTGAATTTGTTGAAGACGATGCCGCACTGCAGGTTCTTAGAGAAATCAATGTGAACTATGCGCAAGGCTACGGATTGCGGATGCCTACCCCTCTAGAGCAGTTGGCAGATGAGCTTGAATCGATAGATACTGATGAGGATGCTACGCCTGAACAACAGCCGCCGATGCGTAGAGCGGGCTAGTAGAACAACGTAATGCGGTGTACCGTCGTTCCCGCGAGAATATAAGGAAGTCGTCATTAGCGCGAAGGCGGGAATCCATGCTCTATCGTCGATGGATCCCCACCTAAGTAGGGATGACGTGAAACCACTCGGATAGCTTACTCCGGCTTAGACAGGCCCGCCGCGTTGCCGCCATTCGCATATCCCTGAGCCAATTCTTCCTCAGTGGGTTCACGCACATCCACAATGGCTATCATGAAGTTCAGCACCTGCCCTGCCAATGGATGATTTGAATCGAGAACTACCGTGTCGTCGCGTATTTCCACAACGCTCGCCAGTGTAAATTCGCCGTCATTACCCAGGGCTTTGAAGCGCATGCCCAAGCTTAACTCTTGCTGGGCTTGCTCAACCACGTCTCGCGGCCACTCGGCGATAAGATCTTCCTGAGCATAACCGTAGGCATCCTCTGGATAAATCGTAACGGCGACATGCTCTCCAGCTTGCTTGCCGGTTAGCTCTCTTTCCAGACTGGGCAATAGTCCTCCGCAATTGTGCATATAAGTTAATGGCACATCACCTTGCGAACTATCAATTAATTCATCAAAACCGTTGGTCAGCTGGTAGTGCATAGACACTACACGCTGCTCATCAATGATGAGATTTTGTTCGCTCATAAATAACAGATTACGTTCAGTTGCAAATAGGGAATTGATTTTGAAGTCGTAGGCCTTACCAAAACAGGCTAGGCCTTCATGGTGTCAGCCTTTCCAAAGAAGGCAGGCTTAGTTTGACGCCGACGTTGGAAGAATACCACTACACCCAACAGTAATAACGCTGGCAGGTAGAAGACCTCTTTGGGTATTCGCTCTGCGGGTATCTGGACTTTCTCAATACGTACCAGTGGGTCAGCATAGAAGTCGAACATTTGTAGTGTCTGGAAGAAGGCCGTTCCTGCAAAAGGCTCCTCCAGCGTCACACCACCGTCCTCTTCGATAATGGTTAAACCTGCATGTTCTAGACGTGTAAGACCATCAGCTGGCTCACCAAGATCGGCAAGCACAGTGATTTGAGCCAGCTTGTCTGGGTAATCAAAGTCTGGCCCCACCACCTGCAAACGCAATAGCTCTCCATCGGCTTGATTCTGTGCCGCTGTAACCAGCTCACTACCCGGCAATTCATTGAATGGAGGCTGCACACGATCGAGCCAGAATCCTGGTCTGAACAATGTGAAAGCGACGAGCAACAACAAACCCGACTCCCACAGGCGGCTACGCGCAAAAAAGTACCCTTGAGTGGCGGCGGCAAACAACATCATGGCCACAACACCCACTACAAAGACCAGAATGGCCTTAGCAAACGTGACATCAATGAGTAACAGCTCAGTGTTGAAGATAAAGAGAAACGGCAACAAAGCGGTGCGAATATCGTAAGCAAAACCTTGCAGGCCTGTGCGAATAGGATCGCCGCCCGATATCGCACTAGCCGCAAACGCGGCAAGGCCCACCGGTGGCGTGTCATCTGCCAATATGCCGAAGTAAAACACAAACATGTGAACAGCGATCAACGGTACTACCAGTCCTTGTTGAGCACCTACCGATACAATAACCGGCGCCATGAGAGAAGACACAACAATGTAGTTGGCAGTGGTGGGCAACCCCATGCCCAACAACAGACTCATGACAGCCACCAGCAACAACATAAGAATGAGGCTGCCGCCAGAGAGAAACTCAACGAACTCTCCCACCACCTGATGCGCACCAGTTAACGACACGGTTCCGATGATGACACCAGCCACACCAGTAGCAACACCAATTGGCACCATACTGCGAGCGCCACTAACCATACCAGCGCCAAGGTCGGTAAAACCATGCTTAATAGCACTGAAAAAACCTTCAGCGTTATAGGAACCAAGACGGAATATCGTTTTTAAAACGTGTTGGGTAAGCACAATAAAAATCATGCCAGTAGAGGCCCAAAATGCCGATAAAGAGGGCGATAGGCGCTCTATAAGAATGCACCACAATAAAACTATTATTGGAAGAAGATAATGCAAGCCTGTCAAAACTACTTCGGCCGGACGAGGCAACACTAGCAATGGTGCGTTCGGATCGTCCATAGTCAGATCTTCACGTCGTGCAGCAATGGCAATAAGAACCAGATAGACAAACAGAAAAATAGCCATGGCACCATAAAGCGTCATGCCAGGAAAAGCAGTGCTGATCCAACCCAGCCCGTAATACACCAAGGCACCCAGCGCTACAAAGGCCAAGAAGCCAAACAGAAAACCAATGAGCTTTTGCATCAAGGTAATGTGCGAAGGCGGCTTTTCTAGCCCTTTAAGATCCAGCTTCAATGCCTCAAGATGAACGATATAAATTAGCGCAATATAGGATATGAGCGCAGGCAACAATGCGTGCTTTATAACTTCTGGATACGAAACTCCAGTGAATTCGGCAATGAGGAAAGCAGCCGCGCCCATGACGGGTGGTGTGAGCTGCCCATTGGTCGATGAGGCGACTTCTACCGCCCCCGCTTTCTCAGCCGAGAAGCCTGTGCGTTTCATCAATGGAATAGTAAAGGTGCCGGTGGTCACCACATTGGCTATAGATGAACCTGAATAAATGCCACTCAAGGCAGACGCCACAACTGCAGCTTTAGCAGGGCCTCCACGAAAATGTCCCAATGTGCCAAAGGCCATTTGAATGAAATAGTTGCCCGCTCCAGCCCGTTCTAGCAGAGCGCCAAACAAGACGAACAGAAAAATCATGGACGAAGCAACACCCAGTGCCACGCCAAAAACACCCTCACCTTGCATCCAGTAATGCCACATGGCCTTGCCAAACGAGGCACCTTTCCACTGCACCACATCGGGTAGCGCCTGAGCGTCTCCAAAGAACACGTACAACACGAATACACCAGCCACAATCAGCATGGGTAGTCCTAAGGATCGGTAGACCGCTATGGCAAGCAATACCATCCCGCCCGCTGATATCACCAGATCACTGAGGGTAGGTAGCCCTGCTCGCCCAGCAATATCGTCTTTGAAGACTACTAGGTAAAGACAACAGGCGGCACCGGCAATGGCCAATGCCCAGTCGTAAGCTGGTATGCGATCGCGTGCACTGTTTGCAAACAGTGGATAGGATAAACACGCTAATGCAATAGCAAACGCTAGATGGATAACCCGCACCTGACTGCCATTGAATATGAGGTTAATGCCGAATGCTTCAGCTAGCCAGAAAGGGACAAACGAGGACACATAGAGCTGGAACAAACTCCAGCTAAACGCTAGCACGGCAATGAACATGCCGATACCACCCGCAGGATTTCTAGCCCCTGTGTCGATAGCAGCAAATTCATCGACTGACTTGGCGGTGGTTGTTACGTTTTCTGCAGTTGCAGGTTCTGCGATGGAGCTCATTGGAATACTGTCCTTTTAATGGCGATCAATGAAAACGAACGCGCACTTGAGATAAGGCGATGCCAATACCGGCAGGTGAGTCATTAAAAATGACCGCGCTCTACGAAAGTCAGATTTTCGCAGAGCGCAGGTTTACTACTTTCTGCTTAAGTCATTACGCAGCTTGCAACAAACTGATTACAGCCAGCCACGTTCTTTGTAGTACTTAACCGCGCCATCATGCAAAGGAGCAGACAGGCCATCAGCGATCATCTGCTCTTCTTCCAAATTAGCGAACGCCGGGTGCAATTTCTTGAAGTCTTCAAAGTTGTCGAAAACTGCCTGAACCACAACATAAACTACCTCGTCAGGCACATCGGCTGAAGAGACAAATGTGGCACCAACACCAAACGTGTTGTTATCAGCCTCTTGGTCTTTGTACATGCCGGCTGGGATAGTCGCATTGCGATAGAAAGAGTTATCACCAATCAACTTGTCTATCTCAGGACCAGTAACTTCTACGAAATCCACATCGCAGGTGTTGGTCACTTCAGTGATTGCCGCAGCTGGATGGCCTACGGTGTAAATCATGGCATCGATTTTGTCGTCGCAAAGTGCTTGTGACATCTCAGAGCCCTTTAGCTCTGATGCCACTGAGAAGTCGTCCATTGTCATGCCATAGGCTTCCATAACAACTTCGGCTGTAGCGCGAACACCAGAACCTGGATTACCCACATTGACTCGCTTGCCTTTCAAATCACTGAACGTGCTAACGCCACTGCCCGCACGTGCGATGACCGAGAACGGCTCTGGATGAACAGAGAACACAGCTCTCAGATCGCCATAGGCGCCTTGCTCTTCAAACTTTGACGTGCCATTAAACGCGTGGTACTGCCAATCTGACTGTGCAACACCAAACTCAAGTTCGCCAGCGCGAACCGTGTTGAGGTTGTATACCGAGCCACCCGTAGATTCCGCAGAACAACGGATGCCGTGATCTTTACGACCTTTGTTCACTAGCCGGCAAATCGCGCCACCCGTAGGATAATAAACACCAGTAACGCCGCCTGTGCCGATAGAAATAAATTGCTGCTGAGCGACAGCCGCACCCGACAACAAGGTAGCGCTTACCAGACAAGCACTGGCAAGTATGTTGATTTTCATGAATCGTCCTCTATTTTTGACGTATTGGATGTAACACGTTGAGTCAATGTACCAAATACAGAACCGAAGCGGTTTACAGCTGTGAAATTTGTGTCCTTGCGTGACTCCCACAAAGCTCCTGAGTCATGACCGCAGAGCCTCCATGTCAATCCCCACAAGCCCCACGACATTCCTGCGAAACCTCCTCGTCATTCCCGCGGAGGCGTGAATCTATTGCCAGACACATGAGAATTTACACTCGCACAGGAATAACTTGCCGCAAGTCAGCGCCATTCGAATCAACCAGGGCCAGAAGCAGTATCAGAAGGCTTTACATCACGAGCACTGGCTAAGGCACTAAGAAACCAACGCAACACCTGATCGCCACAGCGACGATAGTTTCTTGCAGAGCGGTTTCTGAATAAAGCATTTAGCTCACCTTTGCTCAACTTCCCTCCGGAAGAATTAATCAGCGTCAGCACATCGTCTGTTCTCAAAGACAAGGCTATGCGGATTTGTTTAAGAATCTCGTTGTTGTCCACTATCTGGACAGACTCATCACCTGACCCAGACGTATTGCCAGATTGAGTCTTAGAAGTGGCGTCAGCCTTTTTCTCGGTTGACGGCGTTGAACTGGCAGCTAGTGGCTCCTGTGGCCCGCGCCTCTGAATAACAACACCGTTCAACATGGCATGAATAGCCGCGGGCGGGCAAGGCACATAATCAGGCTCTCCCAGCTTTATTCTCCACGCTTTCACAAGTTCGATTGAAGCTTCGTATCCAACGTGCCGATAGCTATCTATGACATCGCTGTCATCCATAGTGAGTGCAAAACGTAAGCGCCTATTAAGGTCATTTGTATCCATAATTTTGTTCTGACTGAGGTTGAATTCTTGGAAAGTGTGAGCTCTATAGCATTTCGATCAATTTTGAGAAAATTCTCAAAACTGTCATATTTGCCACAAAATTTAACATTTCTCCAAGGATTCATATAAGGCAGGGACTGTAATGCGTTGTTTTAACCGATATTTAGTTCGCCGATCAAGTGTGCAACCAGTGAGTTTCTTAATGTGAACATTATCCCTGTTTCGACATATTCGAGTACGCGCTTGGCTTTATTTTTGTATATTGCTCACACGCAACCTTTAAAGATTGAGCTGCACCGCCATGGAATGGACTGAAATACTCTTTTTTACCGCTGGGGCTATAGCGCTCATAGCGTTGGGGTATTTCGTGGGCACTCGTCGCGCACGCAAGCTCAAAAAAAGGCTAATGCAGCAACACAACCAACGATCTCTTGACATGCTGGGCATGGCAAAGTCCACTGCAGAGCTTCAGGCGGCTGTTGACCAGCACGAGCCTAGGGAGAAATTACTGAGCTTGGCTCTTGGCAAGTTTCAGCAATTGAACCAAGAGAACATGCAACTTCGCCAGCGCGAAGAAGCACTTGGGAAAAAGCATTTCATTGAACTATCCAACATGCGAATGCGGGCTGTCAGTGCGCACGAAACAGCAAAGAAAGCGGCGGCCATTGCCAAGAAAGCGACCTCCCATCTACAGCGTATCGAAAAAGCCTCTCCGGTAACTCAAACTATTGAGGCCCATCACCCCAAATCTTACGGTTCAGGTGAGCCTGTGACGGTGAGCGTTGTGGACCAAGCTAGCGTAGATCGCGCCGCTGACGCTATTGTTCAGGTCACAAATAGAGACTCAGTGCGGTTGAAAAATCTTAGCAGCAGTAATGAAGCAAGCGCCAACTAGCAAACGGCTCATCTAATTTCGCGCGCACGGCACAAGACGGTTTCACTGCGCGAGGGGCGATGTTACTATTACTCCCATGAGCTTACAGTCTGGTGTAGACAACACTGCACAATCACTCCATCTAATCTTGCCTGCCAACGATAATGGCAGCATCATTCCTTGGGTAGTTGCAGTAGGAGGCAGCGCACTGCTAGCGCTGTTGTTTTTACAAGCAGCAGGGCAAATTCCGGCCTCTCTAGAACAGCAAGCTAACGCCAAACTCACGTCTCAAGGCTTCGCTAGCGCATACCCCGATGTAAAAGTGAGTGCTACTGGCCGTGATTTACATTTGTCTGGCAGAGTGCTCGTCGACCAAAGCACCGAGCCGCTACACACCCAGTTATCTCAGATCGAGGGTGTGAATCACGTGTACCAGCGCACACTCGCCGTGTTCGATCCGGCCCTACAACAACGCGTTAAAGCTCAGAATTTTAAAGATGCATTAGGTTTGATTGATATCAGCGCGGTCGGCTTCCAGCCTGGCAGTGTCAGATTCACTACACAAAGCGAATTGGCACTGACACAGCTGCTGCAATTACTAAAGCAATACCCAGACTCTCAAATACGTATTGAAGGTCATACTGACAACACCGGTGCGGACACTGTTAACGTGCGAGTCAGCCGTGAGCGCGCCTCAGCTGTTGCCAGCTATTTCATGAATCGTGGCGTTGCTGCCAGCCAGCTGACAGTCACAGGCTATGGCTCTACTCGTCCTATCGCCGATAACAACACTGAAGCTGGTCGATCTCGAAATCGTCGTATCGAAGTCAATCCAGTTAACTGACATGCAAAACCACCCACGCCTGAAGAGTCCGCCTGCATGATCTATTTATTATCACAAATGCTCTTAGTTACCGTGGTCGCAATGATCGTCGGTGCGGCCATCGGTTGGCTCATCCATCGCAGTATGTACGCGGGAAGAGTTCATCAACTTCAACAAACGGTAAGACACCAGCGTGCGCAAGTTACGCAGGCAAGGTCGGACGTTAGCATGCTCAACGACGACTACGACGAATTAAAGCGCAGTTCCCATGATCAAATCATCACGTTGCAAACAGCTAACCAGCAGATACCCGAACTGCTGACTAATCTCGAGCAATCTCAGCTGCTGGCTCAGCAGAACATGAAACGTCATGAGTCTCGCGAAAGAAACCTCAGCGTTGATAACAAGCGACTTGAAGAGCAGATCGCCGAACTCACGCGTAACGCACCAGCGCCTAACTCACGATTCTCCAAAGAACCCTCTGCTTTTTCCCTGAAAAGCCGTTCGCAAGATTCGAACAACGAGACCGCATCCGATGCGCCTCAAGCAAATGCCCGCTCACAGCAAGACTCGAGCAGCGAGATTGCATCCGATGTGCCTCAAGAAAGAGCCCGCTCGCAAGCTCCAAACAGTGGGCTGGTTACTGCTGCACCATTAGTGGACGCCGGTTCGCAGGTAGCAAGCGACGCGAGTGTTTCTGATGTACCGCACGGCCTAATGCACGTCAGTGACGAGTCGTTTGAAGAATCATCAATGGATATGACGCTAGCGTCCGCCGAATTTCCCTTTGATGAAACTGACGCCCAGAATGCGTTTGACCGTTCTTCACTGGACAATACGCAGGCGCCGCCTGAGTTTTCAGCAAATGAGCTTGACGAAGAAGATCTGTTCGAAGAATCTTCATTGGACATGACTCAAGCTGCTCCCGTAATTGCAGTCGCTGAATTAGAAAACGACCCCTTTGACCAAGTGATGGAAGTCGGTGACGATTTTCAGCTGGATTTCGATCAGACAAACGACACCGCATCTCAAGCCCCGCTTGACGACACTGCCAGGCAAGCAATACAAAAAGTCAACACCTCAGCGGTAGAAATGCTGGACATCGGCGCAGAGACGGAAGAAGAGGAGCTGAACCGAGTTAAAGAGGAGCTTGCTGCTGAGAGAGCTAGGTTCAACAACTCAGACTTGAACTCATTGCATCCTGACTCAGAGGAAGAGTTGCAGCTTCATGCGCGAACACGCTTCACCCCGTCCAAGACCGCCGATGACCTTCAGCAAATATTTGGCATCGGGCCACTAACTGAGAAAGCGTTAAACGAGCTGGGTATTACAAGCTACTCGCAACTAGCTCAATTGGAAAAACACGATATTCAGCACATTGCTGATGCGCTGGAGATAGGCCCAGGGCGTATTGAACGCGACAATTGGGTAGGCAATGCCCGAAGCCAGCTCGAGGATGTTCTGGAAGAGCTGTAATTAGCTGTGGAGAACGCTCTGTTTACGAGAGTTGCTTTAGTCGAAGCTTCCTGATGGATCCTTTTCGCCAAATGCCTCTCAAATAGCTCTTATAGCTAGAGTTAGTGAAATGGGTCAAATTAGTCAAATTGGTAAACGGCGACAGAATGCGCACTCAACTGGCTTGGCAATTGCTTGATTCCAGCTATGGCTTCAGACTAACAGAGTACCCCCTCACTTGCATGCTGCTCCCCTTTCAGACAACACTCAGGTTGGCAAGATCCAGAAGCGCACTCGCGCTATCCTGACGACATTATTTTGCGCCTTTCGAGCATCATTCTTGATGCTAGGTATTGTGTTTTCGCAGACGCTTTTCGCTAACACAGCTAACGATAGTGTTAGTGGTGCAGCCTTGGTTAAGACCGACGACAACACCGTTAACGCAGCGACTGATGAAACCACTCATTTAGTATCAGGCATTGTGTTTCAAGATTGCTTCATCGGAACCAATACGGTGCAGCTCACCGCTCAATGCGCATCAGTGCAAGTTCCACTAGACCCAACCAATGAGACGGCCGGAAAACAAACACTGGCCATAGCCCGTATAAAGTCACGTCGACAATCTGGCAACAACGATGCGTTGACCTTAATAGCTGGTGGGCCCGGTCAATCTGCAATTGACACCTTTCCCACGATTGCTTTTGCATTTCGGCATATCATGCGCGATCGTGATGTGATTTTGGTGGATCAACGCGGCACTGGCGATTCTGGCTCACTAGATTGCCCTCACGAGAACGATAATGCCACTCTTGATACCGGCGTCACGTCTACCATCGATCTAGATGAAATAAGCGCACAGTCGCTAGAATGCCTGCAAAGCTTGCCCCACGATCCTCGTTTTTTTACTACATCTGTTGCCGTGCGCGATCTCGAGGAAGTCAGGGTACAGCTTGGTATCACACAGTGGAATCTTTACGGCATTTCCTACGGCACACGTGTCGCTATGCATTACTTGCGGCGTTACCCGGATGCTGTGCGCACAATGGCTCTTGATGCCATTGTTCCTCCACAATTATCCTTGGGCCCAGACATTGGTTTGTATGCACAACAATCGTTAGAAAAAATCTTTGCACGGTGTGAAAAGGATAGTGGTTGTGGTGAGGAATTTGGTAATCTTATAAAGCCCACCCTTGCATTATTAGACGAACTGGAAAACAACCCAAAAACTATCACCTATGAAGACATAGCAACGGGACAACTTACCACCAGAACCTTCACCCGTGAACAGTTAGCGGTGACGCTGCGATTGATGAGTTACAGCTCACAAACCGCTGCTATCCTACCTTCCATGCTGTTCGATGCCATAGAGAACGATAATCTAGCCCCTCTGGCAAGACAATCCGATATGCAAAACACATCACTGGGGCAAACTCTGTCAACGGGTATGCACCATGCTGTTGTGTGCACAGAGGATGTGCCTTTCTTCACTCAAGCAGATAATGTGGACACGCCAGGCAGCTATCTGGGTGATGACTTGTTAAGCACCATAAAGGCCACGTGTGAAAACTGGCCAGCAGGCATTATTGATAAGCAATTCAAGCAACCACTGGAAAGCGACACACCCACATTGATTCTCTCTGGTGGTGCCGATCCGATCACGCCACCTGCTTATGGGGAGTTGGCTATGCAAACTCTTAATAATGCCAAACACATCGTTAATGAGTCGCAGGGCCACATGCAGGCACCTTTTGGCTGCATGCCAGTGTTGCTTGCGCAATTTGTCGAAACAGCCGATGCGCAAACACTTAATACCGATTGCTTGCAGAGGCTACGCCCTACCCCCTTTTTCGTTGATGCCAATGGACCACTGCCATGATTGTCGCCAACAATCTTAGCAAGCGATTCAAACCGGCGGGCGCAGGTTTAGGTAAAAACAAATCGTCGAACGATGTGGTCGCAGTCGATAGTGTCAGCTTTAATGCAGCAGACAATAGCATCACAGGTTTACTCGGGCCTAATGGCGCTGGTAAATCCACCACGCTGCGTATGCTTGCCACACTAGTAACGCCTGACTCAGGATCTGCCATCATCGATGGACTGGATGTCCGTAACGATGTGCTCGCTGTGCGTAAACAACTGGGCTTCATGCCACACAACGCAGGCATCTATCCTCGACTAACCGCACGTGAAAATATCCTGTACTACGCCAGACTTTGCGGCTTATCGCGATTGGATGCGAATGCCCGAGTGAATCAACTGGTGGAACAGCTCGACATGGGCGGCTTTGTAGAACGGCGCGCAGCCGGATTTTCACAAGGTCAAAAAACCAAAGTAGCTCTGGGCCGCGCGCTGGTGCACCGGCCACAAACTATTATGCTCGATGAACCCACTAACGGGCTCGATGTCATGGCAACACGTGGTTTGCGTGAGATTATTCGACAACTCGCAGGTGATGGTCATTGTATTGTTTTCTCCAGTCACATCATGCAAGAAGTCGCTGCTTTGTGCGATCACATAGCGATCATATCGGCTGGCCGCATAGCGATGGAGGACACCTTGGACGGCATCTTGACTAGAACCGGCGAAACAGACCTGGAAGATGCATTCATCACCGCCACCGCCCAGCTGAACACACAAGAGATAGCATCATGAGCTTTCTAGTCGTGATGTTTAAAGAAATCATTGACAACCTGCGTGACAGACAGACGTTGTTCTATGCGTTGCTATTTGGCCCTGTGTTGCTGCCACTGCTTCTGGGCGGATCTCTGGTTGCCAGCTTTAATCAGTTATCAATAGATTTTGATGAAATACATACCTTGAGCGTGGTGAACCATGAAGCAGCACCCAACCTGGTGGAGTTTTTGTTCAGCAACAATATTGATGTGATTGATGCCCCCGACAATGTCGAACAAAGCTTGCGCTTCGGCGACAGTGCCGTGGTATTGGAAATACCTGACGATTTCGCTGAATCATTACGCAACGCTGTCCCTGCACCACTGACATTGCATGTGAACAGCGCCGATAAAGAATCAACTAAAGAGGCTCGACGCATCCGGGCTATTATTAATGTTTATGAGCAAACGCTAAATAGTTTGCGCCTGCAACATCGTGGCATTGACCCTGCCACCTTCAATTCGCTTCAGGTGGTTGAAAACGATGTATCCAATGACGGTGCATCTGGGCAGTTACTAGCGTCAATACTGCCTTTTCTGTTTATCATGTCGATGGTGATGGGCGGTTATTATCTCGCGATTGATACCACAGCAGGCGAGCGTGAACGACACTCTCTTGAGCCACTGCTCAGCTTGCCTGTGTCTCGCTCCGCCATTGTCTATGGTAAGTACGGAGCTACTTTGTGTTTTGTGACACTCTCAGGGATGCTAACCGCACTAAGCATCTATCTCTTATTCAAAGTGTTTTCAGTAGAACTTCTCAATGGGCAGATTCGTTTTGATGGGGCAACTCTCACCCGAGCCTTTCTTCTGGCAAGCCCGTTGTTGTTCTTTATTTCAGCTTTGTTGATTACAGTATCAGCTATCACCCGAAGCACTAAAGAGGCACAGACTTATTTAGGTTTGATGATGATCATCCCCATGGCGCCATTCTTCGTGCTGCAATTTCTAAATGTGCAATCAACCACTAGCACCATGCCCTACCCCATGCTGAGTCAGTATCAGTTGCTGGAGAGCGTGGTACTGGGCAATGCGATACCTTGGCACCATATTGTGCTCTCTGTTGTAGGTACTTTGATAGGTGCCGCTTTGTTGCTGATGTTGGCTAGCAAGCTGTATACGCGTGAGCGCATTTTGGATTGAATGGGTTATTGCTAACCAGATTCAAGGAAAGACTGTTACGTCGATGCATACCAGATTCCCACCTGCGCGGGAATGACGTCGCTTTGGTGGACCGAGTTTGGGATAACGGTTGGGCTGTCACATTGAAATGGGCTGGGTTCCCACCTGCGCGGCAATGACACTTTTATCGCCTAAGTAACGCAATCCAGCGCCAGACGTTTAATAGCCCCATCAAGGACGCAGCTACATAGGTGAATGCTGCAGCTTTGAGAATTTGATCAACCGCTTGAAATTCTTCTTCACGGACATAGCCTTCTTTTAATATAGGTAACGCCTTGCCAAAACTGGCATCCCATTCGACGGGTAAAGTGACTAAGTGAATCAGCGAAGACCCTGCAATCGTTAAAAACCCTGTGGCAAATAATAGGGCACCAGCAGCGGGGCTACGGGTCAACACTAACACCACCGGCATGACCATCATCATGATCGAGCCAAATTTCTCTAGCTTTACAGACACTTTGACCAGGCGAGAACGTAATGCCAATTTAGCCTCATTATTATGATGCTGAATCGCGTGCCCTACTTCGTGAGTAGCAACTGCAACGGCAGTAAGAGATTTATCGCGATAGTTTTTTGGCGAGAGTTTAACGGTTTTGGATTCCGGGTCGTAATGATCATTGCCCTCTTCGGTCTCTTCAACCGTAACCCCTTCAATCTCAAACCGCTCAATTAAATGCTCTGCTAATTCACCACCTGTCCCTTGAATATGGTCTTGAGGTTGTGAGTGTTTGGCAAATACCTTCTTAGCCCACCATTGCGGTAGGAAAACAATCAACAACACTACGGCGAACAATAGCAATAATGACATGATGCTATTTTATAGTAAGCACGCAGTTTTAGTGCACCAAAAAAAAGGCCACATCAGAAGATGTGGCCTCATCAAACGTTATAACTGTAGAAACTTAGCGCAATCAACTACTGAACGGTGCAGGTTCTATTGGTTTCATTGTTAACGCAAGTATCAGTACCACGGCCTCCTCGTCCAAAATCATTGCCTGCGCCGCCATCTAGCATGTCGTTGCCGTCATGACCGAGTAATCTATCATTGCCATTTCCACCGAACAGCTGGTCGCCTTGCTGACCACCAAACAGCGTGTCGTTACCAGCACCACCATTTAATACATCGCTGCCTGTATTGCCATGTATTTTGTCATTTCCAGCCTCACCGGATAACGCATCGTTACCTGCACTGCCACGCAAGGTATCGTCTCCGACCCCACCGAATAATTCGTCGTTGCCTGTACCGCCACGAAGCTCATCATTTCCATCGCCACCGAATAGTCTATCAACGCCTCCGGCACCTGTAACGAAATCGTTACCTGCTAAACCACAGATAAGATCATCACCGGCTAAGCCCACTATTCGGTCGTTATTACTCGTGCCGACAATCACATCATCCCCTGATGTGCCTCGAAGAGTGCCACTAAAGAACTGACCATCTTGCTGACCTCCGATAATGGTGTTTTCACTATTGACGTATACAGTGGCTTCTATACCAAAACACAGAGGCGCAGCTTCTACTTCACACGCATCACCTTCAGGATTAGCATTGCTGTTTTCTTGGCCACCATTAGGCACAGTCGGACAGTTGTCGCTGTTATCACCAACCCCGTCACCGTCTGTATCAGTGTCTTCGTTTGGAAGCAGTGGGAATGCATCGTCATCATCCGGCGTACCGTCACCATCAACATCATCATCACAGGCATCACCGAATTGATCCCTATCTAAGTTGTCGGCTTGACTATTAGCAATCAAAGGGCAATTGTCTTGTTCGTCATTAATGCCATCGTTGTCTGAGTCTTGCTCAGTTGGCAACAGTTCCACCGAACCCACATCGCAAAAGCCATCCACAACCGCGTTACCACGTTGATCCAAACCCACACAAACATCGCCGGAAGCATCATCTAACGGGCCATCTTCCAAAGGAATCAGAACAGGTAATCCTTGATCACTATTGGCACCCACGCTTAAATCATCGCTGGTAACTAGAGCTCGGGAACCAAAGAATGAGGCAAACACCACGGGTGGTGTGGTGGTTGATGAACCGCACGACGCATCAGTCGACAAGATATCAACTGCCGAGAACTCTGCACCATCCAGTAGTTGGCAATTCAGGCTGTCGTTATCAAAGTTACTACCAATAAAGGTGTTCACCAGATTGACGTCACTGGCAAAGTTTCTAATGGCAGAACCGTTCTCGCCACCAGCTGAGTTGTCCCACATGGTGACTCGCGAAATTTCCACTGTTTGTGGCACCGATTGAAAATACAGAGCACCACCACCAGTGACCGCACTGTTTTCGATAAACGAAGACTCAGAGAGCGACACCGGGCTACTGCCTACAGCGAATACAGCCCCACCGAGTGAACTAGACCTATTATTTTCAAATGTGGAACCAGTGACAACTAATGAAGATGCGCTGCTAGTGAACACCGCACCACCTCGAACACCCAAATTATCAGTAAATAATGATACATCGATACTAACGTCACTTAATCCATTGACAGCTCCACCAGAGTCTCCCGAGCTATTATTCTCGAAAAACGAGTTGGAAATTTGAAGCGTATTTGTTCCGTAAACAGCACCACCTGTCCTCTCTGCACTGTTGTCCCTGAATGTGGACGCTCGTATAACAAGGGGTAATCTTGAGAAAATAGCACCACCCTGCCCAGAACCTGTTGCAACTGAATTGACACCACCTGAAAAGGTAAGGTTTGCAATAACAACACGCTCATTGGATAGAGCCGATCCAGTAATTTGCAAAATAGCAGTTTGACTCTCGGCAACTAACGATCCGTTCTGGATAGTAAGTTGATGCTCACTAGTACCTGCATAAGTAAGCGGGCCGTTAACTAACGTGATTTCTGCGCCGTTTAAGTTAATGGTATCGGCCTGACCATTACTTTCAGCTTCTGCAAGACTTGCCCGTAAACTAAGCTCGTCCGTTGGTGTGAAAACGGCAGCGAAAGCGTTTAATGGCATACACGCCAAAACAGCTAGACCTAAAGCCATAGGACCACGGCTGCTGTAGCGTTGACGAGATAATGTTTTCAATGTTGTGCTCTCCGCTCAAGCCGACATCAATCAACGAGAACACGCTGACTGTCACCTTTGGTAGGCCGGCATATTCGTTAATGCTAACAAATAATGTGAGGAATTGGCCAACCCAAAAAGCGATGCCGTTCACATACTGTTACCAAAACGACAGAACGGTATCCTTCGCTTTACAACGATAGTTTACAAGTTAGCCTAAAGAGCCTAGTGCTTACTAGCTTTACTGTTGCGTTGGCAACTTATGTCATCGCACAATACGCCAAAAGTGCGTGTTTATCGCCCCTCAGCATGCAACAAAAATTCACAGATGATGCTGTGTAGTTGGGTTCCCAGCAGAGCAGATAAATTTGAGAGTTGCAACTCAGAAAGCATCCCCAAAAGTACCACTAGCTGCATGAATTTTTAAGCCGCTTGCTCCATTACATGAAAATGCTTTTGGACGGTATCTCTGCTAGCACAAGCTATACTGATTGCAGTCGTCTAGTTAAAAGATCCGAAGAGGAGAACCCATGAAAACTCGTGCAGCTGTAGCCTTTGAAGCGGGCAAACCGTTAGAAATTGTTGAAGTCGATCTGGATGGACCGAGAGCTGGAGAGGTCTTGGTCGAAATCAAGGCAACGGGTATTTGTCATACCGATGACTTTACACGCTCAGGCGCTGACCCTGAAGGTGCCTTTCCTGCCATCCTTGGACATGAAGGCGCGGGTATCGTGCTTGAAGTTGGCCCAGGTGTAACCAGTGTTGTACCAGGAGACCATGTTATTCCGCTGTACACACCAGAGTGCCGAGAATGCGAGTACTGCCTCAACCCCAAAACGAATTTATGCCAGAAAGTACGCACTACTCAAGGTCAGGGGCTCATGCCTGATGGTACATCGCGGTTCTCTTATAAGGGAAAACCGATCTTGCACTACATGGGTTGCTCTACCTTTGCTAACCATACCGTATTGCCGGAAATTGCATTAGCAAAGGTGCGTAAAGACGCTTCATTCGAAAAAATTTGCTACATCGGCTGCGGTGTAACCACGGGCGTGGGTGCAGTTACGTTTACAGCCAAGGTTGAGCCAAATTCCACCGCTGTTGTATTTGGTCTAGGTGGTATTGGTCTGAACGTCATACAAGGATTGCGTATGGTTGGTGCACGCCAGATTGTCGGCGTAGATCTTAATGCAGATAAAAAATCCGTGGCCGAAAAATTTGGTATGACACACTTCGTAAATCCAAAAGACCACGGCGACAACCTTGTCGACTATTTGGTAGAGCTTACCGGTGGTGGCGCGGACTACTCGTTTGAATGTATTGGTAACGTTGATGTTATGCGTTCAGCGTTGGAATGTTGTCATAAAGGTTGGGGCGAGAGTGTCATCATCGGCGTGGCAGGGGCAGGCAAAGAAATCAGTACACGCCCCTTTCAACTAGTCACCGGACGTGTTTGGCGCGGCAGCGCATTTGGCGGTGCACGCGGTCGCACCGATGTACCAAAAATTGTTGATATGTATATGGATGGACGTATCGATATCGATAGCCTAATTACACACACCATGCCGCTTGAGGATATCAACAAAGCATTTGATCTAATGCATTCAGGTGAAAGTATTCGTAGTGTGGTGTTGTTCTAGCCTAGCTGGCGAGGGAGGCTTGGGACGAGATCCCAAGCTTGCCTAATTGGCGATCGTTTTAAAACCTTCTAAGGATAGGCATTTTTATATCGGTGCAAACTGTATCGTTTGCACCGATATTACAGCTCTTGCATTTTCTGCCACACTGCAAAACCGTTAGCGTATTAAAGACGACAAATAAATGTCAGTGGAATAGTGAAAGAAAAACAGTAAATTGTCGGTAAAGCAATTAAACCTATAAACAAGTGTTTTTTAAGTAAAAATATGAATATATTCTCATAAACTTATGATTATTATCAATATTTCACAATAAAACTAGCTACCTAATACACACAAGATAGAGAAATTTCTGAACTTAAGTTGATGACCACATAACAAACAAGATGTACACTCTATATTGTGTTTTGTTAGTTTATGTTAACGAGGTGAACTAGCAAAACAACCTGTGGGGAGGATTCGGTGACCACACACAACACTAAAGAGGAATACGAAAATGACTTGGGAAACACCAGTAGCTGTTGACGTACGATTCGGCTTTGAAATTACTATGTATTTCATGAATCGATAATTAGTGAAATGTTAACTGCAGCCTGGGTGCCTGCCCAAAAACAGGCTCTCAGGGTGCTGTCATTAACATATTGAACGATAAAAACCGGACCTTAGTTGTCCGGTTTTTTTTTGCTAAATATCTCCGTTAATTTATATAAGACGTAAAAACAACCATGAAGCTTAAGGTACTTGGATCGGCTGCTGGTGGTGGCTACCCGCAATGGAATTGTAACTGCCCCATGTGTGATGGTTTCAGACGTGGCACTATAAACGCACAAGCGCGAACACAGTCTTCGATTGCGATCAGCAGTAACAGCATTGATTGGGTACTGTTCAACACAAGCCCCGACATCCTCACCCAGATACAGCAATGTGGTGTGCTACAACCCGCTCGCAATCTACGTGATACAGGGATAGCTTCTGTTGTACTCATGGACGCACAAATTGACCACACAACCGGTCTATTAATGTTGCGAGAAAATAAAAAGCCACTTAGACTTTTTTGCACACAACCAGTGAGGGAGGACTTAAGTGTTGGTAATCCCTTATTCAAAGTCCTCAGTCACTACTGCGATATCAACTGGCAACCAATAATGCTGGATGAGGAAGAATTTGATATTGAAGGCGCAGCAGATGTAGCCTTCAAACCTTTGTCATTAACCAGTAATGCACCACCCTATTCTCCACACCGTGACAAACCGGTGCCCGGCGATACACTTGGCATGCAGATGCGTGATAAAAAAACGGGTAAAACACTGTTCTACGCACCTGGACTTGGCGAGATGGAACCGCATGTCTGGGAAGCTATGCAAAGCAGTGATGTTGTGCTGGTTGACGGTACGATGTGGACTAATGATGAAATGATCAGTCGCGGCGCATCGCAAAAAACTGCCCTAGCGATGGGGCACTTGCCACAAAGCGGTGCAGGTGGCATGATCGAATGGCTTGATAAGCTACCAGCAAGTACACGTAAAGTACTTATCCATATCAACAACACCAACCCTATTCTCAATGAAGACAGTCCGGAGCGGCAACAACTGACAGAGCACGGTATAGAGGTTGCCATGGACGGTCTTGAGATAGAGATCTGAATAACTGGGAAAGCAAAGATGACTATTGCTAGTGCACAACCTTGGTCCAGAGAACAGTTTGAGGAACGTTTGCGCGAGCAAGGCAAGGCATACCACATTTATCACCCGTTCAATATCATGCTAAATACCGGTGAAGCATCTGTCGAGCAAATACGCGGATGGGTTGCTAATAGATTTAGCTATCAAGTGGCCATCCCTATTAAAGATGCAGCCGTGATGTCCAACTGCACAGATCGAATAATTCGACGCGAGTGGATCAAGCGCATGCTAGATCACGACGGCTTTGAGGACTTGAACGGTCTGTCCGATGAAGGTGGCATTGAGGCGTGGATACGCCTAGGCATTGCCGTAGGGTTGTCACGTGAGGAAATCACTGATTTACGGCACGTGACACCCGGTGTGCGGTTTGCAGTTGAGTCATACGTGAATTTTGCACGAACAAGACCGTGGCAAGAATCGGTTTGCGCCTCATTGACAGAGCTGTTTGCGCCCGCTATTCATAAACAAAGGCTTGCGACATGGCCCGAACACTATCCGTGGATCGACAGTGAGGGCTTACAGTACTTTCGCAATCGCGTGACACAAGCACGTCGTGATGTTGAACACGGCCTGACCATCACCCTAGATTACTTCACAACACGCGAACAACAGGAACGTGCTCTGCAGATCCTCAATTTCAAACTTGATGTGCTCTGGCAAATGAACGACGCCATGGCAACACGCTATGGCTTGCCCGATCGCCCACCTGCCAACAACAGACCCTCTGATGTGGACCCCGAGCTGGATGCAATACAATCAGTGAAAAGTCCGGCAACTGCCAGAGCGACAAACGCATGAGCACTGAACTCACATCAGCGAGCATACCCACTCTTAACTCGCTCTTTCGTTTGCAGTATGAACAAGCTCAGGAGTCCTGGGTACTGCTTTATCCAGAAGGCATGGTCAAGTTAAACCAAAGCGCCGCTGAGATCATGCAACGCTGTGATGGCAAGAAAAACATCGGCCATATTGTCAAAGAGCTTGAGACAGCCTTTGAGACCACTGTGCTCGTGAATGACGTAACCGGCTTCGTTAGCGTGGCTATTGAGCAAAATTGGCTTAAGGTAAACACACCCTTATGAGTAGCGAATTCCTCAAGCACGGCCTTCCAAGCAAACATGATGATCAACGCCCAGGCCCCCCATTATGGCTTCTTGCAGAGATTACTTACCGTTGCCCTCTTCACTGTGCGTTTTGCTTTAATCCTGTTGATTTCGCAACGCAAGAGGAAGAACTTTCCACAGATGGTTGGATAAAAGTATTACGTGAAGCCCGTGCCATGGGCAGCGTGCAGTGCGGCTTCTCAGGTGGTGAACCACTGCTGCGTGATGATTTAGAGGTGCTGGTCGCCGAGGCAAGTTCACTTGGGTTTTATACTAATCTATTGACCACAGGCGTCGGTCTTACTGAAAAGCGTGCACGTGCGCTCAAGGATGCAGGACTTGCGCATATTCAGCTTTCGTTCCAAGACTCAACAAAAGAGTCCAATGATTTTTTAAGCAATACCAAGACGTTCGACCTGAAACAACGCGTTGCAAGGCTCATTAAACAGCATGAATGGCCCATGGTGCTCAATTGTGTCATTCATCGTTTAAATATTGATCACATTGATAAAATTATTGATATGGCTCTGGATTTGGGTGCAGAATATCTTGAGCTTGCTAACGCCCAGTACTACTCGTGGGCTGTGGTAAATCGTGATCAACTGTTGCCGTCAAAGGAACAGCTTGAAAACGCTGAACGCATCACTAACGAGTACCGTGAACGCATTGGTGATCGTTTGAAAATTATCTTTGTGGTGCCAGACTACTATGAAAATCGTCCTAAAAAATGCATGAACGGATGGGGCAACGTTTTCCTCACTGTAGCACCTGACGGAACTGCTCTACCTTGTCATACCGCACGCATGCTACCAGGCTTGGAATTCCCTAAGGTGTCTGAGCACAGTCTTGAGCATATTTGGTACGAGTCAGAAGGGTTCAACCGATACCGTGGTACTGGCTGGATGAAAGAGCCTTGTAAGTCCTGCCCTGAAGCTGAAGTTGATCTGGGTGGTTGCCGGTGTCAGGCATTTATGCTCGCTAACGACCCAGCTGCAGCCGACCCGGTTTGTGAAAAATCTCCTCACCGCTCAGTTGTAGACAATGCCATTGCCTATGCTCAGGTACCAGACAACGAACGTGTTGTGGAGCATGAACTGGTATTTCGTGAACCGAAGGAATCAAGACGACTCACAGCAATTGCCACCGATGCTGAAGAGTCCAGTTGATTGCAAAATAGCTGCCGGATAATCGAGCACTCTCACGACACGTAGCCTCACAATTTGAGTTTTGTAACGCTAGGCTATCTATCCTACAGATAGGCCAGTTTCATTGTTTTGTATACATTCAACCGCTTTTCGCTAAACTTGACACTAACCAACCACTAATTGGTGAATCTTTGATCGCTGAATTTTGCCTGATGGCCCTTTTGGCAGCTCTTGTAAAAAGTGAATTCTATCGGGGCACTTAAAACGGCCTACCCTCTGCTCACAACCTTCGATCAAATCGGCTTCACTGAGTTGTGAAGACTTTTTTAGCACCACAGCAGCCTCTACGCGTTGCCCAAAATCATCACACGGGCAGGCAAAAGCGGCCGCTTCCACCACATCAGCGTGTTGATAAAGTGCATCGTCTATTTCGCGAGGTGCAATATTTTCGCCACCCTTAATAATCAACTCTTTAAGTCTGCCGGTAATAAACACGAAGCCATCTTCATCCTTTCGACCTAAATCACCTGTGCGTAGCCAGCCACCATTCACTAGAGTTTCAGTGGTAACAGATTCATTGCGAAAGTAGCGATTCATGACGTTTTCACCACGCACCAAAAGCTCTCCTTCAACCCCTGTGGCCACAACTTGTAGATGTTTGTCCACAATGGTAACTTCACACCCTACGGGTAGCCCTGGAGTGCCATGTTTGCGTTGTGCCGGAGGCAAAGGGTTGCTTAGAATTTGCGCCGCACTCTCGGTTAGCCCCATAGTTTCTATGAGTGGTACAGCAAAACGTTGCTCAAAAGCCAAATGCACATCAGGGGACAACGGTGCAGAGGCCGATCGGCCAAATCGTAGAAAATCTCGCTTCACTATTGCTTGTTGGCTAACGTCGGCGTCACGCAATAAATAGGCAATTTGCGTGGGCACTACACTAAACCAACTACAACGATGATCATCCACCAGATTCCAGAATGAGCTTGTCGAAAATTTGTGTGGCAACACCAGAGAACTGGCAGACACCAGCGCTCCAAAGAGGGTCACGCACAATCCGTTGATATGATAAAGGGGCAACACACACAATGCTCTATCCAACGAGCTTAGCTGATGAGCGATAGCCACGTTGTAGCCACCTACTATGACACTGGTCTGCGTGAGTGTTACTCCTTTTGGACGACCGGTTGTACCGCTGGTGTACATCAACAAGGCATCATCTGAATGACTTACCGTTTGCACTGCATGATCACGATCATGAGCAATGTTGACTAAATGAGTATCACTTTGTTGGTTTGCTTGCGGCTGTTGGCTATCCAGCTCACCTGTTTTCCATAACGTGGTATCTGTATCACTAATTTGCACAAGCTGCGGATGAAGTTGTTTTTCATCACTGTGCAATGCGTACTCTTGCGCATACACGTCACAGGCTAACGCACCAGTGATAAGCTCAGTATGTTCGTGTTGAGTTAGCACTAACACTGATTGCGAATGAGCCAAAACATAGGCAATAACATCACGGCCAGCCACCAGGTTAATGGCTACGGCACGATAGCCACCATACATAATACCGAGCACTGTCATCGCACAACTATGGCCGTTGGTCATCGCGTACGCCACACTGACACCCGGCTCAACACCCTGCGCTGCAATACAATGTGCGATGTTTCTTGCACGCTGTTGTAGTTCAAAAAATGTGATATGCAACGATGTATCTGGTTGGATCAAATAAAGCTCGTCTGCGTGTTCCAGCGCTTGGCGATCAATTAGCTCTCTGATTGATTCTCGCTTGTGGCTGTCTAACATAACATTAGTCTCCACGAAAAATGCAGCCTACACGTCACGCATAATTGCAAAAATGGCTTGTATTTCGCTATATTTATTCGTTGCAAACACTGGCTAGACATTTGCAAAATCACCGACCTGCCACTTGCCAGTAGTCAGAAAAAATAGCCTCTAGCGATGGTTCACGAGCTGCTATAGGCCGCACCACTCGAGTAATGTTCATGAAGTGTCGGTGATGCAAATTGTTATCTATGGAGTTGCCACCCCAACTGCCACACCCCATCGACAGCGAGAAGGGCAACCCATTGTCAAACGAGCCACCTGTGGCAAAACAATGAGCTTGGTTCACAATCACACGACAAGTAGCCATGTGCTGCCCTAGCGCGCGGGCGCGTTGATCGTCATTTGAATGCAAACCAATAGAATGCCCCGCTCCTTGGAAATCCAGTACCTCGGTTGCACGACTTACCGCTGACTCATAGTCATCAGCTATATACAACGTAAGCGCCAAAGACAGTTTTTCACCTGATTCAGGTGCTTGTAAACCTACATCGTTACTGAGCAATAGAACAAATCGCGCCGTTTTTGCATCCTCCACGGCAACATCTGCAATCGTTAAAAACGTGTGTATGTCTTTAGCGATCATGTAGCGATTCAAATGTCCTCCTTCAAACAGTGATGCTTTAACCTTATTGGCATCCGTCTCATTGAGTAGGCGACCGCCATGGTTATGGATGGCTTGAATAAATTTTTCGTAAACTGAACGCACCACTATCACCACGTTTTCTGAAGAACAGGAAGTGGCATTGTCAAAACACTTTGAACGTGCAATTTTCTCAGCCGCTTGATCAATATCAGCGGTTTCATCAACAATAACGGTGGCATTGCCAGCACCCACGCCAATAGCAGGTGTGCCCGATTCGTAGGCACGACGTACGTTATCCTGACTGCCTGTTACGATAATGAGATCAACCACTTCCATCAGGCGTTGTGTTTTTACCTTGGATGATGGTAGAGGTAGCATCTGCACCAGATCAGGGTTCAATCCCAACTTGGCAAACTCAGCATGAATCATCACTAATAGCTCTGCACACACCTCAACACCTTTGGGTGAAGGCGACAGGATGATAGCGTTACCGCACTTCAAGGCGTTGATAACATTATTGGCAGGTGTTGCCGCCGGATTAGTAGAGGGTACGACCGCCCCAATAACGCCTATTGGACGAGCTATTTCGGTAATACCTGTTTCAGGGTCATCGTTGATAACACCTGTGGTGACAACGCCCTTTATATCTCGTAACAAACCCAGTGTTTTTCGGTGATTTTTAGTGAGCTTGTCTGCCACATTACCCAGACCCGTTTGAACGACAGCCTGTTCAGCTAAGCGCCTGTTCCTGTCAGGTTCCATAATGGCCCAACCTATCGAAAGCGCAGCCATGTCAAAGCGTTGTTGGTCACTATCTTTTGCATACTCTACTTGAGCGGCACGCGCACGGGCAACCAACTCGTCTACAAGCCGTACTTCACTGTTGGTCTCACTTTCAGTTTTGGCAGTTTGAACGGACACGGAGCCTCCTCAAGGGTATTGATTAGATATGCTGAGTTGTATAGCAAATTGATAGCGTAAAAAACCTGCCCTCTTATTCAAGGGCAGGTAGTCATCGCGATTACTTCAGACCGGCAAGCAACTCGGTTAAAGTCTCTTGACGTGCTGCCCACATGGTTTGTACTTCCTCACGTGTCATGATCATCATGGGTGAACCACCAGCGGCCATCTGCTTAGCGACTCTATCGCTTGCAAACATGGCAGGTACTTTCTCGGCCAACATGTCGATAACTTCGGGATCAGTACCTACGGGCACCATGACACCTCGAAAGTTAACTGATGCATTATCTACGTCATAGCCTGCTTCCTTAAACGTAGGAACGTCGGGAAGAAATTCGGTAGAACGCTCAAGGTCGGCGACTGCGAGCACTTTTACGTTGCCGGCTTCCAGCGCTCTGAACGCATCTGACAAGTTGTTGATACCACCTATTACATCACCAGCAATGACCGCTTTCATCGCTGCAGCACCACCACCAGAGGTAGGTATATAAGCCAGTTTAGTGTCGGTAGCTTTCATGATCTGCAATGCGGCAATATGATGACCGACATACAGCCCAGCACCAGAGAGCGTGACCTTGCCCGGATTTTCCTTGGCAAAATTAATGAGCTCCTCGACGGTGTTGTACGGGCTATCTGCACCGACTATGAGCACTGCCGGATCAGCGCCCCAGTTGGCAATGGGCTCAAAACTTTCAGCAGAATATTTAACACCGCCTTCAATTGATTGAGCAATAAAATGCGGAATGTTATAGGCACCCATTGTGTAGCCATCAGTCTCAGCTTCTGTAGCGAACCAGTTCCAACCTACTCGACCACCGGCACCAGGCTTATTGATGATGACCATTGGCTGACCCAGAAAATCCTCACCACCAGACATCATGGTGACGATACGAGCTTGAAAATCAGTAGCACCTCCAGCCCCATAAGAGACCATCAGCGACACGGGCCTTTCAGGGTAACCTTCAGCCTGCACAACAGTGGGTGCAAACAGCGTAGACGCGGCTAGTACAGCCAGGGATATCAAGTGCTTTTTCATAACTCTCTCCGTTAGTATTTAGTGGTATTCGTTTTATCGGTGTATCGGTGTATTAGAAAAACAGGCCTCTTGGTGTTTGGACCTTTAATAACAATGAAAACAAGCCGTATATCACGGCCATAAAACCGACCGTAACTACTAAGCGTTTTAACCAAGTGCCCAGCGCCAGATGAGAGGCTGGATCGTATAGGGAATAAACGCCAAAAAAGGCAACAGTTGATGCTACATAGAAACCAAAATATTTTGCTGCAAACAAAACAAAAATAAGCAGTAATGCAAGCCCTGGCAAAACATTCAACACAGCCTGACCGCGCAGTCCATCCCCTATTTTTGCCATACCTAAAAATGCTCGCACAAAATTCCATACGGCTAGCAAAAGCATCACGCTACCAATCAATCTAGGGAACAAAAATGCCGCTGCCGGCTCCCTCGTAAAGCTAAGCCAGGCCACTACTATAGCCAACGTGAGGATGGCAGCTGCCGGTATCAGATGTTGTGTTCGGCTGACAGGCGCTTCATGCGTGCTCATACGCCCACCTGCTTTTTGTTAGTCGATCTGGTAGAGATAAAGCTATAAGCAATAGAGGCCAACACGAGTGCTACGAGAAACAGGTTCAAAGTACCATTGAGGAAATAGACAAAAGGGCCATCTACAGCATTCGCTATCATGCTTCCTTGAATAAAATTAGCCTCTGCGATGGGTCCCAGTATTAACCCCAACACCAGTGGCGCTGCTGAAAAGCCGACTTTTTCAAGTAGATACATACCTATGCCCAGCACTGCCATGATGTACACATCACCCATTGATTGCTGAACAGAGTAGGAACCAAAAACGGCCAGCACCATGACAGCTGCAGCCATTACAGGTGGCGGAATGTGCGCTACCTTCGCAGCATACTGCGCAACCCAAATACCGAAAATGACCATCAGAATTTGTCCGATGAGCATGGAATTAATGAATGTCCAAGCCACATCAGGGTAGTTGTCAAATAGATCTGAACCCGGGAAAATTCCGTGGATTAACAAACCGCCTAACAACACAGCAGCGGTTGGGCTACCGGGTATAGATAACGTTAACAGTGGCACTAGCGATGGTCCTACCATGGCATTGTTGGCAGATTCTGCAGCGATAACACCGGCAGGATTGCCACGCCCAAAGGTGTCTTTGTCTTTAGAGAACTTGCGTGTCTGATCGTAGGCTAGCAAACCTGCAATCTGGCCCCCTACGCCGGGGATCAGGCCGATGATAGAACCGACCACCGTGCCAATGGACATCGCTTTAAAGTTGCGAAACAGCAGCCTCATTGAGGTAAAAATGGATTGTGAACCCACACTCACCGATGTGACTTTGTGCTCCACACGTCCTTTTGAAAGCATTTCTATCACTTGTGGGATAGCAAAAATACCAATGAGCGCGGTAATGATATTAACGCCACCAGTTAATGAATCGTGAAAAATAAACCGCTGAGCCCCTTGGATATCATCGTAGCCAATCATGGACAACCAAAGACCCAGACAACCAGACAGAAGACCTTTAACAAACGAGCGTGAATCAAGCGACCCAATAACCGTGACACCCAGAATAGCCATCCAGAACAAGTGAGAGGGCCCAAAGGCTAATGCCCATTTAGCCAATACGGGCGTGAGGAAAATTAGCAGCAACACGCCAATAACACCGCCGACACCAGAAGCCATGAACGACACATGCAAGGCTTCTGTACCTCGGCCCTGTTTAGCCATTTCGTGGCCATCAAGGGCTGTAGCGATATTGGCAGGAGCACCTGGTATTCGCAGCAAGATGGCACTAACAGCTCCACCGGCAACAGTGGATGTGTAGGCTGCGCCTAACAGGATTAAGCCCTGCGTAGCTTGCAACTGAAACGTGAAGGGAATGAGTAGAGCCACAGCCATGGTGGGCGAAAGACCGGGGGTTGCACCCAGAATGAGGCCACCAATAGTCCCACCAAGCAGCAACATGAACGACACTGGCTCGAAGACCCCTCCGAAATACTGTAGAAACTCCATAGGTACCCACTTCCATTAATATAGCCTTAGACTAACGCATGAAAATAAAAATGCAAACGTTTACATTTTTGATTTATTGTTTGAAGTCTTGGAAAGCAATCTGTTCAGCAAAGCGCCACACACTTCAACCCTAAAATTAATAACCTGACACTACGATGAATACTAACCATTGAATTCCACAGCTCCTAAACGTCGATCCCGCTCACGCAAAGGCGCACCAGGTATTCTGGATGTGGCAGCACGCGCTGGAGTATCGGGTGCGACCGTATCTCGTTGCTTCAACTCACGCGAAACTGTCAGACCGCAAACTCGTGAACGTGTCGAGAAAGCGGCAAGAGAACTGGGATATATACGCGATCGCACGGCGGGTGCTCTGCACGGCAAAATGAGCGGCACAGTGGGGCTCGTGGTACCCACCATAGACAACGCCATTTTTTCCGAACTCATTGAGGCCTTTTCCAATGAGCTTCACTTACATGATCGCACCATGATCATTGCCAGCCACAACTACGATCTGATGCGCGAAGTGAGTATTGTGCGATCGTTGCTTGAGCGACGCATCGACGGCATTGCGCTTGTAGGCCGTGACCATGACATAGCTGCAGTGGAGATGCTCAAGGTTAGAGGTGTTCCTGTAGTGGCTTTATGGAATTCAACGGGTGTACCTGGCATACCCACCATTGGTACAAACAATTATCAGAGTGCATTCGATATTACGCAACATCTCATCGATTTAAAGCATCGTGATATTGCCCTTCTCTTTCCTGATACACACAGTAACGATCGCGCACGAGATCGTAAACAAGGTGTGCTCAGTGCACTACGCGCCACTGGCATTACTCTCAGTGAGCATCGGGATTATCAATGTGAATACGACATGGCATCAGCTAAACATCTGGCGATGGACGTATTACGTGATAACCCACCCACAGCGTTTGTTTGCGGAAACGATGTCATTGCCCACGGAGTGATACACGGTGCTATCAGGCTCGGTATCCGTATACCCGAGGAAGTATCAGTTGTTGGTATTGGTGACTTTCGTGGCTCTGCTGCCATTGAACCACCTTTAACAACAGTTCGCCTACCAGCACGTAGAATAGGACAAAGCGCCGCTAAGATACTCATTGAGCAGTTAAACCGCACAGATGCATCAGAGGTTTGCGACACGACCATTCCTAGTCATGTGATTGTGCGTGAATCGACTGCGATGAATACTAGGTAGCTAATCGCCTAACTGTATGGATAGTGCACAGGTACAAGCCCTGCACTACTCCATCAACGGCAACCTCATACGCATGTCAGCCAGCCGCTTTCCTGACTCCTGTAGATAACGTTGCTCTCTAGCATTGATCATAGGTTGTTGCGGCTCTATGACTTCAGGTGTTACGAATATTACCAGCTCACTAACGCTATTGCGTTTGGATCTAGAGCTAAAGAGACGTCCGATAATGGGTAATCTGCCAATTAAAGGAATCATGTCAACATCGCCGCTACTCTCCGAACTCAACAGCCCAGATATCACGATGGTCTCTCCAGATCGAACAGTTACCTCTGTTTGCGCTCGTCGTGTAAGCAGCCCAGGCGCCCCTTGTATAGACACTGAAGAGTCAAGTTGGCTGATTTCTGTTTCCAGCTTGGCACGGACATTACCGGCGTTATCGATTAAGGGCGCCACGTTCAATTTTACACCGTAGTCCTTGAATTCAACTTGCGTTTGACCGTTCGCGCCTACAATTGGATAAGGCACCTCCCCACCGGCTAGAAAACTTGCCTCGCCGCCGTTCATTGCGCTGAGCACGGGTTCGGCCAACGTCACCGCATCACCATTTTGCGCTAGAAAATTTATTCTGGATGTAATATTCGATGCAATGCCAAAATAGGTAGAAAACGACGTGGCCGCCGATACCAAACCACTGCCACCTTCAATCGTTGGAACAAACGAGGCGCTATTGGAGCTTGCACCTGCTGCCCCATAGGTTGGCCCAGCGGCACTGTCGCTCCAGTCGATACCTAACCTGCCTAAGGCACTCTTTCTGAATTCAACCATGCGAACACGCATACGCACCATGGGCTCTAACCGCACACGCGTTTGTGGATCATTTTCAGATACTCGTATGTTGTAGTCAGTTTGCGTGGCGTCGGAATTCCATAGTCGTAGTGAGGTACTACCTACTCCGGTAGCGATGATAAGTAGCTCGTTAGATTCAATCACTTTTGCATTAACAATACTACCGTTACCAACAGCTACTCGCTTGGTATCAACAACCCCCATGACACGGACCTCTCCCACAAACAAATCCAGATTAATGGTGCGTGGTGGAATGGCATATTGCAGTTCGTTTGATTGGGTTTGTACTTGAACTACCTGTGAAGACACTAACGCATTAGTTGTATTATTAGGTGTGATGGGTAATGAACTTGACGCCACAGGGCTGGGCGGAAGAGTCCCACTTCGGCGACCAAGAGCTTGAGTAGAGCCTTGCGTTACCGCACGTTGTACCGGTGAAGTAAGAGCTTGTTGATAGACTTGTGTCACGGGCACCACTATTTGTGGTTGTTCGGGGGTTGTGCGATACCAACCTTGCTTATCAACAACATTTGAAGTACGCGCCACTTCGTTCCACCGATGAGCATCATGCTCAATAGATTGGTCACCTTGGTCTGTTATGACCTGCCACAGACTATGGTCGTTGTTGTTCTGAGCTTGAGAGGTGTTTGCGCTGATACTCAATAGCAACATCGCAATAACGGTGGATGCGATACGCACACTGGCGTTTAGTTGGCGAGCCGAGCCCGTCCTTTGGTAAGCTTTACCCATGATATCCCTTTCACGTGGTGTTCATCTTGAACACTCTTATTACAAAGTTTGATGCAAACTCCGTTGCATCAACGATCAGGCATTCCTTGCCTGCTTCCCAATACTACCCGACATAAAAGATCAATGTTATGCGTCAGTTCGCAAGACGAACAAATGAGGCTGCATTTTTGAACACATTAATTACAGTGAGCGCTTAACTATCAGTCTTAACTATCAGTCCTTACCTATCAGTCCTTACCTATCAGTCCTTACCTATCAGTCCTTACCTATCAGTCCTTACCTATCAGTCTTACATTATTCAGTCAGTACCGATCAGTTTGTAAAATTAGTCAGTACTGTCAGTCGGTACTATCAATCTGCACTAATAATAGAATCACTCTTTTTCGAAGAGCTGCCTTTGCCTACAAGGCGCGGCTTTTCTGTTGACACAGGTAACTGGGGGTCATCTGCGTCGTAGTGGAGTTGCATCATATTTCGCGTTTGCTTCCAGCGCAGCAAATAACCACCAAGCGCACCGCTGGCTGCAGTGATGGTGAGCAAACCCAGTGTCATGAATTGAATAAACAGTAAACCCACGCCTGCAACAGTGACCAGTGAAAATGCGGCACCTACCTTCATATTGGCTGAGCGACTGGCGCGTCGTTCAGCTTTGATCATGTCACGGTGGGTTTTTTGCACCAGTTTTTCACGCTCACTGCTGGCACGCTCAATCAATTTCGCTTGATCAGCGCTAGCCTTTTGCATTACGTCTGATCGCTGACGTTCAAGCGCCTGTGTGAGTTTTTCGCGCTCTTTAAAATGTTTTTCTACCAGCTCGCTATGGGCCTTATGCGTTTGGCTTCGACTGATAGCAGAGAACCAGAGAGCGGTAACACACGATAGCAAACACGCTGGCAATGCAACCAGTGTTAAGAGCTCTTTTGGCTCAGCCGCACGATTCACCCACAGAAGAGCAAACGTGACGAGCTGTATGAGGATGATGCCAGGCAGATATCGAATCATGTAAACGCTTCCCTCCAGTAACGCTAAGTGTACCCTCGATAGCGGCGCAATTTGCACGTTGAGCCGCTTCTGTGACGATCAGCACGCTAGCCCCACAGGTTCCAGTACACTGTGCCCCATGACGCTTGAAGCCTACCTGCTTACCCGCCAATGGCGTGATACACCCAACGGTGTGGAATTGGTTTTCTGGGCCAGTAGTGAGCAAGGAGCCGTGCAGATTGTTATTGAGGCTCAACGTGCGGTGTGTTTCATCGAACGCTCCCAAGGTGTGAAATTACCCGAAGGCGTTGAGCGAAAACCCCTTGAGCTATCGCTTATTCACCAGGGCCCTGTGGATGCGTTGTACTTCTTCCAACAACGACAGCTGCAAGCCCTGCGTCAGAGTGATGCGCAACTTTGCGAATCTGACATAAAACCTACAGACCGATATCTCATGGAGCGGTTCATTCGGGCACCACTCACCATCGAAGGAGAGGTACTCAAGCGCCCCGGCTACTTACAGGCCACTAATCCAAAACTGAGCAGCAGTGAATATCAGCCAAACCTGAAATGTATTGCTATTGATATTGAAACACGGGGGCATAGTCGGCAATTATATTCAATAGCCGCAGCCACGCAAAACGACACCAGAGCAAACGCCAACGCAACCCCAGAAACTAAGACCCAGAGCACTAACGTCGATCAACATCGCAACATTGTTTTTATGATTGGCGATGGCGAGCCCATTTTGCAGGACCACTACCTGTTGGTTCTCTGCGCGTCAGAGACCGAGCTGCTGAACCGCTTTTTCGACTGGATACAAGTCGCCGACCCTGATGCACTCACTGGATGGGCTGTGGTCAATTTCGATCTAAACTTTATCAGCAGCAAGTGTCAGGACTTGGGCATAGCGTGCCGGCTTGGGCGTGCAAATCAGAAGGCTGCGGTGCTACAACCTGGCAATCCCGGCTCTCCTCGTGTGGCACGTGTACCGGGACGTGCTGTGCTCGATGGCATTGACCAGCTCAAGGCAGGGTTTTGGAGCTTCGACAGCTTTTCACTGGACAATGTGTCGCATGAATTACTGGGCAACGGCAAGCTAATAAGCTCAGAGCAAGACAAGGTTGCCACAATCAATCACTTGTTTGCCAATGACAAGCCGCAACTGGCCGATTACAACCTGCGCGATTGCACCTTGGTCAATGAAATTTTCATCAAGGCAGACCTACTGAACTTTGCTATCAGCCGAGCTAACTTGACAGGACTTGCTTTGGACCGATTAGGTGGCTCAGTTGCAGCATTCGATAATCTGTATCTACCCAAACTACATCGCGAAGGCTACGTTGCACCTGATGTGCGATCAGAGTCCAGCGACTCTGGCAGCCCTGGCGGCTACGTACTGGACTCTAGACCAGGGCTGTACCGAAATGTACTGGTACTGGACTTTAAAAGCTTGTACCCAAGCATTATTCGTACGTTCTACATCGATCCTTTGGGGCTGGCGGTGCCAGGTGATGATCCTGTACCAGGATTTGTAGAAGCGACTTTCTCGCGTGAACAGTCCATTCTTCCTCAGCTAATAAAAGCGCTATGGGCCTCCCGAGACGAAGCTAAACAGCAAAAAAACGCACCTCTGTCGCAAGCGATCAAGATCATAATGAATTCGTTCTACGGCGTACTGGGAACCTCTGGCTGCAGGTTTTATTCGCAGCAACTGGCCTCAAGCATCACGCGCCGTGGCCATGAAATTATTCAGCAATCACGTGACTGGATAGAGGCCGAAGGTTATGAGGTCATTTATGGTGATACCGACTCGGTGTTTGTCTGGTTGGGTGAATCGTCACTGGACTCTGACGCCGCCCGTGTAGGTAAGCAACTCATGCACGGACTCAATGACTGGTGGCGTCAAGAACTGCTAACACGCTACCGCATAGACTCTAATTTGGAAGTAGAGTACGAGACGCACTACCTGCGTTTTTTTATGCCCACAGTGCGTGGCATGTCAACAGGCAGCAAAAAACGCTACGCTGGCCTCAGTGCTGATATGAGTGTTGGCATGAGTGCTGATACTGTTGCGAATACGTCAACAGCATCAGCGGCTAATACAGGCGCTAAAGCGGATCTCTCCAAAAACAACGCGCAAAGCACATCGCTAAAATCAGCCAAACTCGTGGTCAAAGGTCTGGAGGCCGCTCGCACAGATTGGACGCCATTAGCCAGGAATTTCCAATTGGAGCTTTTTCGCCGCGTGTTTAACGAGGAGCCGTTTACAGACTTTGTGAGGCTGTACGCCACCAACTTATTGGCCGGGGAGCTGGACGAGGAGCTGATCTATAGAAAACGCATAAGACGAAAACTAAGCGACTATCAGCGCAATGTGCCACCGCATATACAGGCAGCAAGAAAACTACAGGCCTTAAGGCCCGTGGGTAACACGATAAGGTATGTGATTACGCGCAATGGTCCAGAGCCAATCGACGCCTTGGCATCGGGGATAGACTATCAGCACTATTTGGATAAGCAGCTAGCACCAGCAGCAGACGGTATTCTACAGTTTGTAAACACAAGTTTTGCACAAATTACTGATGCGCAACTGCAGATGTTTTGACTGGGAAAGACTCGGTATTGCCGGTGCCCAATATTGCCTATACTTAAGGGTGTTAATGAGCCCGTTGCGAATGCGAAATGACAGTCGCAATCCGCGTTGCTGCAAAAATTGTGTGCAGCAACGCGAATTATGGCGATTTACTTAGCGGCTGCTTGAGATCTCAGGAAATCGCCGTTTGTGAACACGTAATCGCCTTGACCACGGAGCTCAGATATTGAGTGGCAACCTGCACAGAATTCGCTTTCGCCAGCGATGCCTTTGAGGCTGTCAGCCCACATCCAGTCTGACTTTTGAGACGTTTCGCTCGCTGACACCTTTATGCTGACGGTGTGTGCTGCTTTGCGACCCGCTTCCCAGTCTGCTTCGTTAGCGTATTGCTCTTTGATGATGACCGAGCCTTCAGGGAAGTTGTAAGGCGCTTCGCCCATGAGTGTTTCTAGAGCGATGTCGTTGGCATAAACCTCACGAAAACCTTCGTCGCCCATGTGAACACCACCAAGAAAACCTGTAGGGTTACCAGTGCCAACTTCGTCTGCAGTGACCTGAGTCCAGCTTTTGTAGTCAGCCCAACGTGGATCTGGATCGCGGAATGGCGCTGTGATTGTCGCACAACCGACCAGAATAGTAGTCAGGGATAAGATAGTGGTGGCTTTTATCGCCAGGGAATTTTTCAAGACTGCTTCCTCTTTAGGGTTCAGCGCGCAATTATAGGAGTTGAACGCACGATTGTCGATGTAAAATGGCTGATCTGTTACAGTCTGACCAACTATCTTTCCACTAGTTCACAGTATATAGAATTTTTAAAGGGAAGTTGTTTCGTATAGGTAAAAATAAGGTTCTGAAAATGTCATCTGAGAACTAATGATCAAGCTGTTGCAGCAATGCACTGGCTTGTCCAGAACCTTGCTGTTTCAACCGCTGCAGAGCGCTTTTTCCACCAGCGGCATAGGCTGCAACCGCATTCAGCAAATTACCCAAAGCGTTAGCTGAAGATTCGTCAAACCGGCAGTGAGCGCCGCCGGACAACATAGCCATCTGTTTGAAAGCCCGTTCGGCCTTGGTATCGCGGCCTTCTTGGAAAATAAACAGGGGCATTCCCAGCAGCTTACATTGGCCTGCGAGGTTGCCAAGCTGATCGACGTCCTCTTCAACGCAATCGCCGATAAACACGAGCGCCTGAACAGGCATTTTTCGCGCCTCAGCCAGCCCATGTTTTAGCAATCGATGAAGTTGAGTGGTACCCGCAAGACAGCTGACCTTTCTCATCATACCCACGACCTGATCAGCATTACGTAGCCACGGCGATGCGCGACATTCGTCGAAGCCTCGGTAATAAGCGAGCTGCACATCCAGCTCTCCTATGCCTCGTGTGTTAATGAACATCGCATTTTGCAAAGTGGTAGCTTGATCCCAGGTTGCCTGCCTGCTGGCCGTTGCATCGAGTGAAAATATCAAACGGCCACGCCCTTCTGCTGCCGCTGTGAGCGGCGTTTGTTTCACCGCATCAAGAAAGGAGTCGATATCGGCTTTTTTGGCCAGTGAATCGCCCGTCTTGGCTGCAATTTTTTTGTCAGACTTAAGCATGACGCCTTCTAGAATTCCTCCGTAAGTCAGTGCCGGTAATTTACGATCAAAAAGGTAATTCGACTTGTTGACTTTGGACTATCCTACTACTAAGTAGTATCTTTAAGGAAGGGTCTTGCTGAAGATTCGCCTGTAACCGGAACTTACAAAACCATATGAGATGTTTGCGCAGCCTGTTAGCCTCCCTGATACTCAGTGTGGGGCTAGGCGCATCGATAGGAACGCCAGTTATAGCCGATGACAACACGGCCAATAACATTCCTGCACCTTTCGATAATCCCGCCAAAGTTCGTATTGCTTTAGTTCGCTATTTATCAAGCGGTGACTTTTTTGATGCCTACCGGCGTGGTGTGGAACGCCAATCAGAGGCATTAGGAATTCGTTTACGCGTTATGGATAGCGTGCAGGATGCTGCACTTCAGGCTGACATGATAAATCAGGTTATTGCGCTTGGTGTTGACGGGATCATTGTTGAACACGGCGTGCCTTCATTGTTACAGCCAGCCGTGCAGCGAGCCTTAGACAAGGGCATCAAAGTGGTGGCATTCGACGTGGCTATTGATCATCCAGAAGTGCCTCAAATCACCCAGTCTGATTTTACTCTGGCACGTTTGGCACTTGAACATGCCATTGCTGAAAACGGCACATCATTCAATGCTGGCTATGTATACGTTCCCGATGTTGACCCTCTCGATCGACGTGATGAGGTATGGCGTGAATACAAAGATCTGTATCCGGGAATTATAGAAAAAGCGCAATTTGGCAATCTCGACAGCCCTATTGCCATTTCCAATGCAGAACTGGCAATAAACGCATTGCAAGAAAATCCAGATATCACGGTAATGTTCGCCCCCTACGATGAATTTGCGAGGGGGGTAGAGCTAGCGCTTGACGAGCTCGATATGAATGGGCAAGTGAAAATCTATGGAGCAGATATTTCCAACGAGGATATCGCTTCCATGCGCAAACGAGACAGCGCTTGGGCTGCCACCGCAGCAACCAACCCTGCCAGTGTAGGCGAGGTTTCTGTCAGAGCATTAGCGATGCTCATAGCAAATGAAGCTCCTGGAGCTAGAATTGTTGTGCCACCAACGCTCATCACTCGCGAAATGCTCATAGAGCAAGACATCCTGAGCATGAATGATTTGGAAAAGCAGATCCCCTCGTTTGCTCACGCTGACATCGTGGCACCTGACTGGATGCCACTGCCCTTGCGCCCAGATCCCTAGGCTCATTATTCTAAACCGGCCGCGGCACTCTAGACTCCAACCAACGGAATAGCAGCACGATAACAGCGGCCAGCAAAACGTATATACCTGCAACTAATAACAAAGGCTCGTAGGTTCTGTAAGTTTCCTGCCGCACAATCGAACCTACGCCATACACCTCATAAACGGTAATAGTGGCTGCCAAAGGCGTGGATTTTAACGCCAGTACAAATTCGCCCGCCAGAGTAGGCAACACATTCTGCAGGGCACGCGGAAGCCAGATGCGTCGCAGGCGAGTAAAACGACTCATACCAAAAGCACTGGCGGCCTCCAGTTCGCCTTTGGGTACGCTTTTAAAAGCACCACGCATCACCTCGCCTTCGTAACCAGCCACACTGAGTGAGAAAGCTAAAATGGCATAAGGAAACGCATCTCTCAAGACCGGCCACATGAACGATTCACGAATACCAGGCACCAGAGGAAATAACGCACCGAGACCGTAATAAAGCAACCACAACTGTATTAATAGAGGTGTTCCTCGGATAATAGTGCAGAAGCCGCGTGCCAAGGCAGCTAACCAACGTGGCCCTGTTACCTGCACCAAGCCTATCGGTATGGCCAATGCCATACCCAACACTATTGATATGCTGAGTAACTGAAGGGTGAGGATAATGCCATCAACAAACTTTGGCAGATACTCAGGAAGCCAATACCACTGCATCAGCTTGGCTCCAGTTGACCACGACGCGCACGGCGCTCAATCAGTTTGAATACTTGATTGGACAACAACGTAACTAACAAATACAAACAGGCGGCTGCAAAAAAGAAGGTAAAATACGCTCGCGTGGACCCTGCAGCTTGCCGAGTAGTGAGTGCCAATTCCGAAAAACCGACCACAGCCAATAACGCCGTGTCCTTAGTTACAATGAGCCATAGATTAGACATGCCCGGCAGCGCAAGTGGCAACATGGCGGGCACCGTGATTCGGCGAAGTATTTGCCAACGTGACATACCAAAGGCTGCTGCAGCCTCGGTTTGTCCTTGAGGTACAGCAAGCATGGCACCACGTAATACTTCTGTAGCATAGGCCCCTTGCACGATACCCAACACCGCTATACCAGCTACTAATCCGCTTATGTCTATGGGCCTGTAGCCCATGGAATCTAGAA
>JALZWO010000155.1 GCA_023300375.1 Granulosicoccus sp. | reverse complement strand
GTTAGTTCGATAATCTTGGCCGTTGACGCTTAAAACGCCATTTCCATAATTACTGATCAGCTTTTGATCAGAAGACTCAAGTTGCATTTTCATAGCGCTATAATAGCTAGCTTTGTAGTGATTCGTTACTACTTAGCTGCATTATTGCCAAAATGAATATGAAACACACATTAAGGATTCCATTATGAAACCTGTCAAGATCGGTTTACTAGGTCTTGGTACTGTTGGCCAAGGTGTTGCGAACATACTGACTCGAAACGCTGCTGAGATCGAGCGTAGAACCGGCCGGCCTGTGCAGGTCGTCAGCGCAGCTGTTCGCAACCAAGGCAAGGCAGAGGCTCTACAGCTCGGTCTTCGAGTCACTACTGATGCAGTATCAGTGGTTAATGACCCTGAAATTGACATCATTTGCGAAGCGATTGGGGGTGATGATCCTGCGCTTAGCCTGATCGAGCAGGCTCTGTCTAACGGCAAGCACGTGATTACCGCTAACAAGGCTTTGATTGCTGTGCATGGCAATGCGCTGTTGTCTCTAGCGCGTGACAATAAAGTGGTTTTAGCCTTTGAGTCGTCGGTAGCGGGTGGGATACCCATCATCAAGGCTCTTAGGGAGGGGCTTGCTGCTAATCAGATCGAATGGATCGCCGGGATTATTAATGGTACAGGCAACTTTATCTTGTCCGAAATGGCCGAAAAAGGCCGTGATTTTTCGGATGTGTTGCAAGAGGCTCAAAATCTGGGTTATGCGGAGGCGGATCCAACTTTTGACGTTGAAGGTATCGATGCTGCGCATAAACTCACTATCATGGCGTCGGTCGCTTTTGGCATGCCGCTGCAATTTGATGCGGTGTACACGGAGGGTATAAGCGCTATCACTCGCGAAGACGTAGGTTTCGCCGAAGAGCTTGGCTATCGAATAAAGCATCTTGGTGTAGCGCGTAAACGTAGCGACGGTATCGAAATGCGTGTACACCCCACACTCATACCCGAGAAACGCTTATTGGCAAATGTTAATGGGGTGATGAACGCCGTGTTAGTTAGTGGTGATGCTGTTGGGCCAACCTTGTATTATGGGCCGGGCGCAGGCTCTGAACCCACGGGTTCGTCTCTGGTTGCCGATATTATTGACGTGGTCCGTACATTCGACGCAGATCCTGTTCATCGCGTGCCGTCGCTTGGATTTCAGCACGATGCGTTAACCGACTACACGATGCTCGATACGGCTGATTACCAGTCGGCGTACTACTTGCGTTTGCAGGTGCTTGATCAGCCTGGTGTTATGGCGAATGTAACGAGTATTTTTGGCGACTTGGGTATCAGCATTGAGGCCATTTTGCAAAAAGAGCCTGAAGCCAGTCAAGATGACAACGCCTCGGTCTCTGGTGCTGTAGAGGTACCCATTATCCTACTCACAAGGCGCGTACGAGAGGGTTTGATTGAACAGGCTATTGAGCGGGTGCAGGCGTTGGAGAGCCTTGTGCAGCCAGTAGTACGCTTGCGTGTAGAATCGTTGTCCTGAATACGTCTACTGTATTGTGGACCACTACCCAGAGGCGGATTCACTACCTGCACACCCAGAGGGTAGGTATCGCCTGCTAGGCGTTGAGCACATGTAAGTGTTACTCAACGCTTACCTACCGATAAGCCGGTTTCAGCCCGCAGCGGGCTGGACCCAATTATCAGCTGGTTCCTGGTGAGAGTCGTCGAAGTTGCCGAACTGATTCAGTAGCTCGATGTAACGCTCTCGGCTGACGGTTGTTGCTCCCATGCTATCCAAATGGTCGGTTTGCAGTTGGCAGTCAATTAAATCGTATTTGCCGCACTGAGCGAGGTGAACAAGTGCCACCTTAGATGCGTCACGTTCGAGGGAAAACATGGATTCGCCGACGAAGACTCTCCCCATTTCAATGCCGTACAGTCCTCCAACGAGCCTGTGACCTTTCCAGACTTCCAGTGAGCGGGCAATGCCCATCTCGTTTAGCGTGCAATAGGCTTCCAGCATCTCATCTGTGACCCAAGTGCCTGTACTGCCTTTGCGCGGAGCGCCGCACTGCTTCATGACTTCCCGATAGGCTAGGTTTTCAGTGACTTCGAATTGGCCGCTACGAATGGTTTTGCCAAGACTGCGTGTGACCCGAATGTGCTCCGGCCAGATTATGCATCTGGGGTCTGGGGACCACCACAAGACAGGCTCTCCAGCTTCATACCACGGAAAGATTCCAGCTCTGTATGCTGCTTTCAAGCGCCTAGGTCGAAGGTTTCCACCGGCCATAAGTAAACCATTCGGCTCACTAAGCGCTGTGCTCACCGATGGGAAGGGTGTTAGATTGTCATCCGGCGCCACGAACGGAATAGGCATTATGAATCGCTAGTTTACTTCTCGTGCTTGAACGGTAACAAATCCGAGAGCCCAATGCACCTTTGTTCTACGTGAGATGTCTCTTGTAATAAGAAATTTTCTATCGCGTCACGAAACTGAGGGTGCCGAATATAGTGAGCAGAGCGCGTAATGGTGGGTTCAAAGCCACGTGTTATCTTGTGTTCACCTTGGGCGCCGGGTTCGAAATTTGTGATGCTATTCTCAATACAGAACTCTATCCCTTGATAGTAACAGGCCTCGAAATGCAGGCAATGATACTCAGCCCGACAGCCCCAGAAGCGGCCGTAGAGCGTGTTTGAACCGATAAACATAATTGAACAGGCCACTGGCCAGTCAGCCTGTTTGTCAGTTGGGTCGTAGGCGAAAACGATGAGCACCTGATCGCCCATTAGTTGACCAATCGTCTCGAAGAATTTCAAAGTTAACGAGGGGTTGCCCCATTTGCGGTCGAAGGTGGAGCAATAAAATTCATGAACCCAAGTCCATTCTTCAGCACTTAAGGAACTACCCCTGCGTTGCTCTAGCCTGAGTTCAGCATCGCTCACGTAGCGTCGCTCACGACGGATAGTTTTACGGCGTTTGGCGGTGCAGCGTGTCAGAAAGTCGTTAAAGTCCGCGTAATCATGATTGTGCCAGTGGTACTGGCAGTCAAGTCGGGCCAGATGATCAGTGGCAGGTAGTGCACTGTTGATTTCGTCTGAGCTAGAGTCTGTATTCGTGTCTTCGTTTGATTCTTCATCAGGTGTCTCGGGCTCGCCCGAATGCTTCTGTTTAACAGTTGGCGCGTTGGCGCTCAAGATGCGGCTTTCGCCTTCAGTGACAAATAGGAAATGTACACCAGAAAATTTCTGGCTATCGGCATATTGCCGCACTGCCGTTGCAAGCAGCTTGACGGTAGCTTCGAATGGTTGGTCGGCTCTGCTTAGAAGCCGCCTGCCGGTCACTGGTGTGAAAGGAATACTGGACACCAGTTTGGGGTAATAATCCATTTGGTGTCTTTCGTACGCTTCTGCCCAAGACCAGTCAAAGACGAACTCTCCACGAGAGTTTGTCTTGATGTATGTGGGGGTCGCTCCCACCAGCTCCTTGGAGCTGTCAGGATTAATTTGCCATAACAAAAAATAGCGAGGATACCAACCCGATCTCTCACCTAAGCATCCAGCCGCATCGAGTGTGTGCAGAAACTCGTGACGTAGAAACGGATTACCATCCTCGTTTAGATTATTCCAACTCGTCGCGGACACATCGGACAGACTATCCGTGACTTCAATTTGCAGCTCAGCATTCATGGCAGTTTTTACGACAGGCAAGCCAGAATGGCCTGCCCGTTGAAACGACTTTTGACACTAGAAAGATTATTTAGCAAGTCACTGTTTCTCAGGCTGTTTTACTCGCCTTCCAGGTAGCGTTCAGCATCTAATGCCGCCATACATCCAGTGCCTGCGGAGGTAATAGCCTGACGGTAAACGTGATCCATAACGTCACCACAGGCAAAAACTCCCTTTACACTTGTCGCTGTGGCGTTGCCATCAGCGCCACCTTGAACACTTATGTAGCCATTAGCCATGTCGAGTTGGCCATCAAATAACGCGGTGTTGGGCTTGTGCCCAATAGCAATGAAGACACCCATGAGATCGATGTTTTCGGTGACACCGCTCTCCACGTCTTTAATGCGCATTCCGGTTACTCCTGACTGATCGCCAAGTACTTCGTCGAGCGTGTGGTTCCAGGCGATTCTCACGTTGCCGTTGGCTTCTTTGGCAAACAAGCGGTCTTGAAGGATTTTTTCTGCACGCAGTTTGTCACGACGATGCACCAGAATCACCTCTTCACAGATGTTGGACAAGTACAAAGCTTCTTCCACCGCGGTATTGCCGCCACCGATAACTGCCACTTTTTTCTGTTTGTAGAAAAAACCATCGCATGTGGCGCACGCTGATACGCCACGTCCTTTGAAAGCCTCCTCTGATGGGATTCCCAAGTACATGGCACTGGCTCCAGTAGCGATGACTAGGCTGTCACAGGTGTATTGCCCATTCCCACCGGTAAGACGCAGTGGGCGAGTGGAGAAATCTACCTCGCTGATGTGATCGCTGATGATCTCAGTTTCAAATCGTTCTGCGTGTTGTTTGAAGCGTTCCATGAGTTCTGGCCCTTGCACACCCATGGCATCGGCAGGCCAGTTGTCCACATCGGTTGTGGTCGTTAGCTGGCCGCCTGGCTCCATGCCTGCCACCAGCACAGGATTTAAGTTGGCTCGAGCAGCATAAACAGCGGCTGTATAACCGGCTGGGCCTGAGCCAAGAATGAGCAGTTTGGAGTGGCGTGTTTCTGACATGAGTGAGTCCGTGGATATGATTATGTTAAAGCCGTAAGCTCTGGGAATTTTACATCCAAAAAGACGTGCCTGCGAGCGGTGATGCTTTGTGTCTCTGCTACACTTTTACCTCGATCTAGAAGATTGTTCGAGAATAGGCTGATCGGTCGAGGGAACGGTATTTAGGTCACATTTTCTCGTCAATTTCGGCGAATAGAGCCGCTATTCACTTTAATTGACAAGAAAATCTGACTCAAATTCTCGCGCCCTCAGATTAATCGCTATTCTTGGACAGCCTTCTAGCGACACTTGTGTCAATTTACCCGGGACATTTTTTTGCCTCAAGCTACCAAAAAGCGTGCAGCTGCAGCGCGTCGAAAGAAAGCACCAGCTGCACGTAAAGCTGCCGCCACTAGCAGCAGCTCGAGTCGGGTCGCGAGCCGACGCGCCAAAGCGAGTAGGCGTGCGCCTGCCGTTGCGAAAAAGCCTCTGAGTGCGCGTGAACAAGCTGCTGTAAATCTGGTTAGAACTGCCTCCCTAGGACACATGGCCAGATTGTTTCGCGAAGTGGCTGGCATTATTTTATTGTTTGCTGCCCTGATTTCCGTTCTATCGCTGCTGAGTTTCAACCCGAACGACCCCGGTTGGTCACAAACGGGTGGCGGAAGTGATGTGCAGAACAGCATGGGACGCGTTGGCGCATGGTTCGCTGACGTCAGCATGTATTTGTTCGGTTTTATGGCTTATCTCATTCCGCTGGTACTGGGTGTTGCCGGATGGCTCTTGTTTCGTAATCATCGCCGCTCGGCTGATGCCTATCGTCCGTTCGTATTTGTACGGTTTATTGGCGTGGCTCTCATGCTGATAAGCGCCAGCGCTCTGGCCGATTTGCATTTTAGTGTCCCTGAAGGTGCGTTACCGAACGGGGCGTTTGGAGGTGGTGTGATGGGTACTGCGGTTGCCTGGCGTCTTGTCCCGTTTCTTCAGCATCTAGGCACCACCTTGACGTTACTGGCGTTGTTTTTCAGCAGCATGACTCTGGCCTTTGGAACGTCTTGGTTGCAGTTGATCGAATGGATAGGCGGCGCGGTAGTTCGTGTTATCGATGGAATCAGAAGGCGTTTCGTAGCACTAACAGAGGCCCATGATGAACACAGTCGAATGCTGGCCGCCGACCGGGAGCGAAAGGCACACTTGAAGGCTAAGACGTCTGAAGCGTCCCGTTCTTTCATTCGTAAGCCTGCGAGTAAAGCCACCGCGAGGAATACAAAAAAGAAACCGTTAGCAGCCGATCCATTACTGGATATTGAAGCAGAAGCTGGAGCTGACTCTACGATCAACGAACCCATCGGTATGGGGGCGGCGCTTGCAATGGCTCGCGAAAAAGCTCGAGACAAAGCTAAATTGCCTCAAGAACTGGTCGGCAAAGCGACGACTAAAATGAGTAAGGTTGCCACGAGTGGCAACAAGTTCGACGTACTCGGCGAGTCTGTTGGTGATGCTGATGCTTTACTGGACAACGAATTTGATCAGACGGTGCAGATAGATCGAGCGACATTGAGTGCTCTTGAATCTATCGATAAACCACTCGATGTTGCCGATGAAAAGGCTGCCGGCAACAGCGGCGCCAAAGAAAATGTCAGTGAAAAAATTGCCCATGAGGTCATCCTACCCACCATCGACCCAACGGCTCCCAAAAAGAAAATTGCCATCAAGCCTCGTGTTGCAGATCAGAAGCAGGCCAAGCTCTATCTGGATGTTCCCGATTCTGATCTACCGCCTCTGTCTTTGTTAGATACGCCAGCACCGCAGCGGCCCGGTTTTTCTGAGGCTGATCTTGAAGCCTTGTCTCGATTGCTGGAAGAAAAACTGGCAGAGTTCAGAATTCAGGTCGAGGTTGTTGCTGTGCACCCTGGTCCTGTTATCACCCGATTCGAGATGGAACTGGCTCCGGGCATCAAAGCGAGTCGCAT
>JALZWO010000154.1 GCA_023300375.1 Granulosicoccus sp. | reverse complement strand
GCTAATGAAAGTTCTAGGTCATGTGCCGCCGCTGCGACACATGACCTGTATTACACAGCTTTTACGAGTTTTCGTACTCACCAAACGTTGTGCCAATCAATGACTCATCTGGCTGCATGATTACCGGACAATTGATGATTGCGTTCGTAGGCATCAGGCCTGCGATGAAGTCATTCTCCGGGCCATCGTTGCCAAAGAAGTTTTCGACTAATCCTTCTTCAAACAGTCCCTGAAGATCATCAATACTAGTCACAATGCGACGTTGATCATTATCGATGGCTTCTCCAGTCCACATGTAGATGTGAGCATCCCACATTGGTGTGTAGCGTATATCTGTTGGCTGAATAGGGAATACATTGACCGGATCGTTTGCCTGATTGATTGAAGAGAGATTCAGTCCTTGGCCGAGGTCGCCACCTGGGTCAGGGATACCGTTTGCACTGGGTGCAAAGCCAAGTCTGGTACCGTCAGTGAACACACCAGGATCTGGTAACAAGCCAACAGTTGGTGCAAAAACACCGAGCTCAATTGCAGCAGCATCAGGAACTGACGCATCAGTCACGAAGTGAAAGTAGTTGCGTCTGCCATCTTGCCAACCATCCAGTAACTGCATGATGACAAAGCGATTGGTTCGATCCAGATTAGGATTGCTCTGGTCGTCTTGGCCACTGTCTGGAATACGGTCATGGATACCCGTAGCATTTGCGACAATCTGTGCATTGAACACTAGGCCACTTGGAAGCATAACTTGCGAAGACCAAGCCGCATCGGCTACAGCGCCGGGATTAAGATCAGCAGGAGGGAACGCAGAACGTGTGATCTCATTAGGTGATCCGGGAATGGTTGGGTCACCTGGGGTTACGAAGCGAATTGGGCTGAAATCTACAGTGCCCACAAACTGCATGATGCCATTATCAATCGTAACTTCCTGAACACCCGGAGTACCACGTGGTACTGCCATACGTGGTGCATAGATGATTCCCATCAGCTCTGCAACATTGCGATCAGACGTTTCTGTAATGATGTAATCAACACTGTTACCGGCTGGATCAAGACCACGAAACATAGGAATTCTTGCAGTAGGACCTGATGGGTTTTCAGCACTGGCCAGTCTGAGGTCAACCCCAGTCACACTCTTAATAAAAATATCAAACTCATCTGGATATACCAGAGCAGTTTCTAAGTCATACGGTGAACCGCCGTCAGCGGCGAGACCATCTAGCAAAGCCCTAGCTGCACTAATTGCGGGTGTGTCTGTAGTGCTTGTGCCACCTCCTGCTGGGTTACTGCCAATAACTAAGTTGCCGTCCTCGTCGTTGGATATAGAAATGTTTGCGGCATCTCCTCCCTCTAGTGCTGAGTTAATGTCACCCAACACACCTGTATCACCACACGCTGTAAGAGCGACCAGTGCTGGAAGGGTACACATTGTCAGAAGTTTTTTAGTTTTCAAATTTAATTCCTCTTCTATAAAATTGCTTTGATGTTATGAGCAGGGATACTGATCCGAGATCTTCCATCGCTTTTGAATAGATATAAATTTACAGTACATCTGATTCTGTGATTAACCTAACACCTTTGCTTCTTGGCAAACAAGACGATAGTGAAATTAGTTGACTTTTTGTAATACTTCATCATCGTTTTAATACAAAAAAATAACGATGTAGCGAATGTGGTTACAAAAAAATAACAGCTGCGAACTTAATGGATTAAATAGCACCTATATGGATGCTAATTGAACAAGAGGCGACGGCTATTACATCGCGTAAAACCCTTTGGCTAAATGTAACGAGTGATTTTCTTTGCTCAAGAATCCTAGCGATGAAGCGCCTGTTTAAACAGACAAATCATTACCTTGAACTAAATAAAATAATTGATGTCTGAGTTTGGTTGAGACCACGATTCCTTCGATACATCAACGTGGTTTCACTTGTTTTACAGGGTTTAAGTGAAAATTGGCAGCATACGAATCAGAGTCCAAACGTTAAGAGCTGCGTGCGTTAAGGAAGATAGCTTCTTTCAAATGATTATGTGTAGAGTTATAGATAATCAAACCCATCATCACAATCTAAATGGTGATGATGCTAATTCACCACGCTATGATCATCTAGCTAAGTTGTAGCCAGTATGAACCACTACCTATTCATGATCAGTTGTAAGCTTACCGCGCGAGATGTTCACGAGGCAGACTCTTCTTAACTAGCATGAGAGTTATTGCGACGCGATGTTCCGTAGTATGTCTTTTATTTATATAATGCAGGTGTGGCACATTGTTAATGGTGTTATACATCGCTCATCGATGCTCAAAGCAACCATGAATGACTTGGTAAAAATCCATTCACCGTTCGTACAGCTGTCTGAGAATTAGCTGCGACGGTTCCATTGCTAGAATTGCTTTTCAAAGCAGCAAGGCGCTGTACTGAGCTTAAACGCTCAAGCCCGACAAGTTGCCAGAAGAGTTATTAAATGTTGCGTTGTAAAGTGCTGCAAGATTCCTGACAAACACTGAGTGCCCGCGTCGTGAATGTTGCAATGTTTCTCGACGTAGGGTGTGGGTCATGGAGGCATTGAATGCCAGATAGTTTGGTTTTTCTGGCAGTTGCTCTGTTTGGCATCTTCAATATGTGCAGACGCTACCGAACCTGAGATCAACCGTTCATTGACTGAATCAAGCTTGCGACGTGTCAGAAGTTATTGCAGAGGTATTGGGCAGAGTTATTGGCAGAGGTATTGGCAGAGTTATTGGCAGAGTTATTGGCAGAGTTATTGGCAGGGGTGCGGTTTGGATTCAAAACTTGACTGATAGGCATCCGATTGGCGGACGTTTCTTTCATTTAGCCACGTGCTTGCTAATCACAGCCTATACTCTCGGTAACCCATATTTTTCCAAAAGAGTTTTCTATGTCTACCATTTCGCTTAAATGTCAGTGCGGGGAAGTGACAGGATCGGTATCCAATGTCACGCCGAGTTCTGGTCTTCGCGTCATCTGCTGCTGTTCGGACTGTCAGGCTTTTGCTAATCACCTTAATTGCAAAGACTCCGTGTTGGATGAATTTGGAGGCACAGAAATTTTTCAAGTATCGCAATCGCAACTCACGATAAAACGTGGTGTGGATAAGCTTAGCTGTCTTCGTCTCAGCGAGAAAGGATTGCTCCGTTGGTATACCAGCTGCTGCAACACACCGGTGGGTAATACTATTAATGCCAAGATGCCTTTCGTTGGAGTGATTCATACGTTTATCAATGAGGTGCATAGAGACCAATTACTAGGTCCTGTTTGTGCAGTCGTGCAGACGCAACATGCTAAGGGCGTGCCTGGCTACGCTGAGCATCACAGCAAGTTTCCACTGAGAATTACTTTAAGCATTGTTAGGAAAATGGCCATGTGGAAAATGCGTGGCATGCAGAGCCCCACTGTGTTTTTTGCTGATGATGGAAGGCCTGTAGTTAGACCTGTTGTGCTTGGTAATTAGTTCGTCGATGTCCATTGCTAAATAGGGGAGCCAGCGCAAATACCAGCTCTTTCACTGCGGATTATTGTGCGTTAGAGCTCTATTGGCTGCCGATGTGCAACCGTATAAATCCGCCGTTATTGCAGTGAGTGTCGAGTGTAAAAATACCTCATTAGCGCAATTGTAAACGAGCGTTACATCTGCTAAGGCGCAATTTTGATTTGTGTATACTCCCCTGATCATCAACGATTCAAAAACAAGCTTCGCTTGCGAATGAGGAGTGATGTATATCGGCTGTGTGTTCTGATGCTTCTGCTGTCTCGAGCGAACACGATATTTTTTCGTATTCTCACAAATGCCCATTTCTAATGTTGATGGCACTTGGTGCCATGCATGCATTTTTCCAAGGGTATTTATGTTCACGCTCAAAAGGAGAAGTACATGACCGCCGTAATGACTTGCAATGCGCGTTCGGCCGAGCTAAGTGTTGGTAAGCAATCATCTGATTTCGCTGATGTGCACGCTGACAATGATCACCGCTATGATGTGTCAATCGCCAGAGCGCCTGAATTAATTTCAGGTCCAGTGGTTGTTATCACTGCATCAGCAAGCGATTCAAGGTATGTAGTTTCCCTGTTAGGGCATGCTGGATTAGAGAATTCAGAGATCAACGTTTGTGGCTCACCTCTTACCAGATCGATGGATATTCGTGCGCTGGTGCTACTGCATAGAAGCACAGATGAGGTTGGCTTCGATAGTCATTTTGAATCGGAAATTGAACATTACAAATCGATTCGAAAGATTGTTCTAACTCGTTGTGAATTAGAGGAAACCACCGTTAAGTTTCTCGAGCAAGGCGCTAGACATTGTATTAAATTAAATGAGCCTGATGCCATTTTGCGAGCAAGGCTTCAAGCTGCCTTGCGAGTTCACCCGGGCACCGCACAGCGCTCATTTAGCGTTGGTGATATCTTTTTTGATATACAAAAGCGCAAGGCGTCGCGTGCCGGTGTTGAAATTGACTTAAGCCCTAAAGAATTTGAATTTGCTCGGTATTTGTTTTCAAATCCTGACAAGATAGTGGGTAATGCGGAATTGATGACTTCTGTCTGGTCGCTGCCCGTGACTATGGATAGCCGCCGAATAGATACGGCAGCTTGCAGGGTCCGTAAGAAGCTTAGGCTTTCTGGTGATGACGGCTGGAAGTTAAAACGTATCAGGCGTATCGGATACCATTTACAAGCCGTCTAGACGATCTTTTCAAGCGCACCGCGACCCACCCCGAGCCTCCCAGTTGCTACTGCGTTTCTTCTGATTGATGTGGTGGGCGCAATGGTAAATAAGTCGCCATTACGCCCATTGAGTTGGCGTTTTATACCACTCTCACGGGCCAGATCTGTTTGAGCATCAAGGTGTTCGGGTTCTCCATGTACAGGTATCAGCAGTTCGGGATTCACCCAGTCATACAACTTGCGCAGCTCTTCAGCACCCGGATGCCCAGATGCGTGTATGGCTAGCTCGGATGAGTCGGGAGTGATCACCAAAATGCCTTTTGTTTCAAGCCGTGCAATCAGGCTATTGATCTGATCTTCGTTGCCTGGAATTGCCCGTGCGCTGAAAATAACGGTGTCGCCAGCATCCAATGACAAGTCGTGAAAGCTATCGTGACTCAAGCGGTTAAGTGCCGTTCTTGGCTCACCTTGACTGCCAGTTGCCACTAACAGCACGGTGTCTCTTGGTAGATAGCCAAGATGATCAGACTGTACTAGTGTGGATACATTTGACCAGACGCCTGATGCTCTAGCAGCAGCTGCAGTGTTGACTAATGAGCGCCCCAATAGGCCTAAATGGCGGCCGGTTGCGTCAGCGATTTTACTTAAGGTATGCAGGCGAGCTATATTGCTGCCGAAGCAGGCGACGATGACACGTCCAGAGGCATTGCGAACGTGGTGGTGCAAGCCTTCATACAAAGAGCCTTCCGAGCGGGAATGCCCTGGTTGATTGGCGCATGTTGAATCACAGACCATGGCTTGCATGCCATCCTCGCCCAGCTGTCGATACTTACTTTCCGAAAACTGATGTCCAACCACTGGATCAGGGTCGAGCTTCCAATCGGCTGTATGAAAAACACTGCCCGCAGGTGTGCGTATAGCTAAGCCACACGGGCTTGGAATGGAGTGCGTGTTCGGAATCCACTCGACGTCAAAGCAACCAATGTTGAAACGGTCGAGAGGCTCTACCAAATGCACAGGTACTTTGCCTTCAAGGCCATGCTCGGCGAGTTTTCGCCGAAGCATCTCGGCTGTAAATACAGTGGCGTAAATCGGGCAGCCCAATCGCCTCCACAACAATGCCACAGCACCAATGTGATCCTCATGGGCGTGTGTGAGTAGCAGAGCCTGCAGTCTATCTTTGCGCTCGGCGATGAACGTTGGGTCGGGCATTTGCACGTGGTAGCCACTGCGGTTCGTGCCATCTACATCGCGAAAAGTGACGCCACAATCCACCATCAGCCATTGATCGTCATGCCCATAGAGATTCATATTCATACCGATTTCGCCACAGCCGCCAAGCGGCAAAAACCAGAAATCGCTGGAGTCAGGTGTCATTTTATTCTTGCTGATCAGTTGGTTTTGGGTGGCCGTGCCAAAGTGGAGCTGCTAACAGGCAAGCACTTCGGGTACCATCGTATGTCTTAACATAGATGATTCGCTCTTAATGTACACCTTGCTGATAGTTTTTTTGCTTGTATCCATCATCTTCTCTTTCCTATGCTCGATATGGGAAGCGGTTTTACTGAGTATCACGCCATCGTTTACGCAAATGCGTTTGCAGGAAGGAGGTGAGCTTGGCAAGACACTGCAAGCTTTCAAAGAGAATATTGATCGACCACTGGCGGCTATTCTTACGTTAAACACGATTGCACATACAGTGGGAGCCATAGGAGTTGGTGCTCAGGCAACAAAAATCTGGGGAGCATCCTTTATGGCCTCAGCCGTGGTACCTGTATTGATGACACTCGCTATTCTTATTCTCTCGGAGATTATTCCCAAGACTATTGGTGCGAATTACTGGAAGGAGCTGGCTGGTTTCACGGTCCGTTGCCTAAAGTTTGTCATGTGGGTTCTTGCCCCCTTGGTGTTTGTTAGCCAGATCATCACTAAGGCCTTGAAAAAAGACAAGGCTGCCTCTGTGCTAAGTCGTGCAGACTTCGGTGCTATGGCAGAGCTCGGCGCCCAGCAAGGCGTATTCGATGAGGGTGAGTCGAATATCTTGCACAATCTTTTAAGGTTTAAAACTATTTTTGCCAGAAATGTCATGACTCCTCGAACCGTCATGGTCTCCAGTGACCAAAATCTTAGCATCGGTGAGTTCCACGACTCCCACCCTAACTTGCGTTTCTCACGCATTCCGGTGTTCGAAAAGTCGCCAGATCGCATCACAGGCTACGTTCTGAAAGACAAGATGCTGATGGAGCTTCTCGATGGGAATGGTGATAAGCCTTTGTCGTCTATCAAAAGGGAGGTACTGGCTGTGCAAGAAGACTTTCCTATCCCAGAGCTCTTTAGCCATTTCACCTCTAAGCGCGAGCATATCGCTATCGTTCTGGACGAGTTTGGTGGCACGGCAGGAGTGGTCAGTATGGAAGATGTTATCGAGACACTTCTTGGGCTTGAGATCGTCGATGAGCAAGACAACGCGACCGATATGCAGGCGCTGGCTCGCAAGCAATGGGAAGAGCGTGCTCGCAGTATTGGTCTGTTGGAAGCGGGGCCGGTTGAGAAGCCAGCGGGCGACTAGCTCAACCGCGCAGGCTTCTAGTGGGTGTTTTTGCCACGTATTTTTTGAACGGCCATAACCACGAGTAGCGCGGCGATTCCAGCTAGCACGCCCACCGTGGTGTTGAGTACAGTGGTTGTGAGTTGCTCTGCAACGCTGCCAATCCCTTTAATATCGCCAAATACCGGAAGGCTGGAGACACCAGCCGCTGCCTGCTCAATTTTTTCGAATAACCAGTGAAATCCGTGGGTGAGGATACCACCGCCCACAATGAACATAGCTGCAGTGCCCACGACAGATAGAAACTTCATCAGTTTTGGGGCAAACCAGAGAATGCCTCGACCCAATGCAGCACCGATTGCATTGGGTTCACTTCCATCGGCAGGTTCTGTGAGGTACAGGCCTGCATCGTCGAGCTTTACAATACAGGCCACCAAGCCATACACACCAATGGTCATGATCATTGAGATGGCAATTAACGTTGCTAGCCTAACGCTAAAGGTACTGGCGGCCACTGTGCCCAGCGATATGACAATAATCTCTGCTGACAGTACAAAGTCTGTGCGAATCGCGCCTTTGATTTTTCCTTTTTCCAATGCCACAAGATCAACGTCTTGATTAGCGACAGCTTCCAGAAGCGCTTTTTTATCTGCATCAGCCTCTTCAGGGTGCAAATATTTGTGGCTGAGTTTCTCTACCCCTTCAAAACACAGATAGAGACCACCCAGCATGAGAAGCGGGGTGATGAGCCAAGGCGCAATGGCGCTGATGGCGAGCGCTACAGGCACCAAGATCACCTTGTTAAAAGCTGAACCCTTCGCCACAGCCCAAACCACAGGCAGTTCTCGTTCCGCTTTTACACCAGTCACTTGTTGTGCGTTCAGGGCCAAGTCATCGCCCAGCACTCCGGCTGTTTTTCTTGTGGCGATTTTGGTCATTGCTGCCACATCATCCAATATGGAGGCGACATCATCTAGTAAGGTTAGGAGACTGGTAGCCATAGTTGGAGTATTCGGCGCTGTGAAGTTAAGCTTAGTATAACAACGCGTGTTTCAAGGCGACAGTGGCACCGACTTGTTAGGCTGGATTAGATTCTTCAACAACTTATCTACAGACAAAAAAAACGCCCACGTTAAGTGAGCGTTTGATTATTAGCATCGATGTGTGAACTTTGTCTTTAAAAAATACGTTTAGAGTCAAAGCCTACACGGTGTAGATAGCTAATTGACTTCGCAGTAGGCGCGAGCCCACCGCGAAGCGATAGAGATTTAGCCTTTTGGTACGTATGCACTACACCAAGCGTTGGCGCTTACTGCTGCACCCGGGAACAGAGGGCAAGGACCTGACTCGTCGCCTTCAGCACCTGAATACAAAGCGCAGTTGCTGCAATGCTTCGCAGCGTCTGGTGTCTCGGCAGCATATTGTAGCGCTTTGGCTTGAGCTGATTCTGGATCGACCAGGTCAGCAGCGTGGCTAGGTAGGCTGGCAACTAAAGCAGAAACAGGGACTATTGTTGCAGTGGCACCCATTAAAGTTACGAACTTGCGTCGTTTAATATCAGTCATGATTCACTTTCTTCCTTCGTTAAAGAAACGGTCGTGTGGAACTTAAGTATACGACAATAAACAGCAATGGATGACACCAGTATCAAATGTGAAACTTCGCAAACATGCTTAAAACTCAATGAATTAGCGTATTTGAGAAGCATTCGTATTTGTAAACTACTAACCCGCTGCTGGCATTCGTGTGTCGGCTACAAGCTCATCATATTGACTCTGGAAGTAAGCAATTAGTTGCAGATGTCTCGTTACTACTTCTGCGCTGCAGTTGGCTCTAATAGAAGGCAGAGCCTTTATCAGGTCACGAAGAGTTCGCGTGACATTATTTAATTTTTTGTTCATAAGCAAGACCCCTATAACGCTATTGGCAGTTGACCTAGCACCACTTGGTCGAAGAGTAGGCGTTGCGAACATCAGCAAACCTGTGAACCACTTATAGGCTCTTTTTGGGAGATGTCTATGCTACCTGTTACATGAGTAACCAAAAAAAGGGCGGATTAAGCCCATTTAATGGCCGCAAGATACCGTATCTTTTCGACGTCCCAACAGTATTATCCGGCGGTAATAGGGGGCATCAGGGCTAATTTATCGTCATCTGCAAGCTGAGTGGTTGTGTATGCATCTACTTGGATTACTGAACCGTTAAGTAGTGTCAAAAGCGGCTGACCTGAGTCGATGCCCAGACAATCTAGCAATTCTGCTAGGTTCACTGGTGTATCACTATCCGTGTCCGCCATCACATTTTTACCCTCACTTGCAGCAGCACTTGCACCCACGCTTGCACCCGCACTTGCACCTGCATCGAAAATAAAACGGTTGCCATTACTGCCTTCCGGCATGTATCGCGTGAATGCGCCTCCAAGTGTTACTTCTATTTTCACTGTGTTGCTCGCTTACAGTAGGTTTACGTTTGTCAGGCAGTTCACAAAGTGAGTTAATGGACCAGTTCGTTGCCAAGACTCAAGCGAGACAACGTTTGCTCGGTTGGCCGTCCGTCGGTGTCCCATCCGCGAAGGGCGTAGTACTCTTTAAGCATGAGTGGTAACTCTGTTACGCGGCCACGGGCCACTCCTGCTGGTGCGGGCACGTCCAATAAGCGCGGCGGTAAGGTGTCGTCAGCGGCTGTTAGCCCAGCTTGCAGATTGAACATACGTTCAAGGTTCCACGTGCGCTCACCCAGTTCAATCAGGCGCTCGTCAGTCCAATCGTCTCCGCAAGCTGCGCTTATCTGCTGTTGCAATTCGCCAGTGTCCCAAGCTGCAAGGGTAAACAGACAGATGCCCGTAGAATCCACCATCGCAATCTTGTCCTGAGATGTTTTGCACGGAGCGGCTTTGCCGTTGCCTGTCTGGTCTTTCATGTCTTCTTCAAACAGATCGTGCTTTAAGTGACATGCACCGCGATTGCTCGTGGCGTAGCCTAGCCCCATGCCTTGTTGAGCGCGAGAATCGTAGCCGGCCATTTCTTGGCCTTTTACCACCATGGCAAGTTCTGGTCTGCCGAAATGTTCGCAGAGTCGCCGAGCACCTAAGCCAAGTAGTTTGCCAAATCCCTGATGTAAACCTGTTTTTTCAGCCATTACAGTCAAGGCCTCGGCATTACCGAAATTCAGTTCGAGGCCGTCGGTATGTTCTGTGGTGATGATGCCGAGCTCGAATAATTCCATTGCCGCGGCCAACGTGACGCCAAACGAGATTGGATCCATGCCGTGCTCATTCATTAAATAGCCTGCGAATGTCAGCGCATCGATGTCATCGATACCCACTACAGGACCAAAAGCGAAGGCGGTTTCGTATTCAAGTCCACCAGACGCATGGTGGTATTGCGGGCGATCTCTGATAGCCCAATGGTTCTTATCGATGTGCGCAATCCGGCCACAACCAATCGTGCACCCAAAGCAGGCTTTGTTGGTAATCAGGTTTTTATGGCTGTTTTCAGTGACTGTGCTCATGGCCGTTGGATTGATGTTAGCGGTGCCTTCGAACGTCACGTCCTGGAAGTTGTTGGTGGGTAGCCCACCAAAGGCATTCATCGTATCGATCATGCTGTTGGTGCCATAGTCGGTGAGGCTTTTGCGTCCGGCACTATCCGCTAGCAACTGATGGGTGTGCTTGACTACGCGCATAAACCTTTCAGCATCTGCCACGGGTACGCCAACGGTGCCACGCACAGCAATAGCCTTGAGATTTTTCGACCCCATGACAGCGCCCACGCCTGAGCGCCCAGCGGCTCTGTGTAAATCATTGACGATGCAGGCGTATTTAACACCTTGCTCTCCAGCCACGCCAATAGACGCCACTTTAATTTGTGGGTCTTGGTGTTTTTGTTTTATGGCTTCTTCGGTATGCCAAACCGTGTTTCCCCAGTACTCGTCAGCGGGGAGTAGTTTTACGGTATCGTTCTCGATGAGCAGGTACACAGGCTGGTCGGATTGCCCTTCGATAATTAACAAGTCGTAGCCTGCAAATTTTAATTCAGCGCCAAATTTGCCGCCAGAATTTGAACACGCTATAGCATTGGTAAGCGGTCCTTTAGTGACCACTGAGTAGCGCCCACCGGTAGATGCCATGGTGCCTGTCAGAGGGCCCGTTGCAAATATCAACACATTCTCAGCAGACATTGCATCGGCTGCGGGGTCCATTAACTCGGATAGATATTTGCTGCCAAGCCCACGCGAACCTAGGTACTCGTCTCGCCACTGTTCGTTCAAAGGTTCACTGAAAGTGGTGTGGTTGTTTAGATTGACGCGCAGTACCTTGTTGTGCCAAGTCATGCTGGTACTCCGTACTCAATAGCGCCAGTGGGACAGGCTTCAGCACACTTTGGTTCGCCATCGCAAAGATTGCACTTTGTGACCTTACCGCTGCGCGTGTTGTAGTTGATTGTGCCGTAGGGGCAAGCTATTGTGCATACCTTGCACCCTACACAAAGTGATTCGTTAACGACTTTAGTGCCCAGTTCGTGGTTGATACTAATGGCGCTGGTTGGGCAGGCATGCAGGCACCATGCTTCGTCGCATTGCGTGCAGGTGTAAGGGACATTGCGCTTGCCGTGTTCAAATTCAAACACTTTGATGCGCGAGAAGGCCGGTGAAAATAACCCTTCATGTTCCAGCGAACACGCCATTTCGCACTGTAAGCAGCTAGTGCACTTTTCGGCATCAAGAATTAATTGTTTCAGCATAGGGTGGTGTTTTGCAGTTCGTTGAGAATCGACTTGTTTTCATCAGCGAAAATGAGATCTAGGATATTGCTCATTGTTGTTGGCCTGAATGCTTAGCAACCAACGTTAGCACTTAACCCTGGCATTTACACCAGCGTATTGCTCGGGGCATTACCCAGAGCGCTGCTTGCTTCTTACCCAGAAGAGCGCTGCTTGCTTCTTATCCAGAACGCTGCTTGCTTTTTACTCAGCAGAGCGCTGCTAGCCGTTACCCAGAGCGCTAGGAATACTCTTCGTCAGATAGCGGGTCGTCTAGTTGGTCATCGAGGATAAAAGCTTCCCAGTCCTCCAGAATTTCACGAAAATGTTTTAGCGCAACTTGATAGGGTTTTGGGGCATCGACTACAGAATGATCGGTGTTGGGGGCGGGCGCATCAGTTGAGTTATCAGCTAAGTTATTGATAATACTGACGCCATCACGAGTGATCGTTACTGAGTGTGCATTGCCTACGAACTCACGGGTATCGTCCGACTCATCTTCGATTGCCGTTAGATCGTCCATGAGATCTCGACAAATGTGATCACTGCCTTGAACGTCCACTTCAAGGAACGTCATGAAGACCTTTTCAGAAGCAGGGCCCCGTGCTTTGGGACTGCCGTTACTGTCGAAGTAGAATTTGTGATTTCGTGCCATGGTGTGTGGAGTCGATAACGTTTCGCTCTGAACTGATAGCATCGTACCCAATATTTCACTAAATGCCACCTGTTTATTCGCCTTAATTTGTGCGATCTGTGCTTAGCTGGGGGATAATCGGGGATATATCCTTATAAATATGAACAGACAGCCTACATACTGTGCGATTACTGCTTGTTGAAGACGATCCTGCACTGGTAGCTACGGTGCTAGCCGATTTGGAAAAAGCTGGTTTCGCCGTCGACGTTGCCACCGACGGTATAGATGCGGAACATCTTGGGGATACTGAGCCCTACGACGCCGTGGTGCTTGACTTGGGCCTACCACAGAAATCTGGTTTAGAAGTACTCCAAGCCTGGCGCGGCCGTGGCAATCGAGTTCCCGTCATTGTGCTAACTGCCCGAGACGCTTGGTATGAGCGCGTTGATGGCTTCAAAACAGGGGCTGATGACTACTTGGGCAAGCCATTTCATATTGAAGAGCTTATTGCCCGAATTCGAGCCTTGATCTACCGGCGTCATGGTCGAACTTCAAGCCAGATCGAAACCAAGAACTTGGCGTTAGATGAAGATACGCAGCAAGTTATCGTGGGTGAAATTTCGCATCAGCTGACGGGCACAGAATTCAGATTGCTTCGCTACATGATGCTCAATAGCGGGCGCATTTTATCCAAATCTCACTTGTCGGAGCACGTTTATGATCAGGATTCAGAACGCGATAGCAATCTGATCGAGGTCTACATCAGACGCCTGCGTGAGAAAATCGGTACCCAGATGATACTGACCAAGCGGGGTCAGGGGTACATTTTCAACGACGCAGCAGATTGAACTCTCTAGAGCGAAGCTTGCAGGCGGGGTTGCTTGGTACGCTGGTTATCTTGCTGTTTGTTTTTTGGTGGGCCGTTACCCTGACAAGCCGCACGCTGGCTGAAAGTTATGTGTTCAATGAGCTTGCGCGCACAGTAATCGATGCCAATAGCCTGATTGAGGCCGATGCTGATAACCTGCAATTAGGGGCAATGCTGGGTAGGCTGCCTTCACGCACACAGCTTGTGTTACGCAGCAATGGCGCATCTTCTTTATGGCCACCTGAACAAAGCAGACTTCCCCTAAGCTTACCCGAGCTTGTCCCTGGTGCTGTTCGCAGAGTAAGTAACTCTGATCAACCAGACGTACAGCAAGTTGTTCATGGATGGTTTGCAGGCTTCAGCATAAAGGGAGAAGCCTATGTGCTTGGGGCTATACGCGACACCACCGAACTACATGCAAGGCTTCGGGTGCTGCAGATTTTTATGGCTATTGCAATCACTGTACTAATAGCGGCTGCGATATTGGTGCAGAGATTTATCGTCCGTCGTGCAGTGATCAAATTTGACGACATTCGACGAGATATGCTCAGGCTGGAGCGTGGCCATGCAGTGGCGTTATCACAAGAGGTGCCATCGGAAGTGTTGCCGCTGGTCATTGAGTTCAACCGATTGTTGCGTCGATTTGAGCAACGATTACGTCAGTCTCGCAACGCTGTGGGTAATTTAGCGCATTCGCTTAAGGGGCCACTCAATTTGCTAATCCGATCGGGTGAGGCTGAACCCATGGGTCAAGCTGAGCGAGATCTGGTGAAAAGTAATACCGAGGTGATACGGCGGCTGATTGAGAGTGAGTTAAAACGAGCTCGTGTTGCGGGTCGGAGTGCTGTTGGCGTGCGCTTCGATGCAGAAGCAGAGCTGCCTTCGATGATTGGCTTGCTAGAGCAGGTCTATGCCGATAAAGAGGTTCAAATTCAGTTTAGTGTTGATCGCAATGTAGACCTATTGCACGATCGGCAGGACATGCTCGAGCTAATTGGCAATCTGCTAGACAATGCTGCCAAATGGTGCACGTCGAGAGTGCAGTTGACCATGCAAGGCTCAGATAGCGTCACTATCGTCGTGCAAGATGATGGTCCCGGCTGTTCACCCGAGGAATTGGGCCGATTAACAGACAGGGGAGTGCGGCTTGATGAATCCGTTGCAGGTCATGGATTGGGCTTGTCTATCGTCAACGACATCGTCGATACTTACGAAGGGCGTATTAGTTTGTCGCCCTCCGAGGATCTCGGCGGCCTGAAGGCCACTGTGTATCTTCCTTCGCGAGAAACCCAACAGCACGAATGATGAATTTTTCGCATCGTGACGCCCGCATGCCATGAGAGCACCGTGCGGGTGTTGTGCTAACTTTCTAACGCTCAGGGCAGCTCGATGACCGGTTTTTTGTCATTGCGCCGGTATAACGTTGCGGTGTGACCGATTTGCTGAACACATTTGGAACGCGTGGCCTTGCAGAGTGCGTCGAGCTGAACCAGCCTTTCTTCTTTTTCACTCACACTGAGTTTGACTTTGACCAGTTCGTGGTGTTCCAAGGCGCCGTCAAGCTCTTTGCTCACTGCTTCTGTGAATCCATTATTGCCCAATCTGACAACAGGCTTTAGCGCATGCGCCAAAGAGCGAAGGTGGCGAATGCCTGATTTGTCCAAAGGCTTCACGCGTTTGGGTTGTGTTTGTCTCGATTTTTGTGCAGTCGCCTGTCTGGGTGTTTTGCTAGGTGTTTGCTTACTGCGAACACGATTGGGCTGTTTCATGTCAAATATCTATTTAGTGGTGTTTGCGTGCTGGCGGATCTGCGCAAACACTCTACAATAAGGTGCGTTTCGAGGAGTGCCAGTAAGAGGCGCTTCCAACCAACTAGCTAAGTATGAGGGATTGTGGCGCGTTCGGGCGGTAAAGCAGGCAGTAAAAGCAGTCAACGGTGGCTAGATGAGCATGCTTCAGATGAATATGTGAAGCGCGCAGCAGCTGACGGCTACCGTTCGCGTGCTGTATACAAGCTGATTGAGCTCGATGAAAAAGATCGTCTCATCAAGCCTAATCCTGTGATTCTTGAGCTTGGCGCAGCCCCAGGTGGCTGGACTCAGTACCTATCCAGGCGGGCGGGAGAAGGAGCCACTATTGTCGCATCAGATATCCTGCCAATGGATGGGTTACCCGGAGTTGAGTTCATTTTGGGTGATTTTACGGAACAGAGCACCGCAGACAATATTGCTAATGCGTTGAATAATTGCCGCGCGGATCTTGTATTGTCCGACATGGCGCCTAACTTAAGCGGGGTGGGGGTGTCGGATCAAGCTCGCGCCATGGCGCTTGTTGAGCTGGCGTTGGAAGCAGCACAGCAATTTCTTCAGAGCGATGGCGTTTTCGTTGCCAAAATTTTTCAGGGTGAAGGATTCGACGAATACATCCGACAGGTACGAAATTGTTTCAAAAGCGTAAAGATACGTAAACCCTCTGCCAGCAGAGCACGCAGCCGCGAGGTGTATGTGGTGGCAAGGAACTTGATAGAATTGGGTTAGAATCGTCGAATCCAACACAACA
>JALZWO010000153.1 GCA_023300375.1 Granulosicoccus sp. | reverse complement strand
CAAATTCAACACGTATTATTAGGTTTCCAGCAACCTCAGTTTTCAATTTCAGAGCCGTTAGTCAGTGCAGTATCAGCCAGTAATGTTGCCACTGAGACGCAGTTTTGCCTTTGGTACAGCTTTTTGCCGCCGCGTCAATGTCACAACGTGCTGCTACACCGCAATGGATAAGCAAATGATATTTAAAACTGTTGTAAAGCCTGTGTTGGTTTGCGTGGCTGCTATTGTCATTACGCTAGCCGGACCCGCGCTAGCTGAACGTCCCATTAAGATAGGTCACTTGACTCATCACACAGGTCAATACGGTGGATTCGGTGATTTTTTCGATGGCATAACCGACTTCACATTGGATATCATTAATGAATCTCCACCGATTGATCGTCCCTTAACCGCTGTTCATGAGGATATCGGCACCATTGGAGAAAGGCGTGGTGTTCGCCGTCTGCTAAATGTAGAAAAAGTGGATATCCTTCTTAACTCATCTCACCAGTACGATCAGTATCGCCAGTCACTCCTTAAACGTATCCAATACCTGAAAAAACCATTGCTACCCTCTGTACACGGAGGCTCTATTGATCCAAAGCTAGGTGGGGTTGGAGCAGAACCGTTGTTTCGTGGAAGCCCTATGGATACCGCACAGAGTATTGCGGCATTGCTGCATCTGAGCGAAATTGGGAAGCAGCGAATTGTCCTGGTTTCAACCACACTCAAAGGACATCAACAACAACGTGATGCTGGGATACAGGCTGCTGAAAGGCTTGGCCTGTCAGTTGTTGGATCGGTAGATATTCAACCAACATGGACGGACTACACGAGTGTGGTCAAGCAAGTTGCTCGTATGAAACCTGACGCTGTAGTGGTGCTTTCAGCACCTAACAATGGTGGTTTGTTTGTTCGTAATGCAGCCGATGCAGGCTTTTCATGGACTATTGTGGGAACCACTGAGTGGCAGGAACTTGATTTCGTAAAAAGCGCAGGGGAAAAAGCGCTGGCGTTCCATGAAAGTGTTGTTTTGAGCGCATACGCACACACCGACTCACCAGCCTGGGAATTCTACCAAGAGGCTGTTAGCCTATCGCCACAGGCCAACGCCATAGGTGATGCCGCTAACTCATACGCAATGCAGTACTACGACCTATTAGTATTAACTGCGTTAGCGATAGAAAAGTCTGGCTCTGTAGACTCGGACAAATGGGCTAAAGCCATGCATGCAGTATCAGGTGGTAAAGGGAAAATAGTACACACCTATGCTGAGGGTATTACTGAATTGCGTGCAGGCAAGGACATCAACTACGACGGTGTTACTGGCAGTATGGAATACTCTAAAACGGGCGTGGTTTCCGGCCTTTTCGGTATATTCAGTTGGTCTAATAATCAGTTACAACGAATCAGCGTAGCTAATGGCGATCGTATTGCAGAACTTGACCAGTAGCATGCTAATGCCTCTCAGAAAGAGCCAATCGTACCGTACTTACGGCTATGTATTTTTTCTGACAGAAGATGTTACATCCACGAAAAAGACAAACTTCCCTACCGACGGATCGAACTGAAACACCAATGGCAGAGCTCACATTTGGAATTCGATACAAGCTGATGGTGGCGTTCGGATCTGTTGTGTCCGGCACACTATTGGCGAGCATGATCGGTGCACTGGCATTCGGCCATGTGGCAACGGCCTTGAGTGAAATCTCTGGTAAGAGTGTGCCACTAATGTCCGAATCCATGCAGCTCAGTCAATTGGGTATGACACTCAGTACGGTATTGCCCATGCTAGCCAATGCAACCTCGCAAGAACAACGACAGTTACAATCTGACAAAGCACAAAGCATGATCAGCCAGATAGAGGCAAATATTTTCGCCAGTGTCGTTGAAGATCAACAAAACACGCAAAAGCTCAATCTTTTTCAAATCAACAAACTGTCAGGTGACACACGTGATCTTGATAATGCGGTAGAGAAGCGATTGAACGCTTTAATGAGTGTGTATCAACTCGTACTGCAAGCTGATTTGAGTCACGCTAGTATCAACAACGATCTCGTGTCAATCATTGAGCGTGAGTCGTCATTTTTCTTCAACACTACCGAAAACCTGCTCGGTGAAAATCTGGAGATAATCGATTCTTATCTTGGTGTACAGTTTGAATCCTTGATAGCAGCAGTCAGGATGCAAAGCGATCTAGCGAGTTTAGAACATTGGTTAGCGCGCGCCGAACGCGCAACCAATCTCAATGAGTCACTGCAATCTATTCAAGCCAGCGTAGATGCCATGACTGCATTTCTGTCAGGTAGCGAGTTGATTCCGTTTGAGGACTTAAACAAACCACTCATGTTTACCGATGCAATCACGCAGTTAACAATTGAATATCAGAATCTGCGTGCCCTGCTCGAGCAATCAGATGTAGAGTTGACTGAATTACGTTCACGTTCCAAAGATACTGAAAGAGTCGTATTTTCAGTGCAGGCAAGCATGATTGATGCGTTAACAGAATTTTCCCAGACGCAACAGTTTTTGTTGACGCTGAACGGAGATGAGTTGCGCAATAGCACCGCCAACATCCTGCCTGATCTGTTGAAAGAACGCATAACGATTCAGTCTGACTTACTTGAACTAAGAGCAGAGATGAATACCTTGGCTGGCATTATTGGTCAGGTGACTTATGTCAGTACACTTGACTCTCTTAATACACTGCGTACACGCTTTGAGAGTGGTCGCAAGTCGGTGGTGGAGCTATTGAACAACCTGCAAACTGTTCAAGGCCTTATCGATGTAAATGAACGCGCCTACGATCTACTGCTATTAGCTACGCAGGCTGACGGAGTATTTGATCAGCGTGCAATCGTGCTAGAGGTGGAGGCATCGATAGTTGATCTGCAAGATAAATTATTTAGAGATCAATCCAAATTTGTTAAACAGCTGGCAGATCAGGTACAACTAAGTCGTGAGGCTGTAGACAATTCGGGCAGCCAATTACTACAACTCATTGAAGAAAAACGATTGCTGCTCGTTCTGCTTTCTGTAGCGAGTATCGTACTCACCATCATTGTCTACTGGCTAGTGGTACATCGTAGCTTGCTTAGACGTCTGCTAAGTACCATAAAGGCATTACATGCCATTGCCAACGGCAACCTTGAGGCAAGTACCGAGGTTTCTGGTACAGACGAACTGGGCGAGCTGGCACGCACAGTAGAGGTGTTCCGCAAGAACGCTCAAGAGGCAAAACAACTGCATGCTGAGCAACTTGAAGTGGCTGCACAAAAACTGCGTGAAAGCGACGAACGAGAGCACATGTTTAAAGAGCGTGAGGCGCTGGAAAAGCGTGCGCAGGAGCATGTACGACAACAGAACGCCGCCGATGAACGAGAACGTCATGCCAAACACTTGCAAGCACGAGTGGATCGACTGCTCGACACTATCAACGCTATTGCAAACGGCGACCTGGAAAGTTCAATAGACATTAGGGGCGACGATGTGGCCGGTCAGATGGGCCATGCACTTGAGCGTTTGATTAGTGCGCTACGCGATACCATGCTCGAGATGTCCTCGAATGCAAATAGTTTGACGAATGCGGCTGACGGATTATCCTCACTGTCAGAGACCATGCGTACCGTGGTGAAGGGTGCCGTGGCGAATACCTCACGTGCGGCTCAACTGACCAATGAGGTTGATGCAGGAGTCTCTAAAGTGGCCGATGCCACTGCACAAATGAGCCAATCAATAAAAGCGATTTCACGCAGCACTGTAGAAGCTGAAAAAGTGGCCTCTGAAGCTGTTGTATTGTCAAAAACTACAGATTCCACTATGAAAAAACTGGCCGAAAGTAGCAGTAGCATAGGCTCTGTAGTCAAGGTCATTACATCGATTGCAGAGCAGACCAATCTGTTGGCATTGAATGCCACTATTGAGGCTGCGCGTGCGGGGGACGCGGGCAAAGGTTTTGCCGTTGTAGCCAATGAAGTAAAAGAGCTTGCCAAGGGAACTGCAGAGGCTACCCAACAGATCGAATCAAGAATCGATGAAATACAAGCGAATACCGAAACAGCTGTTGATGCCATCGAGTCGATCAGTCAGATCATCAATTCGATCAGTGAGATTCAGGGATCGATCACCATCGCTGTGCAGGAGCAGTCGCTCTCCACACAGGAAATCACCCAAAGCATCGCAAAGACCTCGTCAAACACAAATGAAATATCTGGAATCATCGACAACGTGGCTAACAAGGCAAAGAGCAATCAAGAAGCCGTAGAGAAAGTGAATCGAGCATCTGCTGAGCTTTCCACTATGGCAGTTGATCTGGAAGGCTTGGTCGCACGCTTTAGGGTAGACAGCGCAGATGCTGTCAAGCGAGTGGCCTGAGCCCTAGTGTTTTCAGGGCAGCGCTGAGCGAGCCTGCACGGCAATGCACTAATCCACTGACGGCTTCGCTTTCCTACCGATAAGCTTTGTTAATGGCATTGAGCTAAACCCATGCAAGATGATTGAAAACATCACCGTCATTGACACGCAAGCCAACAACTCGTCCTCATTGGGAATGTCGAACTCGTCCATGATGATTAAGGTAAACAAAATAGAGGCAAGCCCACGAGGGCCAAACCAGCCTAAAAACAGCTTTTCTCGCACTGGCAACCCCGTGCCCCACAGCGATAAATAAATCGCCGACATGCGTATGATAGTGAGAAACGCAAGCCCTAGGAGTACAAGCTGCCATGACATGTGCTGTATACCCTCAGGCAACAAAAACGCACCAAAAATAAAGAACGAACTCATGGTAAGCAGCTGACCAGCGCCCTCCATAAATTCGCTAATAAAATGGATGTCGTGTCGAAAGGTATTGCCAAATACCATACCGGCTACAAAGGCGGCGATAAACCCATTACCGCCAATATGCTCAGCCAACACAAAGGCTATGAACGCAGAAGAGATAAACACGACACCTGCTGCAGGTTCTGCCATGGCATGGCGATCCTCTGACCAGTCCATCGCTTTAGCTAAAAACCAACCAACGCCAATACCCGCTAGTGGGCCCAGTGTAAGTTGCAAAAAAACGCTAATTGCCAGACCCTCGGTACCGTGATCGCCTACCGCCCCCGTTGATGCCAGAATTGCCCCCAGCAGCACAAATGGCAGTGCTAGCCCATCGTTGAGACCACTCTCCACATTGATCGTTTGGCTCAAATGCTTTGGCACGTCAGGGCTGGATACAACTGCTTGCCCCAGCGCGGCATCGGTGGGAGTTAGCACGGCGGCCGTGAGTAATGCCAGCGCAAATCCCGATGCTGGGCTCACCATATAGGCCGCTACAGTTCCCAAGGCAATACTCAATGGCATACCGATAACGAGCATGCGGGTGGGAATTTGCCAACTCTTGCGCAGTTGTTGAAAACGCACATGGCTGGCATCGGTAAACAAAATGAGTACCAAAGTGATCTCAGCAAGCAGCCGTTTACCTTCGTGAATGACTGCAGGATCTGAGCTCGCATGCAAAGGACCAGTCAGAAAATAGCCCAGCACCATAAATATAATGGGCAAGGTGAGCACGGTTCTGTCCACCCATTTGCTGAGTAAGGAATACACAACAAAAGCTGACAACAATATTAGTAGGACTTCGGCACTCATCAGTGGCCTTTTTCTTAAAGCTTGGCTACAGATGAGAACACATTTGTTGGGCTTTGGTTGGTGCAATCTTCGCACTGCTCTAAATAGACTAGGTCAAACCGGGACTCGCCATCTCAGAGACTCGTCATCTCCGGGACTCGCCATCTCCGCGAAGGCGGGGATCCATGTAGACCGAAGTCAATACCAGCATTCTAGATTCCCGCTTTCACAGAAATGACGGTTAGTGAAACGATTGAGTTCAACAACTGCAGAACTAAACCAATAGACAAAAAAAAGCCCGCAATGCAGGCTTTTTCTTGTCTAACTTGCTAGAACGTTAATCCAGGCTACCGAAAAATAAACGTCACGCTGTAGTCCACAACACTACCGTTTGGAAATGTGCCGCGAATCAAACCAGCCCAATCCCAATAATCGGGCTCGAACTCAAACAGGAAGCTAAATGGAATAAAGAATTCTCCATTGCTTTCGTCGAAAAACAAACCAACAGGAAAAGGGTCAGGGCCAACCAATTCCCAACTAACAACCTCTGAAGGTGCTGGAGGGAATTCAGGGCGTGGTCTTGAAAAGTCTGTACCGTCTGGATTATTTTCATTAAGACGGATCATGTTTTCTTCAAAAGTTCCGAACAAAAGTACGGTTAACTCTTCCACTGATCCCAGTGCTTCTATTTCATATCGCACGGAAACTTCGGCAGTCTCTCCATCTGTATTAGTACCAGTTACTACAACATCGGATTCACCGCCGCTTTCTGGAGTGCCAACAAGCTCTACAGCAATATCAGAGATTCTCATCAAGCTAATACCCGCTGGTAAGTTCGTTGCTGTGTAAGTAACGTCTGATTCAAAGCTTGTTGGATTAATTCGAACACGTCGCGTAGGCACTCCAGCAAAACCATTGACGAGAACACCGCCAGTATTACCAACTGGCGAATCAGCAGCGATAGCCAATGGCGCATCCACTTCATCAAGAACCAATGTTATATCAACATTCTCTTCATCTGAAATGTTCACACACACGTTACTGGTGGATCCAATCATCCCACTCGAAAGCTGCGCTATACCCGAAAAACAGTACTCAGAACCTGCAGGAATTACGGTGGAAAAAGACCCACCTATTGGCACACTGCCAGAACCAGTTCGAAATGCCACATCCGAAGAGGTGGCGGTGCCGGTAACGCTAACAGTACCGTCCATTCCATTGTCCTCAATATTTACAGTGACAACACCCGTATCGATTGGAACATCAATATTCCACCAACTAAAGTGGCTCACTGTAGCTACAACAGCCATACCGGTTGGGGAGCTATTTGAGTCTACAACTGTGCCCTGTGTTTCTTCATTCCACACACCTGTTGATTCGTCTAACGACCAGATTGGTAGACTATCGTTTATATTGATGATTTCATTATTGGCTGGATTCGTATCGGTGTACAAGGGCAAGGTGATTTCTGCTGATGCGCCGCCTGCCAGTTGCAGCTCGGCGCCTGTACGGCTATCTGTAAACACGTATTCCGAAGTACCCAGCGATGCGATACTTGTTGTGCTTTGATCACTTAGCTGCGTACCAGTAAAACTGCCCGGGAAGGCTTCGAGTTCAGCCGGATTAGACACATCAACGGTGGTGTACGACAATGTAATTTGATCGTCGCGCATAATCTCACCACTCAACGTAACAAAGCTATTATCAGACCAGCTCACAACAGGTTCGAGCGAGTCACCAATATTGACTTGCGCACCATCGCCAGTCAATACAGCGTTGGCGTTAACTTGCTCTATCATGGTGATTTCTAAAGCCGCAGATACAGCCCCGTCAACGATCAATAACGGCGTTATTTGATCTCCGAATCCATCGGCTGTTAGCCGCAAAACCATTTGTTCAGAAATAATGGCAACATCGAATGACGCGTTCCCATTGTTACCTGTACTACCTAATGGAACACCAGTAAGCGCATCGCTTACATTGACGTTAGGGATCGGGCTGCCATCAGCTTGAGTGACTCGAACACTGAAGTCTGTAAGTGTTTCAGGTTCCACCACACCGTTTACCGTTATGATGATACTCGCTGTATCAGTCGCCCCGTCGGTGTCTATAGCGGTATAG
>JALZWO010000152.1 GCA_023300375.1 Granulosicoccus sp. | reverse complement strand
CCAGGACTTGGTGGCGATGTAATGGCCAAGTTGGGCGCATCTCCAGTATCCCTACCAGGCGGTCAAATCTACGAAAACTTGGTTTCTGGTGCTATTGACGCTACAGAGTGGGTAGGTCCATACAATGACTACTTCATGAAGTTTTATGAAGCAGCCAAGTACTACTATACGGCTGGCATGCACGAGCCAGGCAGTGCTCTAGCTTTTGGTATGAACAAAGAGTTCTGGGAAGGTCTGTCAAAGGCTGATCAAGCTGTGATCACCGCTTGCTGCTACGAAGAACATGCCAACCAGTACGACGAGGCAACGGCTCGTAACGGTGAATACCTACAACGCATGATCAACGAGAACGGCGTTGAGCTACGTAGTTTCAATGATGAGACATACGACAGCTTCTACGAAGCCTCAGAAGAAGTATTTGAAGAGACTCGTGACCACAGCCCACTTGCTGCCAAAGTGCATGACAGCTTTGCCAAAGCGCGTAACGATCTTGGCCAGTGGATGATGAGTGCTGGTGTTGGATATACCAATCAGCGTAATCGCGTACTCGATCTGTAGTTACTGATCGTTTTGTGCCCTGAGGGGCTGCAACGACTCGTTGCAGCTCCTCTTATACCGAATTGTTATCTTGAAGAACGGTCTGTTTATAACAGCTCTACTGCTTCTTGCATGTTTAATCGCCCCACACGCGCAATTTCGACAGTGACGACTTCCTCTCACGCGTATGACTTTGCATACCGTTTTTAGATCGGTCTTACTTGACCCGCTGATGTCGCCTTTTCTTTGCGTGTGGTACTTATTGCTCCAGACCAAGATCACCGCTTATGCAACCGGATCAGCAGTCCCTGCCGCCTGCCCTGAAAACCCGCCTCTTTGGCTGGGCAATGCTGGCCACTTTGTTCACTTTCCTGCTAAACACCTATCTCACTGTCGGACTAGAATTACCTAGTGCGGGCAGCATCCTCAGCGGTGAATTTTCTCTGGGTGCTCTGCTTCAACTAGGCATCTACCTCGGTGGAATCGCATTTGCAGTCTGGCTGGTATACAGCCACCAAGAGCGCACGCTTCGCGCTGATGCAGAAGCCATTAACCGTTTTAATGCTTACTTGATTCGTGCTTTTTTCTGGGCTGTGCTGTTTGTCGGTCTAGCCGATATGACCATCTCATTTCTGCGTGTTCAGGATTTATTAATCAATTTTGTTTCAGAAGATATGGTGAAAGCGTTGGGGCGCTCAAATTTTCGAGGGCTGTATGTTCACTACCCTCTTATCGCAGCAGGTTTTCTGCTGGCCTTGGTTACTCGTACTTTAGGCTTTCACTGGCTGGCCCTGCTTATCGTCGTGGCAGAACTGGCCATAGTGATCACACGTTTTATCTTCTCTTATGAACAAGCATTCATGGGCGATTTGGTACGTTTCTGGTACGCCGCTCTGTTTCTGTTCGCCAGCGCTTACACGCTGCTGCATGAAGGTCATGTGCGCGTCGATGTCTTTTACGCAGGCCTTGCGCGACGCACCAAAGGGCGTGTCAACACCATAGGGGCCGTGGTGTTTGGTATGGCCTTGTGCTGGACCATCCTTATTATTGGCTTCAAAGGAAAGGCATCTATCATCTATGGCCCACTGGCCAGCTTCGAAGTGTCGCAGTCCGGTTTTGGTATGTACACCAAGTACCTCATGGCGGCCTATCTTGGTGTGTTTGCCATAACGATGCTTATTCAGTTTGTCAGCCAGATGTTTGAATCTCGTGCAGATACACGCGAAGATCTAGGAGCGCGAGAGCTCGCACCTGACGATTTCGCCACTTCCTGATCAGTTGACAACCGGACAATAATTAACTCATGGAACTTCTCTTTCTTGCCATATTGCTGATCACTTTAGCCGTAGCTCTCGGCTCGGGATACCCCGTAGCGTTTGCTCTGCCTGGCGCCGCTATCTTCACCATCTCACTAGCAGCTGTTAGTGGATACTTCTTTGGTGGCAGCCCTGATGCCTATTTCCACTCCGGTGGCCCCAGCCAATGGCTTAGCGCCGGTATTACCAATTTGCGCGGAATCTATTGGGAAGTAGAACGCGACACGCTCATTGCCATCCCACTGTTCATCTTCATGGGCATCATGCTGCAACGCTCAAAAATCGCTGAAGATTTACTCGTCACGATGTCTCAACTGTTCGGACCTGTGCCGGGTGGCCTGGGTATATCTGTTGTATTCGTAGGCGCATTACTGGCCGCAACTACCGGTATCGTCGGCGCAACGGTTGTTGCCATGGGCTTGATATCTCTGCCAGTCATGCTACGAAACGGCTACTCTCAGTCATTAGCCACCGGCACCATCGCCGCGTCAGGAACACTCGGCCAGATTATTCCGCCATCGATTGTTTTGATCATTTTGGCCGATCAGTTAGCTAGTGCAACCGATCAAGCAGCAACGGCTCGTAAGGCGCTTCACAAGGCGGCCACCGGCGAGATCTCAATGCCCTCAGAGTTTGCTGTGACATCAACCAGTGCTGGTGAGATGTTTCTCGGCGCCTTGGTGCCGGGTCTTGTGCTCGTTGGTTTGTACATGACCTACATACTGGTCTACGCCATGCTGCGACCAAAGAAGGCCCCTCCAGTGCGTTTTGAAGGCGCATACGATGGTAAATTTTTACTCAAAGTTGCCGGTACGCTGATTCCACCTTTAGGACTCATCTTTCTGGTTCTGGGTTCTATCATTGGTGGAATAGCCACGGTTAACCAAGCAGGTGCTATCGGTGCCGCGGGTGCTCTGATCATGGGCAGCTACCGACTCAAAGAAGGACCCCGAAAGTACTGGCCGGCTATTCTCGCCATTTTGGCCCTGATCGGAATCACAGTGTCGTTATCATTCAACGACACCAACATTCAGAGAATCGAAAGCGCTGAAGATCTCAAGGCCATCTACTTTGCGCTTGGTGTTGTTGCCTTGTTGGTCGTATCACTCTTGTACAGCGGTTATCGAGTCAATCGCATCAACAACACGCTACACGAAGTCATGATCGAAACCGCTAAAGCCACTACGTTGGTTTTTGTCATCCTTCTTGGTGCTGCCATGCTTACAGCTGCGTTTCGCGCCTTCGGTGGCGAAGAGCTGGTACGCGATTTCCTGAATAGTTTGCCTGGCGGCTTCTGGCTCAAGTTTGTCATTGTCATGGGCGTCATCTTCTTGCTTGGCTTCTTCCTCGACTTCATCGAGATTGCCGTAGTGGTTGTACCCATTGTCGCGCCCATCCTACTGGCTGACCCTGGTGCCAACATCACGGCTGTTTGGCTGGGAGTTATGATTGGTCTAAATATCCAGACCTCCTTCCTGACACCACCATTTGGTTTTGCGTTGTTTTATTTACGCGGAGTTGCACCGGCAATTGTCAAAACCGTCAACATGTACAAAGGCGTTATTGCCTTTATCGCTCTGCAACTTATCGCCTTGGGAATTGTTGGCTACTTTCCACCGCTGGTTAACTATCTGCCTAACAGAATGTCGTTACTGTCTGAAACCGCACCACCGCCACGCAACCCACGCTTGCAGTATTGTATTGAAGAATATACCTATGCAAAGTTTAACGACAACCGCGACTTTTTTGATTCAGCCCTAGGCAATGCTCAAGGTCTTGACCTGTCTCTGTTACCTGAAGATCTAGCAGACGATCTTTCTGATAGCTTTGCATCAGCTGAAGAAGCAATCGAAAAGCTGACGGCTGTGAAAGAGGCCGAAAAAGCGGTGATAGAGAATCAAGAACGGTATCGTCCTGTTCATACCGAAGTGCGACGAATCCAAAGAGAAATCCGCAAGATAGCCGTACGGGTAGATGATGTGGACACGCTGTTGGATCGCAACCGAGGCGAGGACGCTGAAGAGCGCCGCGCAGCACTCAATGAAAGAAAAGATGCCTTAAATCTTGAAATCAGTGCACTAGAAGACACTATTCCTCAGGAGTGGGAAGCTGAAAATAAACGGCATGTTGAACTGCTCGCTACCGAACAGACTACACGCAACGAATACCGTCGTGCTGCAGACACCGGATATGAGGCCTCCAGAGTAGCAGTCGCTACACTAGCTGGAACCACAGCACTGCAAGAATTAGCGGGTACCATCGTTGATTTACGCGGGCAACTCGAAACAGCAGACCCTGTCGAGATGGTTGATGCTCTAGAAGCTTTGGCTGATCAATTCAGCGATATTGAAGGTGCTGATGAGATACGATCTGCCATTCGTAAAGCACGATCAGCCATGCGCAAAAAGACCCCTAAACTGGATGATGCGCTAGAGGCGATGGATGACGCTGCCCAGAAATACGAGAGCCAGATGACTTGGCGTACTGATGCTCGGATAGCATTGTTTGATGATCTGAGTGACTATGAAAACGTCATGAAAGATACTATCGGTATTCGACAACAAGACAGACTATCTCGTGAGCAAGCGTTGTCAGTAGCGGAATGTAGCTCGCACCATCGAGATTTGTCGTTAAGTTTCTAAGTAATAAGTAGATTATGATTTACGATTTTTGGGCAACACAGTAGCGTTAGTGTTGCCCAATTTGACTGACAACAGTCCGAACTGAGCTGTTGTAAAAATCAGAAGTATCACTAGAGCCGCACGCTGCAGATCTGTCACGCGGTACCAGTGCAAACACACCGTTTAATGGCTTCACCGACTCTTGAAGAAGGAAAGCTGCTCAGCCAGCAGTTCGGATTGCTGTTTCATCTCTTCACTTGCCATAGAGACCTCCTTAACCATCACATTATTTTTTTGCGTTATACCATCCATATCCGCCATGGATCTGTTAATTCCCTCAACCCCAATTGCCTGCTCTTGTCCGGCAGTAGCCATTGCATCCACTAACGTGCGCACCTCAGACACCGAGGCAACAATCTTCTGAAGTGTCTCACCAGATCGGCCCACCATCTCGCTACCTGACTCCACTTTCTCCACACTACGTGTGATGAGTTGTTTGATTTCTCGGGCAGCCTCAGCACTTCGTCCAGCTAAGGTTCTTACCTCGGTGGCAACAACGGCAAACCCGCGGCCTTGCTCACCCGCTCGAGCAGCCTCGACAGCAGCATTCAACGCCAGTAGATTGGTCTGAAAGGCGATGTCATCAATTACCGAGATGATTTCAGCAATTTCGCGGCTCGATTCAGTAATTTCGTTCATGGCGGCAACTGCACTACCCACCACGCTTCCACCCGTTTCAGCGTGTCCATGGGCCGTATGTGCCAATGACTGCGCTTCACTCGCACGTTCCGCATTGTGCCGGACGGTAGAGGAAATTTCTTCGGCACTACTCGCAGTATCCTCCAATGAGGATGACTGCTCATTCGTTCTGGATGCCAGGCTACTAGCCGAAGAATGGATACTCCGAGCACTAGAACTGATATGCGCAGAAACAGACTGCGTGTTGGTAACAATGCTGTGTAGATGGCCTTGCATATGGCCCAATGCTGCCACAAGCTCCCCCACTTCGTCATGAGGCACATTGCCGACAGGTGTATCCAGATGCCCATCTTTTATAGCCAACGCGATGGTTCTCGCCTGCGAAATAGAGGCCAACACTTGGCGTGAGATTAGCCAGCCAAGAAACATCGATACAAACAATGCAACAGTGGCTATCACAAGAAAACCACGTGCCTTGGTCTCAACATATAAAGACCGATCGTCTGCAGCTTGCAGAACCACTGATAGCAGTAAGTCTTCCACCTCTTTAAGACGCCCTATTTTCTGAGTTATCGTGTTAAACCACTGTTCAGGATCAACCTCGAAGTCGCCAGAGATAGATGCCTCCAAAGCCTGCGCGCGCATCCGGTCGACACTGCTAAAGGCTTGATCACGTTTGGCATCATTGAGCGCCTCTTGCATATTAGGAGTGGCGCTCGCTGCAAACACCTCCATATACACAGCCTGCGTATTGACAAGATCGGTAAAATAGCGATATCCATCATCTGAGAAGCTCTTTTTCGAAAATGCAGTACTTAAAACTGCTCTTTCAAGCCCAGCGCGCTCTTTACTTTGAAGAAACGTAGCGAATGCGGTGCCTGTGTTAGCGATAATACCAGTGGGGCTGTATCGTCCCAGAACGTCAGTTACACCTAACAACAGGCTATTAATTTCAGTATAGAATGCCACTTGCTCGGATGCCTCAACGCTCAACTGATCTACGGAACGACGCATTGAATTCAACTGACTCAAGCCCGTTTCGAGAGAATTCAGTAATTGCTTAAAATTCGCATGATACGGTGTTTTATCTAATGCTGAGAGTTGATCACCAAGCAGGTTAATTCTGCTATCAACCACTTTGCGCTGCTCGGCGAGAATGGATCCGAACTTACTTCCACGGCTGCCTATGTAGCCCGCTGAGGCCCCACGCTCCTTCTGAAGCTCATGTAACGTGTGGCTAGTGTGCTCACTGAGATAGGCCAACGCACTAAAGCGTGATGCCTCACTAGCGTCAGCCTTCAGAGAAATCGACTCATAGCTCGTTAGTGCAAGCAACGCAATCGTAGGCACACCTATGAGCAAGATGAATTTCTTGCGTAAACTGAGGTCTGGGAGTATGGATAATCGCATAGAGATCTGATCAGGTGAATCAACGAAACAGAAAAAGTTCAGGCATTGTGGGGCACAACAAGATAACCCCTCCATGCGTATATCGGCACATGCGCCTGGTTTTGGATCTCCAGTAGGTACCGTTTGGTACCACGTTATCTGTTCTGACTAATGCCGCACATACTCGAACGCCCAGCCTACATCTTGTCCAACTGAAATCAAAACGTGCGGTTAAACACATCGTTATTGGCGATGATTAACACGAGAGCATTTAACCGAACTCAGTTGCACCCAAACGGTCAACCGAATACGTAGACAGGATGTATTCTCATAGTTAAATCGGTTCGGTCGGCTTTTCAATGCGCAATGCGCAATGGTCTTTGCAAAGTTGAGTCGCCATTAACTCACTTAATTTAAAATTGCTAGCCACCCACCTGTTAGAGAGGCGTTGGACTATGGTCACATCAAAAAAATTATTGCTTGTCTCTCATGCACCATCCATCAATACCATACGGATGCTAGAAGCTGTTATCCGTGGGGCTAACCATCCCGAGATAACCCACGTAGAGCTCACAGTACTATCGCCACTAGACACCACACCAGACGATATCAAAACATCACAGGCAATAATTATTGGCACTACAGAAAATCTAGGATACATGGCTGGATTGATAAAAGATGTTTTTGATCGCTGCTACTATGAATGTCTTGAAAACACTCAAGGTTTGCCTTTCACCTTCTATATTCGTGCAGGCCTGGATGGCACAGGTACCCATCGCGCTCTTGAAAGTATCACTACAGGTTTACGTTGGAAATTGGTGCAAGAGCCCTTGATTTGCAAGGGCAAATTTGATGAAATTTTTATCAGACAATGCGAAGAGTTAGGCATGGCGATGGCTGCAGGATTAGAGGCGGGTATATTTTAACAAGCCTTAGCCCAGATCATTACAGTGGCTACACTGCACACCTCGAATACAGGCTATTCACCATTAAAAGACACAAAGCAAATGTTCTCAGGCAGGCTCTAAGTTAGCATAAGCCAGCACTAACCACTTACTGCCAGCATCCTCAAAATTCACTTGCACTCTGGCTTGTTTTCCACGACCCTCTTGATCTAATACAACCCCAACACCAAATTTTCCATGCTTCACCATTTGCCCAACAGTTAAGCCAGTATCTATTTCTTCTTGCATCCAGGCGGGTGTCTCTGAGCGATACACGGGCAAACTTACTTGCATACGTGGTCGTATTTCTTCTAGCAACTCGGTAGGTATTTCTCCTATAAATTTACTAGGCGGATTATATTGATCTCGTCCATACAACCGCCGCTGCTCCGCCATACACATATAAAGCTTTTTTTCCGCACGCGTAATTCCCACATAACACAGCCTGCGTTCTTCTTCCAAACGCAAAGGATCTTCCGCCGATCGTTGATGTGGAAACAGGCCTTGCTCCATGCCTGCCATAAACACCACAGGAAACTCTAGACCTTTCGCTGAGTGAAGGGTCATAAGTTGAACTGCGTTAGTGTCGTTGTTGGTTTGCCCGTCACCAGACTCCAGTGCGGCTTGCGCTAAGAATTCATCGACCGCGCTCAACTCAGGGTCATCAGCGTTCTGATGAATAAACGTACGCGCAGCGTTCGATAGTTCCTCCACATTCTCCACACGATTCTGTCCGCGCTCGGACGTATCTTTCTGGAAGTGTTCAATAAGCCCACTCATGTCGCTAACCGTTTGCACTTGCTGCGGTAGAGATTGCTCGCTAATGGTTTCGGCTATGGCTTGCATCAGATCTAAGAATTTAGCCACTGCTGTATTTGCTCGCCCGCTTAAACGCTTTTCAGCGACCAGATCCGTTGCAGCTGTCCACATGGGTATCGCTCTTGAGCGGGCCTCACTACGAATCTGCGCAACAGTTTTGTCGCCAATACCGCGCGCTGGCTGATTGATAATGCGCTCCAGTGATACATCGTCGTACGTATGTGTGGCTAACCGCAAATAGGCGAGCGTGTCTTTTATTTCGGCACGCTCGAAGAATCGTAAGCCACCGTACACTCGGTATTGAACACCGGCAGCTACCAAATATTCCTCGATTACCCGTGATTGCGCATTGGATCGGTACAGAATGGCGCAATCTTCTCGTTGCCCACCATCAGAGGCGTAGTCAATGATGGTCTCAACAATGAAGCGCGCCTCATCGGTTTCGTTGTACGCGTTATACAAAGTGATGGGGGCGCCCTCACCACCATCTGTCCATAAATTCTTACCCAATCGCCCTGAGTTTTTATCAATCAGTGCGTTGGCGGCTTGAAGAATGGTGCCAGTAGAGCGGTAGTTTTGCTCCAGACGTATCAATTCCGCACTGCCATAGTCTTTGTCGAAATTCAGGATATTTTCAACCCTTGCACCGCGCCATGCATAAATGGACTGGTCATCATCACCCACCGCAAACACATGACCCGTATCACCAGCTAACAATCGTATCCAAGCGTATTGAATAGCGTTGGTATCCTGAAACTCATCGATTAGCAAATGCTGTAAGCGCTGCCGGTAATGCGCAAGCAGGGCTGCGTTATCACGCAAGGTTTCCAGAGAACGCAACAACAACTCGGCAAAATCCACGGCACCCGCACGAGCACAGGCAGCCTCATAAGCGGTATACACACGAATATATTCTGCGGTAATGGGGTCGTTTTCATCATCGATGTGCTTGGGGCGGCGACCTTCATCTTTATGACCATTGATAAACCACTGAACCTGCTTTGGCGGGAAATGGGCTTCATCAAGCTCGAGGGTACGCACCGTACGCTTTACCAGCCTGAGCTGATCGTCTGAGTCCAAAATCTGGAAAGCCTGCGGGAGACCCGCTTCTTGCCAGTGCATACGCAAAAAACGATGCGCGATACCATGGAAGGTGCCGATCCACATGGAACCTACAGGGGTGCCGAGCAATTGCTCAACACGTAATCGCATTTCACGGGCGGCCTTGTTGGTGAACGTGACGGCCATGATACTGAACGGCGAGACACCCTCTACTCGAGTAAGCCAGGC
>JALZWO010000151.1 GCA_023300375.1 Granulosicoccus sp. | reverse complement strand
CCTTGGGCGTTGTGAAAGCATCATTAATTGCAACTGGTGCAGCCGCCCACGCTATGGAGGGAGCTGCAGTTATGCATACCAGCAGAACAGTCGCTTTTGAGTTAGTTATATTCATATTCGGCACGATTTCCTTGCCAGAAAACTGAACTCTCGTAACACTTAATTCGCTCTCTAAGAGCTCATTAAGGACTCATTTGAATTGTTTTCAAGTTGTTCCGCAGTGACACTAAAAAAAGGCCTTGCCGCCCTTGATCACGTATGTGTTACTTCGGCTGGTTAGCTCGAAAACTTTAGCGGTGCGATCGAACTATTTTCTTGTTGTTATCGACATAGTGATGTCAATGAGCTCCTCTGAGCAGCCATTTGTGGATGTTTGTTGAATAGCTCCATAGGTGCAAGAATAAAAATCTGCCACCAGCGCTTGCGAATGCCGCAATCTAGTTTTGACGTTATATTGAGAAGTAAGTCAGGTTCGTCTGTTTGATTTAGACTAAGGGGGAGCTTGCAAAAACACTCTCTATCTTCCCGGGCGGCTGCAGTGGTGCGGGTGCCTGATCGTTTCAAGGAAAAAAATCCTATGTGTAAATTACGCTGTTTTATTGTTCTACTCGCCTTAGGCTTTGCAGCATTGCCAGCTCATGCGCAAACCATGCAAGTGACCACTTCAAGCGATGATTACGTCGTTACTAACATGTTCAGTGATGTGGATGATTTCGATTTTTTGATCGAAATAGATGCGCCCTTAGCTGTTGGTGTCTATGAAAACCCTCCCATTGTGTCTGTTAGTTATCGTGTTTCAGGAAACTTGAACCCTGGCACACCTTCAGATTTTCCAGGATTTGCTCTCGAGCGTGTCATCACTGGAGAAGAATTTTACGCACAAGGCAGTACCTTGCAATTTGAAATTAATGAAGCTGCCGTTCTGGACGACGGGGTGCAACTTGCAGAGCTATCTGGAACGGATGTGGTTTTCACATTTGATGGTAAAGAAATAGGCAATGAACGCTTCCATCCAGCGTTGTTCGAATTGCGCAGCGACGGCACCGGACAAATCCAGAACAGCGATAACATACCCACCCTTAACCCATTGCTACAAGTTGACTTCGGAGAAGAATATATTAGTGGTCTTGTATTTGATGCAGGTAACACAACACTGATAACAGCATTGGAAGGAGAGAGCTCGTCAGACAGTGGTGGTTTCTTTAGTCACTTAGAGTTGCTTGTACTCTTAGGCTTCGCCAGTGTTATGACATTCAGAAAAAAATGCTCCAAGCGTGAATGCCTATAACAGCGCTCTAGGCGTGAATAGCGTGAATGCTGGTAAGAGGGTACTGGGCGTAGTTGCCTATGAAAAGGTATTCCGTCATCCTCCGCGCAGGCGGAGGATCCATTGCCGCGATAAAGGCAATGAAATTACTCAATCCAGCACAAACACTTTTCGATCTGCAACAAGATGCTTGGTACGCGCCGAGTAATCACTCATATGGCTGGAAGCTGCATGTGCTCTAAGATTATCCATGCTCTCCCATTTTTCAACAACCATGTAAGAGTCTGTGCCTATTTTTGCTTGCGAACCCGGATTCTCTGTGTCTGTCACAGGTTGGTACTCAATACAACCTTCCTCCGCATGCACCAATGGAACTATCTGAGAAAATGCGTTAAGTAGTTCGTCTCGTTTGCCAGATTTTGCTGTGATTATAGCGATAACATGAATCATGTTTTTTACTGTTCTAGATTGAAGTACTCGTATAGTATCTGAGATTGTCCAGAGTAATATTATTCGGTTAAACACGCAGAGGCGAGAATGAAAGATCCAGTAGTCATCGTCGGGGCAGCTAGAACTCCCATGGGCGGCATGCAAGGCGTATTTACTGATGTGCATACGGCAATACTTGGGGGTACCGCTATACAAGGTGCATTGCGTAACGCGGGTATCAATGGCGAGGCCGTAGACGAAGTCATTATGGGTTGTGTCCTTTCCGCGGGGCTTGGCCAAGCCCCTGCGCGGCAAGCTGGGCTTAATGCTGGGTTGAGTGAGGCTGTGCCAGCCACCACACTCAACAAAATGTGTGGCTCAGGTATGAAGGCTGCGATGTTGGCGCACGACGGGGTTGCTCTAGGTCACTCAAAGGTCTCAATTTGTGGTGGCATGGAAAACATGACCAACGCCCCCTACTTACTACCCAAGATGCGAGGAGGGCAGCGGCTTGGGCACGGGCAAGTTATCGATCACATGTTCTTTGATGGGCTTGAAGACGCGTACGAGAAGGGTCGACTAATGGGCGCTTTTGCAGAGGATTGTGCCGATCGTTACGATTTTACGCGCGAGCAGCAGGATGCATTTGCACTTGAATCACTCGCCCGAGCACGAGCCGCATCGGAAAAGGGTCTGTTCGCTTCAGAAATTGTACCGGTGTCTGTAAAGACCCGATCAGGCACCATTGAAGTGGTAGCAGATGAGCAGTTGGCGAGCGCAAGACCTGAGAAAATCCCACACCTAAAACCTGCGTTTCGTGAGGGTGGGACGGTGACGGCTGCAAACGCCTCTTCCATCTCTGACGGTGCTGCAGCGCTTGTATTGATGCGTGAGAGCGAAGCAATTCGGCAAGGCTTACGAATAAGAGCTCGCGTGCTCGGGCACGCTTCACATGCCCAGGCACCCCAATGGTTTTCCACTGCACCGATACCTGCCATTACCCAACTCCTAGAGCAATTGGGTATGAGCGTTGCGGATGTTGATCTTTGGGAAATCAATGAGGCGTTCGCAGTGGTTCCCATGAGCGCGATGGCGGATCTGGGAATAAACCATTCACGCTTGAATATTCACGGTGGAGCTTGCGCCTTAGGGCATCCGATCGGTGCATCGGGTGCCCGCATCATCGTCAGCTTGTTAAATGCACTAGATATTAGCAACAAGCGCTTCGGTGCAGCTGCCTTGTGTATTGGTGGTGGAGAAGCCACAGCCATGGTCATCGAGCGAATTGAGCCGACTCTCTCCTAAGGTGTTTTGCACAGATTTCAATAGCAAAACAGCTTAGTAGCTCGTCATTTACAACGGACTGACATCTTCATGATTATTAAACAAGGTATGCCCGCAATTGTCACCGGTGGCGCTTCTGGGCTAGGTGAAGTTGTTGCCTTAGCACTTGCGGCAGCTGGGGCAAAAGTCGCTGTCTTCGATCTCGATGTTGAGAAAGGAGACGCGGTTGCTCAAAAGCTAGATGGAATGTTTTGCAAGGTTGATGTTGCGGACGCTGAATCTGTTCGAGTTGGACTGCTTGCAGCGTACGAGGCACACGGTGGAGCGCGGCTTATTGTTAATTGTGCAGGCATTGCGCCAGCGGCTAAAACGATATCACGTGGCGAGGCACACGATCCTGAATTGTTTCAAAAGACCGTAGCCATTAATTTGTTTGGTACGTTTAACGTAGCTTCACAGGCAGCAGCAACGATGGCTGGGCTTGATCCTGTCAATGACGATGGGGAACGAGGTGTGATTATAAATACAGCCTCTGTCGCCGCTATAGACGGCCAGGTTGGCCAGATCGCCTATGCCGCCTCCAAGGGTGCTGTTGCTGCTATGACGTTACCGATGGCAAGAGATCTAGCCGATAAAGGTATTCGTGTTGTGAGCATCGCACCGGGTATCTTTGCAACACCGATGGTCAGTGCGTTTCCGCAAGCAGTTCAGGATTCACTTGCAGCGGGTATTCCGTTTCCAAAGCGCCTCGGTAAAACGTCTGAGTTTGCCGAGCTGGTGCTGCATATAGTGATAAATGGGTACCTGAATGGTGAGCTTATAAGACTTGACGGTGCTGTTCGTATGGCACCTAGATAGATTTATAAATATTAGCGATACCGTGGGCAAATGTCAGTACTATCCCGGTTAGCCTGCTTCTCTACGGGTAGACCCTTAATGCACGGAGTAAGTAGCAATGAATTTTGAATTAACTGAAGAACAGCGTGCCATTCAGGCTATGGCACGTGCTTTTGGTGAAGCTGAAATTGCACCACATGCGGCTCGGTGGGATGAGGAAGGAACCATTCCGAAAGAGCTTCTTCGTCAAGTGGGCGAACTAGGACTTGCTGGAATCTATGTATCAGAGGAATTTGGTGGGTCAGCACTTTCACGACTGGATGCCGCGTTAATTTTCGAAGCCTTGTCATACGCGTGTCCCTCGGTAGCAGCCTTCATCTCCATTCATAATATGTGTGCCTGGATGATTGACCAGTATAGCTCGGATGAGATGCGGGAGCGGCTGCTGCCCGACTTGTGTTCTTACGAAAAAGTGGCTTCTTATTGTCTGACAGAGCCCGGATCCGGTTCTGACGCTGCAGCGCTACGTACCCGTGCAGTCACTGATGGTGATCAATATGTGTTGAATGGCACTAAGGCATTTATTTCTGGTGGAGGGTACTCCGATATCTATCTCACTATGTGTCGTACAGGAGGCGATGGTCCTTCTGGTATATCAGCGGTGATTGTAGAAGAGGGTACGCAGGGTTTAAGTTTTGGTGCGCCGGAGAGAAAGATGGGCTGGCGCTCACAACCCACAGCCCAGGTACAGTTTGATGATTGCGTGGTGTCCAAAGCCAATTTGATGGGTATTGAGGGTGATGGTTTTCGCTATGCCATGTCAGGGCTTGATGGTGGGCGAGTAAATATTTCAGCTTGCTCCTTGGGCGCTGCGCAAAATGCTTTGGATAAAAGTGTTTTATATACAAGCGAACGTAAGGCCTTCGGTGCCTCGATAAACAAATTGCAGGCATTGCAATTCAAAATGGCAGATATGGAAATTAACCTGCAGGCCTCCAGAGTCTTGCTGTACAAAGCAGCCTGGAAACTTGATCAGCAAGCACCCGATGCCGGTAAATTCTGTGCCATGGCTAAACGCTTCGTGACAGATCATTGCTTCAACGTAGCTAATGATGCGCTTCAGTTACACGGAGGCTATGGTTACCTTGAAGACTATGGTGTTGAGAAAATCGTGCGCGATATCAGAGTTCATCAAATACTGGAAGGAACTAACGAAATTATGAGATTAGTGACTGCCCGTGCATTATTGTCAGAGAGCGCCTCCTGATGGCAATTGATGGAGAGGCTAACAATAGCCGTGAAGTCGCTGGCATGGCAATAACTTCAGAAGATGTTTCAATCAGAATTGAAGGGCAAGTGGGTCGTTTGACATTGTGTCGTCCACACGCGTTAAATGCGCTGTCGCACGAGATGGCCTTGAAAATTGAGACCGTCCTTTTGGCATGGCAAACAGACGATGCAGTGTCGTTAATATTGATTGACGCTGAAGGTGAAAAGGCATTTTGTGCTGGTGGTGATGTTGCCGTTTTGTATCATCAGGGGATAGCTGGCGATATTGAAAGCGGGCGACAGTTCTGGCGTGACGAGTACCGCCTAAATGCCATTATTGAACATTACCCCAAACCTTATGTAGCCATTATGGATGGCATCACTATGGGCGGTGGTGTCGGAATTTCAGCTCATGGTTCACATCGGATTGTCACTGAACGAAGTGTGCTTGCCATGCCGGAGTGTTCTATCGGCTTAGTCCCAGATGTTGGAGGCACGCATTTGTTGTCCAAGTCCCCCGGGCATATAGGCGAATTTTTTGCACTGACGGGTGCGCGTATGAATGCAAATGATGCACTACTTGCAGGTTTTGCTGACTACTATGTGCCGGTAGAGCATTTAGATGCCTTCAAGCGTGCGCTTATTGATTCTGGCGATGTCGGTATCATCGGCAACTTTCATGAAGTGCCATCTACAAGCTCGACGCTTGTAGATGATGTGCAGGAAATCAATAGAATTTTTGGTGCTGACACCTTGGCTGCGGTGCTAAGTAGTCTGAGTCAGATAGAACAAGAGTGGGCACTATCAGCTGTCAAGAAAATTGAGCGCTCATCGCCAATAGCATTAACGCTAACATTTGATCTGGTTCGAGCGGCTCGCGCAGAACCCGGTATCGAGAAAGCACTCTGCCGAGAGTATCGATTTGTGTCGCGTGCGATGGAGTCTTGCGATATTCTAGAAGGCATACGCGCCGCCCTAATAGACAGAGATCGCAAGCCGTCTTGGAAGCACGCGTCAATTGAACAGATTCCACAAGAGCTGATCATGCAGCTAAAAAACACAGCTCCCGGGGGTGATGTGGAATTCAAATTTACGGTAGCGTAAGACGATGAGAGAAGGAAAAAATGACTGAACAACCCACCAATGAATATGTGCATGTAGAGCGTGAAGGACGAGTCGTCATCGTCACGATTGATCGGCCAAAAGCTCTGAATGCGCTAAATTCACAAATTCTTCAAGAGCTCACAAATACCATGGTGCCGCTCGACACTGACCCCAGTGTGGGTTGTTTCGTACTGACAGGTTCAGCCAAGGCATTTGCAGCTGGAGCTGACATCGGCGAGATGAAAGACAGACTCTATCCCGATACGTATCTGTCTGACATGCTGCTTGGATGGGAGGCGATTGCCCAGCTACGCACTCCAAAAATAGCTGCAGTGTCTGGCTATGCACTCGGTGGTGGTTGTGAACTCGCCATGATGTGCGACACCATCTACTGCAGCGAATCAGCGCGTTTTGGCCAACCTGAGATCAAGCTAGGGGTGATTCCAGGTATGGGCGGATCACAACGTTTAACGCGATTGATAGGCAAGAGCAAGGCTATGGACATGATTTTAACCGGACGTATGATGGATGCTGATGAGGCCAAAGAGGCGGGTTTGGTTGCTCGTATCTATCCCGATACTGAATTGCTCGATGCTGCAAAAAAAGCAGCAACTCAAATTGCCGCCTATTCCAAGACAACAGCAATGATTGCACGAGAAGCGGTAGACAGAGCACTAGAGACATCGCTTAACGAAGGTTTGTTGTTTGAGCGTCGAGTTTTCCATTCTCTGTTTGGTACCGCTGATCAAAAAGAGGGCATGAGCGCGTTCATAGAAAAACGCGAAGCCGATTTTAAGCGCTAACTAGAGAAGGTCGCCCGTTCAGTGAAAGGCTGTTGAAATATGGCTGTTATGGAGTGTCACTGAGCGGCGCGGTTGGTTAAACGTCCCCTAGCAGTTGAATCTCAAGGGGTAGGGCGCCATCTTATTAGTGTATTTGTTGTTCGCAATGGCTTTCTTTAATGAACAGTACACATAAAATCGCTACAAGCAAAACAGCGATAAGCGATTGAAAGGCAAATGCGTAAGCCTCAGCCGAATAGATACGAGCGCCATTGTGCAGCTGCCCTGACCAATTCAGATCTAATAGTGCGCCTATCACTGGCTGCATGACAGCCCCCGACCCGACGACACCCATATTGACGAACCCCAGTGTGGTTGCGCTGTGCGTTGTTCTATTCCATTCACGACTGATGCCCATCAATACAACAATGCCGCCAGTACTAATACCATGGGCAAAAAACAGAAAGCCAAGCAGTACGGTATTACCATTGTTTGTATCTGTATTCAGGATGGCCAGTAGTGTGACTAAACAACTGACTATGCCTATTATAAGAATAGGTTTGCGTCGGGTCATGAAATCAGACAGCCATCCTAGAAGCGGTGAGCCGACCATTACGCCAACAAACAACCAAGATACAATGCTACTGGCACTGACCTCGGTAAATCCTTTGGTGGTGGTCAGCCAAGGAACCGCCCAGAGGCCTGCAAATGACAGCATGGTTGCCGCGAATCCAAATCCACCGACAGCGCAAAGAATGGTTTGCTTGTTTGTTATAACTTGCCGAATTTGTATAAAAACACTCTCTGTTACTGCGCTTTTAACAGAGTGTTTTTTAGCTGCAGGAATAATAAGGTGAGAGCTCACAGCGAGCAAGGCAGCGGCAACTGCGAGGATGTAAAAGCAGTTTCTCCAGCCTACAATTTCGACGAGATAGCGTAAGGGGGCTTGGCCTGCAATAGCACCAAGCATGCCTGTGGCCATCAAAAAGCCAGTTAGCATCGCAAAGCGGCTACGCGAGAAAAACTCGGCCGCTATCGCAAGAGTGCCAACGAAAGCAAATGCCACTAAACCACCAATTAACGCACGAAAGATTGAAGCAAGCCAAAGTGATGAGCTTAGGGCGAAGCCAACACAGGCAAGTGTGCATAACGTTGCACTCAACACCAGTAAACGCCTTGCCCCATAGCGGTCAACTAGAAGCCCCACAGGCAATTGCAACGCGGCGTAGGTGTAAAAATACATGCCAGATAAAAGTCCAATACCAGATGCACCAACGGAGAACTCTCGCATTAGCTCAGTGGTCATGACGCTGGGGGATACCCGTTGCACGAAGGCGTACAGAAAAAACAGTGTGCCAATCACGAAGGCCGCAATCGCTCGAGTTGGACTGACTGTATTTTCGAGTGTATTCATAAACGTGTATCTACAAGGCCATGGCAAGTCTAAGCTAGTCTAGGTTTGAAGAATCCGAAGTTTCGCTGTGCAAGAATCGGCTTGACAAGACATAGTTATTGCCATGTGGCTTAGGCTTAGTTGCTGCTACAAAAACAGGAAGAGTAAATTTCTTTATCTGCACGGGCCAAAGCGAAATCAAGCGCAGGCTTTATCATTGTGGCTTCTGTTTTTTTACCTAATTGTTCGTAGCACTTGTGCAATCCAAGTAGCGCCCAGACGTTGTTAGGGTGACGGTTTGAGCGAATACACGTGTCATTTAATCCAAGATCTGCCTCATAGGCTACCGCGGCTTCCTCGGTATGTCCTTGCTCCAGAAGTAGTGCCCCTAGTGCATGACGACTAGGCATCATCCAGCCCCATGGTTCATCGTAGGGCAGGGCATCTTCGTTGATGACTGCTTGGCGCAAATGGGTAAATGCAGTATCGTAATTGCCCTTGTGGTATGCGATTTCCCCTGCAAGCATCTCTTTTGCAACGGTTAAAATCTGCTGACAGGTAAGAATGTGGATTTGGCGCTCTACAGGCATGTTATCTGTGATTTCTAAAAATATTTTTTGGGCCTCGTCAGCTTTAGCGTGTTGTTTCAAAGCCGCGTGGGCAACCCCTTTGCCGTAGTAGTTCATAGCGGTGGTCATAAGGTATACGTCTTGATCTTCAGGTAATGGCGCATCTATCAATTGTTGCCAGCGACCAAAGCGGACCAGAGCATGTGTTTCTATGGACATGTATCCTTCTAACCAATTTGCCATCGGTGGTGTCACCTGACTGATTAATTCATTGGGTATGGTTTTTTTCATGCCGGCTATAGCATCCATTGCCGTGTTGAATTGGCCAAGGAACATAGCGCCATAGAGTTTGAAGTGGTAGTTGTGTACTCGGTACATAGAATAGAAATTCATGGCGCCTGAATTCTCCCAATAGAGCTCATCAGCAAGAATGCCTTTGTGGTTCCAGTTCACAACGTCTTGGTAATTACCGCACAACACATCAATGTGGGTTGCCATGTGGGCAAGGTGACCGGCACTGGGTACAAGATCTCGAATTTCGTCGGCTACAACAAGAGCCACTTCGGGGATAGGAGACATCTCCATCAAGTGCAGGTAAAGGTGCCATGTACCAGGGTGAGGTAGGCTGCCACTTGCGCGAACGCTGTCTATGCAATGCTCAAGTACCATTCGGCATTCATGAGTGCATGCGCCCTCTATTGGCTCACCTGATACGGGGTTCCACATTTGCCAAGGGGTAAGGTTCATCATCGATTCTGCAAATAAGCTTGCCACATCGGGATCATCGTTGAATTCTTCATGTACTTTACGCATCGCATCGGCATAGGCTGCACTCCATACATACAAATCAGGCGCTGGCTCATCGGATGGGTAGCGTTGTTCCAATGCTGCAATTAATGCTTGCTCTACAGGTGTTGCATTAGCTATAGACACTTTTGCTGCTGCGATGGCTGTACGCGTTATTTTTAAAGTCTCTGCAACGTCCTCGGGAGCAAATGCTTCCCATGGTCTGTTGTAGTTGGGACCAGCGATGTGCGCCAATCCCCAGTGTGCCATGGAGCATTGTGGATCAGCTTTTAAGGCGTGTTTGAAGCACACTTCCGCCTCTTCATGATGGAAACCAAAGGTCCAGTTCAATCCTCGATCAAACCATTTTTGGGCATCGATGGAAGTCGTAGTGATAGGCCGGCTGTAGTGCCCCAAGTTATATGGGTAATCGCTCATGAAGTTTTCCCGTTTAGATTCAACTGTTCTCTAAATAAATACAGCGTGTTAGTTTTTCTGCACCGTTTTTGATCGCATGCGTGAAGCTGTTTCGCGTTCCGCTCTTTTACATCGCATAGGCGGTAAACCCTGATCCATAAGTTGCATATCTTCTAGCACCATGTCGCCCATTTGTTTAAAGGCAACATCTAAAGCGCCTGCTCGATGTGCGGAGCGCAAAAAACCTTTTAGCGTGCGCACCTTATGGTTTATTGGCAACGGCTCCTCAGGGAATACGTCAGATGCTGCAAGTATATGGCCTGACTCCACTGCTGCCATCAAATGTTCAAAGTTGACGATTTCTGCTCGACTAAGCAGGATCAACTTAGCACCACGTTTCATTTTTGAAAATTTTTCTTCGTTTAAAAATTCGGCGTTCTCACTGGTCACTGAAGCCACCACAAAGATCACGTCACTTGTTGTCAACACCTGTTCCATCGAAGCGGGCATGACGTCAGCATCTCTGAGTAATGAGGGAGGTAGCCAAGGATCATACACTGACACTTGTGCGCGAAAACCTTTGAGTAGTTTGGCTATAGCACGGCCAAGATCACCAAACCCAATGAGACCTATATGAGAGCGGGTGAGTAAAGACGCCTCGTTGTTGCCATCTACACCCCACAGCTCTTCACCACTTTGGAACGCGGAATCTGACTCCACTACACCACGAGACAGGCACAGTGCAAGCGCTAGGCCCATCTCAGCCACAGGCTCGGCAAAGACAGCGCCGGTCGTTACAACATGTATGCCTTTTTCAAACAAGTAGTCATAGGGCATGTTATTCAACAAATTACTCTCTACATTTAACACGCAGCGCAGTTGTGGCATCTTCTTCAGTGTGTCAAGGCTGAGTGGGGGTTGTCCAATGATGTAGCGAGCCTGTGCAAGTATTGCCGTATCTAAAGTTGCGACCTGTTCTGCATCGATTTCAACTATTTCATATTGTGAAAATAGGTTTTTCTTTGCTGCATCGGTAAAAATTAAATCTATTGATCGAGGCGCTGGTGCACAAATTATTATTGGTTTTATCATGATTTTTTAATGGCCATTTTTTTTACCTGGTGCTCTCGCCACATCATGTAAGTGCCTGATCCAATGATCAAGGTGGCCCCTAATAGCATCAATTCCTCAGGCTTTTCGTCAAATATAAAAATGCCCAGTACAAGCAAGAAAATAATTCGAGAATAGCGAAAGGGCATCACCACAGAGACTTCTGCCATTCGAATCGATGCAATCAACAACATGTATCCGATGGCACCGATAACTATCATAGGAATGATGACAAACCAATTGGCAGTGGCGGGCAGTAAGCTCTCACCATTAAACAATACCCACGCGATGGTGAAAGGTGTGGCTGCAGCCATAGTGAAGGTGGCAAGACTGGCTGAAGGTATGTCGGCAGGCACTAAGCGCGTGGTGAGATCACGTATAGACAACGCTACCAGTGCCAGTATGGCCCAAAGAATGGCAACATCGAAACCCTCAGTGCCTGGTTGAATAATGAGCAACACACCGATAAAACCAATGACAATAGAGCACCAGCGTCGCCACCTAACACGCTCCTTTAAAAACAGAACGGCTCCTATGGTTGCCAGCATGGGGGAGGCCTGGGTAACTGCACCCACGATAGAAAGAGGGACATTTGCCAAGGCCATGATCATGCCGACCATGCCAGTGATTTCCGCCACATAGCGAAGCAACAGAAAAGGTGAGAGTGCTCTTCGATCAATTAGCTTGTCTTTTTGTAGTATTGCCATGATGGCAAAAATGACAAGTGCGCCGCCGATGAGAAAGAACATAACCTGAGCAGGCGAAATGAGCCTTGTAGAGATCTTGACTAGTGTGTCAGCAGTAGCGAAGGCACCCATAGAAGCCACCATTAAAACAATACCTCGTACGTTGGTATCTTCGATCATTGACTCTATTTCTCTCTATGCCGTAGCAGTGTGTCATGGAAGTGGTCTTAACTTGGCAATATCACCTTGGATAGTAGCTGCAGCTGACGGTATCTATTCTCGGTCTGAAGTGGCTCAAACACCACGGGAATTGTTATTCAATGCCGTGTTATTTATTTTTAACGTTAGGGTGACTGTTGCGGCGAGTACGCGGCGACTTCATATTATTCAGTGAGTCTATTCTACTCTTGATTTTGATTGCTAAATGCCCCGTTTGAACAGGTACCACTCTATTTCGCAGTTTAATAATCTACCTGTTGAATATTGCTTTAATAGGAAAATAATGTATCAATTGATGCGTTTATGATATGTGTTAATAAATGAGTATCTTATAGCGATATCTTGTTGGCAACAGATGGGAGTTTTTATGAAAAATGTCAGCAATTTAACAGCGACCTACTATGAGTCCGATGCCTTTGACTTGTCTGAGTTCACTGGGCTTCTTGACCAAACAACACGGGTAGAGGATGTGCCTCACGCGTCGTCCATTGAAACGAACATTCCCGTTTACGATATGCTCGAGCTAGGGGCCGTACTCGAAGAGGATAAAACTCGCAGACAACTCATGGCCGAATGGGCGCAGGTTCTAAGCCGCGGCGCTGGTGTACTGGCAATAAAACGAGCCTATGTTGATACTGCAGTGTTAGACAAGGTAACACCTATTTTTAAGCGTATCATTAGCGAAGAAAAGCTGCGAGGTGGTGGAGGTGGTGATCACTTTGCTGCGTCAGGTAAGAACGATCGAATTTGGAACTCGCTCCAAAAACTCTGCGAGATTGCGCCTAACGTATACCTGGAATACTTTGCTAACACTGCCATAGCGACTGTCTGTGAAGCGTGGTTAGGGCCCAATGTCCAGATGACCGCGCAGGTCAATTTGGTGTGCCCCGGTGTCGAGGCTCAGCAGACACATTGTGACTATCATCTGGGTTTTCAGAGCGCAGACGTAAGTGCCCTCTATCCAGCGCATGTGCACGACATCTCTCCAGTTCTTACACTCCAAGGTGCCATTGCGCATTGCGACACGCCGTTGGAAAGCGGACCTACCAAACTGCTACCTTTTTCGCAGACCTATCGTCCTGGCTATGCAGCGTGGCGCAGGGAAGATTTTCGACAGCTGTTTGAAGAGCGTAATGTGCAGTTATCACTTGCCAAAGGAGATGCTCTATTTTTTAATCCAGCCCTGTTTCATGCGGCTGGCGCGAATACGCGCCAAGATGTTCACCGGCTTGTTAATTTGTTGCAGATCTCTTCAGCTTTTGGACGTGCCATGGAGTCAGTAGATCGCGATAAGATGTGCAAGTAGAGTTTTCCTCACGCGGTTAAAGCTCGAGCAGAGAAAAACCTGAGCGCATCTCAATTATCAGCGGTGATCGCTGCAACCGCTGAAGGCTATTCATTTCCTACTAATCTTGATCTGGCACCACCGACAAATGGACTTGCACCAGAGACTCAAGCTGCATTGTTCCAGCGCGCCCTAATAGAGGGAATAACTGAAGATGATTTTGGTGAATTGCTAGCTCGTATGAACACTGCAACTATGGCTTAGTATTAGGACTTTGCGATTAGCACATTTGGTATGGCAACCTACGCGCCTTTGGTGTGGAGATAGTAGGCAGCAATGCGTGCACTAACTGTCTAGCGAATTCCAAACGGTATCGCCCGCACAGCTCACTGCAATGTTTGCTGTTGCTGTTGCCTTCACTGTTGTGTCAAAAGCTACCCAGGAAATGACCGAGCTTGAGAGGCCAGCGGGCTCTATTGTTTCCATCACCAACTCTATAGTTTCGTTGTCCCCAGTAGCGCCCTGATGCAGAGCTATAGACCAGGCGGGTGTTGGCATACTGGCTTCGCCACTGAGTGTCAAGGTCTCACCATCGCTTTTCATTAGCCAGTTTCGATACCCGAAAGTCAGGCAGTAATAGCTCTTCAGTGCACTCGTTTCGGTCTCTGTTTGGCTAACTGTGGAATCTTTGCTTGAGACTGTAGCCGCGTTGGTCACTGAATTGTCAATGTTCGAGCATGAGCTGATAAAAAATGCTGTCAGCGCTAGAGCAGCATAACGACGAGTCTTGATTAGCATGAATTTTTCACTTAGCAATGCGGTGTGATCCGATAGCGGGCTGGAATGTGCCGTCAAATGCGGTTAGAGCTAAGTTGCCAACGTTCTGAAGTATATAAGAAGCGTCAGAGATATCTTCAGATAGAACGAATGAGGCATCAAATCCGAAATTGTTGAACGGAAATGTACCGCACAATTCACCTTCGTCACAGATTAAAAAATCGTTGTCAGTGTCGGTGCCAAAAATAATACGGTATGTCCCTGCGGCTAATGCCGGGGAGGTTGCTTCGCCTTCTCTAACTCCATTTATGGATGAAAATTGCTGTTCAATGGTTTCAAAGGTCTCGTTGCTGCCCAGTCGCTGGATGATATAAAAAACAGCTGCGCTGTTGGCTATACCTTGTGAGACTTGGTTGACTGCAGCAACAGGTACAACTTGGCTTGTGCCGTCACTTAAACCGAACGTCAGTGATCCTGATAGCGAGCCTGCATCAATCGCCCCTCTGTTGAGCACAAACGAGTAAACACCAAAGCCGTCAAGGCTATCTGGGCTAACAATGCTGATGGGAGATGTGCCATCAGCCAACATGAGGGTATCGCTAACCGTTACAGAGTCTACAGTGACACTAGCATTGCCCAGCTGAACGAGTTCAAGTGCTATTTGGTCCAAGGTTGCACCAAATTCCAGTAATGAGGGAGTCGTCGTTACCACTGACACAACTGTTGTGTTTCCACCATCGGAGAATTGTCTAGCTCTTTCAATCATTCTTGGCAAAGACATGAGTCCAAAACCTGTTTCAACATCAAAACCTGTTGCGCCAATATCGGTAGTTAAATCGCCTGCAGCAAGCATTGATTCAATGTTGCTTTGTGTCAGGCTCGGCTCGATGCCTTTCATGAGCGCAATGCCTGCTGCCACTGTCGGGCTTGCCATAGAGGTGCCTTGATAGAAAGCATAAGAGGGCTGAAATGTAAATCCGTCTAATGCTGCGATTCCTGCTGCAATCCCATCAGGTAAGCCATCGGCATTGAGATCTGCAGAAGCATCACCACCCGGGGCGGCAATATCAATTCGTGTATAAAACGAGCTGTACGGTGCACGCTGACTTAAGATGTCGGTTGCTGCAACGGCAATAACGTTGTCGGAGGCAGCCGGAAAATTAGGTATTGGACCTCCATCGTTGCCTGCTGCTGCAACAACAATAACGCCTTGTGCCACAGCTTGGTTAATGGCGTCTGTAAGTCTTTGGTCTGGAGCCCTTGCACCTAGAGACATATTGATTACATCTGCGGCCACTGGTGGAACAGTGCCGCTGGAATTGGGCAAGCCTGCTGCGTACAGAATGGCGTTTGGCACATCGCCAGCGAGTTGAGCACAGTTTGGACCGGAGGAAAAACCAACTTTTATCCCCATAAGTCCTATGCCTGGGGCAACACCTGTAATACCAACGTTGTTTTGTGGTGCAACGGCTATTGTTGAGACATGAGTGCCATGAAATACGTGACATTGTGGGTTGTCGGTGGGCAGCACATCTTCAGAGGCATCAGCTATGAGGCCATCCCCATCGATATTGCTAGGGACAAAGTCTCGTTGGTCGACCAATACGCCTGAGAGTTCTGGATGGTCTACAAAGAACCCACTATCAATGACAGCAAGAATGGGTCTTTTTTGAAGCGTTATGTTTTGCAATTGGTTTTGTGCTTCAAACCACCCGATAGTGAACAAATTCCACTGTATGCCACGATCTGGAACTGGATCGGATATTGACGTTGCAGCTTGTAAGTTGGTTGGGTAATACATCGGTGAAAAAACATCAGAAGCCTCTCTGCTGTTCATCAGCTTCATTGTTTCAAGCATTGACATAGGGTCTGTTGCTGAACTTGTTCGCGGTGTAACAGCGCCTAAGGTTTGTAATGAGTGCAGGGTTGTTTGTTTGGTGTTGTTTGTTCCAGCAATACTTCGTTGTTCGTTTGCTAAAAATTTCCTAGCAGCTGGATTGCTCAGATCAAGTGCAACAAGCGCAGGCGATGTATCACCTGAAACAAGAGCTTCAGCTGTATGTCCTGTACTGGCAACAAAAGCCAAATTCTCTATATCGGTGGGTTGAGTTTTTAATGCAAGTCGATCTACGCGCAAATTTTCTACAGAAATTTGTGAGTCAAAGGTTGTAGTCGCGAACTCAGTAGATAGTGACAGCGTGTAGTTGGATGCTCCATTAAAAGCCCTGACCACCAAAAAGTAGTCACCATCAGCTGGAATCAGTATTGATTCAAATGAATTTGCAACGCTTTGTGAGACTTCCAGAAAATTTCCGTTGGTATCGGCGAGAGCGAGATCTAGATCAACACTAGCTGGGTTAGTTGATTCAAAATCGGCAATCTCCAGCAAAACGGATTGCGTCGCAAATGCTGAAATGCTGAATATATCTAACAGATCGGCAGCTTCAGCGAATCGGTCTGATGTGACACCAGTAGGTGCTGCAGTGGCGTATCCCTTAATGATGGCCGGGTTCGGGATAAATTGGGCAGACTCAAAGCTGTTGTTCCGGATAGCTGAAGTGAAAGGGTCATTGACATCGGAATCAACTTGTAGCACGTCGTTGGCTGTTAGCGCACCGGTGATTGTAAAGTTTTCAGTTGATTGATTTTCACCAGTTTGACCGTCGTTAGGCGGAATATCATCGTTGGGTGGTGTGACTTCATTGGGTGGGTTTTGTTCTGTAGCGCCACCAACATCAACAGAGGGCGGTGTGCCTGAATCTGAACTACCCCCTCCACCGCCACAAGCTGCGAGAGTAAACACCACCAATAGGAGGCCTATCGCATTGTGCGATCGTAGGCCACGAATGCGTGCATAAAGGCCGGCATTGGCGAGTTTTAAGTGTGTTCTGGTTTTGGAGCTCATCATGTGCAGCTTGCAGTGATTTACGTTCTATTGCGTTATTATCCTTGACCACACTTGTAGTCCATGGTTCAGTGTGGCAAGTACAGAGTGTTTGAGGCTTTTTGAGCTAATGCGTTAATACACATAGCCTAAAGCCTGTGGATAGCATACTCAGAATACGGGCAAGAAACCTTAGCATTACATTAAATGTTGAACTTTCTAGAACATTTAAATGTATATAAAGGGCTCTGGTCGTCTTTATTGATGGTAAAACTGCTCAAATATTGAATACACTGTCGCAAAAACTAAGGAGACTATGCTTTGAGGTCACCCTCATTTTTTCTTCCGTAGGCTGGACCGACGCTTTGACACTTTTTTACTAGTCTGCTTTTTGAGGCGCCGTCGGCCTACGGTTTTCGTTGCACTGACCCCGCGCAGTGAGTCCACCGAGCCGCTACTGCTGTTGGCGATAAGTTTGTGCAACTGCGATTGCAATGGCATCATGAAATCTGCATAAGACGATTCACGCTGACTGATCGCGTTTAGCAGAGCCTCCCACTGTGCCGTCATGTCTGGGAGAGTGGCCTCTTCAGGCAGGGCTTTTATTAATCCTCGGCCAACATCTGTGGCATGAATTTGTTTTCCTAATCGCTCCAGAAATCCGCGTCTGAACAATAATTCAATGATTCCCGCTCTGGTTGCCTCAGTCCCTAAACCGTCTGTCTCTTTAAGAATTTTTCTTATCGTGGCCGATGATACAAACCGAGAAATCCCTGTCATAGCTGCAAGTAAAGTTGCATCGGTGAAATGAGGTGGTGGCGTTGTGTTTTTCTCAACCAACTCTCCTCGTTGACAATGCAATGTCTGGCCTTTTATTAAAGGCGGTAGTGTTTTTTCTATTTTTTTAGTGTCGTCTTTTTGATACAACACTTTCCATCCTTCGTTGAGTATGGTTTTTGCGGTGGCGACAAACACGCCACCCTCTATTTCAATTTGCGCCCGTGTGTCGGCATACTCATGTGTCGGATAGAACTGCGCCACATACTGCCTGGCAATCAAGCCGTAAACTTGCCTTTCAAACTGACTCAACGAGGAAGAGTTAACAGAGCGGTGAGTTGGAATGATGGCGTGATGCGCCGTTATTTTTCCGTCGTCCCAAGCGGGTGAGCGTATCTTGATATCTGCACCGTCAACCATTTTGGAGTAGTCGGGCTTGTTCTGCTTTATGGTTGCCAGTATTGAACGAGCTTCCTTGAAGTGTTCTTTAGGTAAGTGGCGACAATCTGAGCGAGGGTAGGTAATCAATTTATGACGTTCATACAGTGTTTGACACGTAGAGAGTACATTCTGTGCGCTCATGCTGAACCGACGGGCTGCATCAATTTGTAATGTGCTCAAACTAAAGGGCAATGGCTGTGCCTGCTTTTTATTTTTCCGTTCGCACTGTGTCACTGTGCCAGGTTTTGCAGTAATACTGCTTACCACTTTTTCAGCCAATTTTTTCAACAACACTCGACGCATTTCGTCCATGTAAGGCTCACACGCCTCACTTGGTTGCCAGTTGGCTGTGAATTGCTGTCCATCTTCTGTAGTCAAGTGGGCGATGACTTCGTAGAATGGTTTGGATATAAAGGCTTCAATTTCTGCGCAGCGACGAACCACTAATCCCAATATCGGTGTTTGAACTCTGCCAACCGACAGCACGCCGTCATAGCCTACTTTACGACCCTGTAGGGTGTATGCACGGGTCATGTTGATTCCATACAGCCAATCTGCACGAGAACGCGCTAATGCTGATGCCGACAATGGCGCAAAGTGCTTGTTCAATTCAAGCTGTTTCAGGGCACGCTGGACGGCTGCCGGGTTTAAATCACTAATGAGTAGTCGTTGGGTGGTAGCTCGCTTTTTGGCGCTTACCTTCAAATAATGTATTACCTGATCAACGAGTAGTTGGCCTTCGCGGTCAGGGTCACCGGCATGCACAAGCTCATTAGCTTCTTTCACCAATTTCTTGAGCACTGATAATTGGTGTTTAGTCTCTTTCTTGGGCTTCAGTTTCCATTCATCAGGAACAATTGGCAGATGTTCCATACGCCAGGCTTTGTACTCAGCGTTATAAACATGAGGTTCTGCTTGTTCTAAAAGATGGCCAATACACCAACTGACGCAGTCGCCATTTGACAGTTTTATAAACCCGTCACTACGATGCTCAGAGGTAGAAGTGTTTGCAGCGAGCGCGCTGGCGATAGCTCGGCCCAGACTAGGTTTTTCAGCAATATACAGCTTCATTGGTCATTCGATAGTGCGGTAATGGTGATGTGTAATCACTGACAAACATTTACTGTTGTGGCTTGAGTGAGCCCGAATAAAATTCCCCTAATTGATCGGCAAGTCCTTTGTACATGTCGTGAACGACATCGATCGGTGGGACTTTGAAATCATCAATTCGTTCTAGGAAGGGGCAATTTAGCACGGCTTGCGCAAGACCTTCACCGTTTAGGATAGGGTAAGCCATATTCGTTACTCCGACCGCTGTCGCTGATGGCATTCGTTCGTAACCGATTTCGCGGATGCGCGCCAAAGCATCCATGAAGGCTGGTTTATCAAGCTTGGGTTCGCCCAGAGCAGGCCTGTGTTTTTCGATGAGTTCTTCGATTTCGTCGTTATTTCTCCAAGCTGCTAGCACACGGCCAGTACCAGTATTATGAAGACCGATTACGGTTCCTACTCTCAGCGCAAACCCCCAACTGCCCGGTGATTCTGCTGACGCGACGATAACTATGTCTCCATTGCTCTCCATGCCCAAATGACATGACTGCCACGCCTCACGGGTTAGTGCTCGCATTTGTGGCATTGCTATTTCTAACAGCCGACCCACTGGCGGGTGGCGCTGTGCCATGGCAAACATGCGCAGGCTAAGAGAGTAACGCTCACCTTCTTTGGAGCGAATGACATACCCACGACGAACTAATGTGTCGAGCATGCGATAGATTTCGCTCTGCGAGCGGTCAAGTGATTTTGCAATTTCTGCTTGTGACAAACCGTCGACGTGATCTGATAGCGTTTCGAGGATGTCCAGCCCTTTCTCTAGAGCTGGTGCACGGTACTTGTCATTAGCGGTACTCATGTCGGTTGCAGCCTGTTGAACTGGGGCATTTGCGGCTTCTCTCTTTTTGCTTGACGTTTGGTGAAGAAGTTGGCATCGTGTCGTTTCTGAATATATCATTGATATATAAATAATGGGTTAATCTCAAGAGGCCATCGTTCAGAGTTGGTGGCTACTGAAAGTTTTCGCCTACCGGATAAAGAGGTTCATGTCCAATCTTGTAACAATGCTGGGTATTGAAAAACGCTTCCCCGGGGTACATGCACTTAAAGCGGCATGCTTGGAATTGCAAACCGGTGAAGTGCATGCGTTGATGGGTGAGAACGGCGCGGGTAAATCCACGCTCATGAAGATCCTCTCTGGGGTCTATTCAAAAGACGCAGGTTTAGTGAAATTGATGGGCAGTGACATCGAATTCAAGAATCCTCGAGCTGCGCAAGAAGCGGGAATTTGTATCATTCATCAGGAGCTGAGCTTGATGAACGATCTTACTGTTGCGCAGAACATATTTATCGGTCGTGAACCTAGATTGTCTTTCGGACGCCTTGATGAGGCGGCTTTGAACAACGGCGCGATAGAAATATTCAAGTTGATGAATTTGGCAATCGATCCTCGCGCTATAGTCGGCAGCTTAACGATTGCTAAACAACAAATGGTAGAGATCGCAAAGGCATTGTCGTACCGCAGTAATGTCCTTGTCATGGATGAGCCTACCGCAGCATTAAATGATACTGAAATCGCTGATCTTTTCATTATCATAGAAAAGCTAAAAAAAGAGGGTGTTGGCATCATCTATATTAGCCACAAAATGGATGAACTCAAGCAGATAGCTGATCGCGTGACCGTGATGCGAGATGGCGAAACCATAGGTACCGTTGATGCTCAAACAACGTCCACCGATGACATCATTTCTATGATGGTTGGTAGAGAATTAATAAACGAGGCGGTAAATATCCCTGACTTGTCAGATGCTCCCATTGTTCTTGAAGTACAGAAACTCTGTCGTGGCAGGGAAATACGAGATGTTAGCTTTAACTTGAAAAAAGGTGAAATACTTGGATTTGCAGGCCTTATGGGTGCGGGACGCACTGAAGTTGCACGCGCTATATTTGGCGCTGACAAACTCGACAGTGGCACTATCAAGGTGCACGGCGAAACAGTGTCTATTAAAAGCCCAACAGATGCTGTTGAAGTTGGTATTGGCTACCTATCGGAAGATCGTAAACATTTTGGAATAGCCACAGGCATGGATGTTAGGGCCAACATAGCTATGGCCAGCTTAAAGCGATTTACCTCAAAGCTGGGTGTGTTAGATGAAACTGCTATGCAGGATGTCGCCAGTGAATATATTGAAAAACTCGATATCCGAACACCTTCAGATCGCCAAGAGTTGCGTTTTTTATCTGGTGGCAATCAACAAAAAGTGGTCATCGGAAAATGGTTGCTGCGCAATAGCGAGGTGCTGATTTTTGATGAACCAACACGTGGTATAGACGTTGGCGCAAAAGCTGAAATTTACAAATTGTTGAATCAGCTTGCAGAGCTTGGTAGATCAATCATTGTTATTTCCTCAGAGCTGCCTGAAGTTATTCGGCTGAGCCATCGTATTGCGGTTATGTGTGAAGGACGAGTAACTGGAATACTTCCAGGCGGCATATCCTCACAAAAAGAGATTATGTCTTTAGCTACGCGCCGAAGCGATTAGTACTACAACATGAATGCCACTGGGAATTTTTAAGATGTCTGATGCCTCAATATCCGAGACTAGCTCTTTTATTAGACGATTAGCTGATACAGGTGCCCATCAAAAGTTGCTGGCCTTTGCAAGCTTGATCTTGTTATTAGTGGGGTTTTCAATCGCTTCGCCTAATTTTATGCAGACCAGTAACATGCTTGCGATATTGCAGGCCACAAGTGTCAATGGTGTGCTAGCTGTTGCGGCAACACTTGTCATCATTACAGGGGGCATAGATTTATCAGTTGGCACACTCATGACGTTTACAGCTGTTATGACGGGTGTTGTGTTGACGAATTTAGGCGCGCCACTGCCGTTTGGCATACTGACCGCGGTTTTGATGGGTGCGCTGTGCGGAGCCTGCTCGGGCACGCTAGTGGCAAAAATGAAAATCCCGCCGTTTATTGCCACGCTTGGCATGATGCTAATTTTAAAAGGGTTAAGCTTGGTTATTTCAGGTACTCGGCCCATTTATTTTAACGACACACCAGGGTATGACCTGATATCTCGTGGATCCATAATTGGTCATTTTTTCCCCTCTCTACCCATTCCCAATGGCGTATTAATTTTGTTTATTGTTGCGATTACAGCGTCATATGTGCTGAGTAGAACCGTATTAGGGCGTTATTGTTTTGCATTGGGTAGTAATGAAGAATCCATGCGACTGTCTGGCGTTAACACAGATCGCTGGAAGATTGCTATCTATGCCTTGGCGGGTGGTATTGTAGGTATCGGTGGTTTATTAATATCATCTCGTTTGAATTCAGCTCAACCCGCATTAGGCTTAGGTTACGAATTAGAAGCCATTGCTGCAGTCGTTATCGGTGGCACGTCGCTCTCTGGAGGCAGAGGCACTGTGTTAGGCACGGTAATAGGTGCACTTATTATGGCGGTGCTAACTAATGGCTTAAGGGTGCTGTCGGTAGCGCAGGAATGGCAAACGGTGGTAACCGGTTTAATTATTATCGCCGCGGTATATGCCGATATGTTGCGACGAAACAGAACGGCCTAAATAAATTTTTACAAATAAGGGCAATCGAACCCTTAACTTACTTAAGTCAGTACACACAAACTGGAGTGATTAATAATGATCAATAAGCGTAATTTTCTAAAAACAACCATAGCGGCAACGTTGCTTTGTACAGCATCATTTGCCAATGCCGCTGATGAAATCTATATTCCGCTAATCTCTAAAGGATTTCAACATCAATTCTGGCAAGCTGTAAAGTTAGGAGCTGATCAAGCAGCTGATGAATTCAATGTCGTGGTCACATTCGAAGGGCCAGACACTGAAGCTCAGGTTGACAAGCAAATTGATATGCTTGCAGCTGCTTTGGCTAAAAATCCAGCAGCTATTGGATTCGCCGCACTTGATAGTCAAGCTGCTATCCCTCTGCTCAAGCAAGCTCAAAAAGACGGCGTTGCAATCATCGCATTCGATAGCGGCGTTGACAGTGATATTCCAACATCTACAGCAACAACAGATAACGTTGCGGCTGCCGCCCTAGCAGCAGACAAGATGGCAGCACTGATTGGTGGTGCGGGCGAGGTTGCCATTGTTGCCCATGATCAAACCAGCCGTACGGGTATTGATCGTCGCGATGGATTTATTAACCAAATGGCAAGTCAGCACCCTGATGTTGAGATCGTTACTGTGCAGTACGGTGGTGGTGATCATCTTCAATCCACAGAAATTGCTAAGTCTATCTTAACGGCTTACCCTAATCTTAAAGGTATGTTTGGTACCAATGAAGGTTCAGCTATTGGGCTTGTTAATGGTGTGCAGGAGTCTGGTGCTGAAGGGCTAGTTATCATTGGTTACGACAGTGGAAAGGCACAAAAAGACGCCATCAGGTCAGGATTGATGACGGGTGCTATTACGCAGAATCCAGTCGGAATTGGTTATGAAACTGTGAAAGCCGCTGTTGCCGCTTATAAAGGGGAAAGTGTTCCTGCGCTGATTGATACGGGCTTCTATTATTACGACAAGACCAATATTGATGCACCGGAAGTAGCCGCTGTTTTATACGACTAGTATTGTTGTGTTGTCCTGCAGGCTCGATGTTTTCTTCGAGTCTGCAGTTCTTGAAAATAGTGTTAACAAGTGGCCTGCATAAACTCTCTACATACTGAGAATAATAAGGAACAATTTTGAAACTCAACAACAAGAAAGTGCTAGTCACCGCCGCCGGACAAGGTATTGGATTAGCCACTGTTAAAAAATACGCAGAAGAGGGAGCCAGTGTTTACGCAGTCGATATCAATCCAGACTTGTTAGATAAATTGTCTTCATTGAAGGGTGTTACCCCTATCTGTGCTGACCTCACAGATGCTAATGCCTGTGAAAAAATAATGAGTGGTATTGACACTGTTGACGTGTTGTTTAATTGCGCAGGGTTTGTTGCAAACGGTTCAATTCTGGAATGTGAAGATCGTGATTGGGACTTCAGTTTTGCACTCAACGTTACTGCTATGTTTCGTCTAACACGTCAGGTGCTACCTGGAATGCTGGCGCAAGGCACGGGTTCAATTATTAATATGTCCTCTGTTGCCTCCTCAATCAAAGGCGTACCCAACCGGTTTGCTTACTGCGCATCGAAGGCTGCAGTTATTGGCATGACAAAAGCAATCGCCGCTGACTATGTAGATAAAGGTATTCGTTGTAATGCCATCTGCCCAGGTACCGTAGATAGCCCAAGTTTGCATGAAAGGCTGCACGCAACAGGTGACTATGACAAGGCGATGGCCACTTTTGTAGAGCGACAGCCCATGGGGCGCATAGGGGCTGCAGAGGAGATTGCTAGTTTGGCGCTTTATCTTGCCAGTGACGACAGTGCTTTTGTTACAGGCCAGGCGATGGCTATTGATGGTGGTTGGTCTAACTAATTACCGTTGATTAATATGACCCAAATAACTCAATTAACTACCCATGATCTGCGGTTCCCAACATCAGCGTCCCTCGATGGCTCGGACGCTATGAATCCAGACCCGGACTATTCGGCAGCCTATGTTGTTCTGCACACTGATACCGGTCTTGCAGGTCATGGATTGACGTTTACCATTGGACGAGGGAATCAGATTTGTGTTGCGGCGATAGAGGCATTACGTGATCGAGTGGTAGGGCTCACTCTGGAATGGATTACAGAGGACATGGGACGTTTCTGGCGTCATGTCACGGGGGATAGCCAACTGCGGTGGATCGGTCCAGACAAGGGCGCTATGCATCTGGCTACTGGAGCTGTTGTTAATGCCGTATGGGATCTATGGGCGAAGTCTGTTGGTAAACCTGTTTGGCAGCTTGTGTCAGAGCTTTCACCAGAGGCTTTTGTTGAGCTCATTGATTTTCGCTACATCACGGACGCCATTACCCCAAAGCAAGCATTAGAGTTATGTCGACGTGCTGAAGAGGGAAAGGCTGCTCGCACTGAGCTTCTGTTGGCTGAGGGCTACCCGTGCTATACCACCTCTGCAGGCTGGTTAGGGTATTCGGATGACAAACTCCGACACCTGTGCGGTCAGGCACGTGAAGCAGGGTTTACGCATACAAAATTTAAAGTGGGCCAGAACCTTGAAGATGATATACGTCGCTTAACGATCGCGCGTGAAGAGCTGGGGGAGGACATGACCATCATGATTGATGCAAATCAGGTGTGGGAAGTTGATCAAGCTATCGATTGGGTCAACAAGCTCAGCTTTGCTCGACCATTTTTTATTGAAGAGCCAACGAGCCCTGATGACATCATCGGACACAAAGCTATTCGTAACGGTGTGTTGCCAACAAGAGTGGCAACGGGCGAAATGTGCCAAAACCGCATAATTTTTAAACAATTCATTACGCAAGGTGCCATCGATATTGTACAGATAGACAGCTGTCGCTTGGGTGGGCTTAACGAGGTTCTTGCTGTGATGCTAATGGCAGCAAGATACGATCTTCCAGTTTGGCCTCATGCCGGTGGGGTGGGTTTATGTGAATATGTTCAGCACATGTCAATGATTGACTACCTGTGCATATCAGGTGAGAAAGACGATCGACGCATAGAGTATGTAGATCATTTACATGAACACTTTCTTGATCCGTGTGTCGTGTTGAACGGGGTTTATCTTGCGCCCAAGGCAGCAGGATTTTCTATTGAAATGAAGCCGGAAACGATCAAGGATTTTACGTTCACTCAAGATATGGCAATGCAATAATCACTAGATAGTAGAGGTGTCTTAACGGCAATAGTCGCCTGATTTAACAGTCCCATTGTCTGTGACTGTTTGCGTCTTAAAGGTATAGCATCTCTAGTGGCTGGCGATGAGCCCAGTGATGCTCGTCATCTGTTTAGGTTACGTTTTACCTTAACCCTAGCCCAACCCGATAGCGAACGAAGCCCGACAAAACAACGTTGTCGGGAGGTATAGTGCCGTTGATATTCAGGACAATGTCATAACCGTCCGGAGCTAGTAGAAAATCAAAAATGTCGGCGTTGCTAACGATAGTTAGCTCAAGCGCTCGGGCAGCTGAAGCAAATTGCGGATCGCCATCAGGAAGTCTTGCTATAACAACCTCATTGACCACACCGTTAAATGTAGCGCGAATGGACACTTCAAGGGCATTGAGGAAATCAAAGCTGTCTAGTGCACCGTCCTCGTTGCTATCCTGTTCAGAAGCATTGAGGATCTGCAGTTGCACATTACGCACTCTCACAAAGGTTACAAAATTAGCCTCTGAACCCAAGTCGAGGTCAGGGCTGGCTAAAGCTAGACCGATTGATGCTGACAGATCTACTGGTAAAACAGCCCCAGGGATTGTGGCTACCGGCAACGCATCAATCATCGATCGTGTGCCTACAGTGAGGTCTATGCCACAGGCACTCAGGCTTGCGAGCATTATGAG
>JALZWO010000150.1 GCA_023300375.1 Granulosicoccus sp. | reverse complement strand
ATATTTCTGAGATGCCTTTTCAAGAGATCTTGCTACGGTTTGCTCACCAGATGTGTCGTCTAAATAATGCATTTAGATGCTTTAATCCATTAGCTATTATTCAGAATCATTGAGTGTGAGTATTCTTCTGTATTAAATCGTCAGCAGTCCAAATGAAGATTAATGGCTCCACAGCTATTTTACTAATTTGTCAAAAAATTAAAATCTCACATCAAGTGTGATTTCAGTCACATATTATTCTTTGGATATATGTGAACTTGCAGTCCTCGGCTTATGTAAGAGGTCGTCAGTGCCATAGTGCATGTATCGTATTGTGGATTAAGGATATTCTGATGTTTAAAATGGATTAGATATATAGATGAAGAAAATTTTACACAGCGCACAAACACTGTGTGTGTTGGTTTTGCTGGCTGCTATTAATACAGCTTCTGCACAAACTTTTGATATAGAAAATGCGGGTGATTTTGGTAATTCGCACAGTAACTACCCACCATCCAACGCCATTGACGGTAATACCAGCTTTTCGTCCCGTTGGGCTTCTACATTCCAGGGTGGTGATGCCAACCTTTTCGTAGATTTGGGATCGGTTAAGCGTGTAGATAATATTGGCGTTAGCTGGGGGCGTGGAAATCAGCGAAGCTATGTATTTGAGGTGCGCGCGCGTCGTGGCACCAGTGGTAGCTGGACTAAAGTGTTCTCAGGTGTTAGCAGCGGTAGTACAACAGGCATTGAAAACTACAATGTCACAGACATTGATGCACGTCAGGTTCGCATAAAGGTATTTTCCAATAGTGCGGGATCCTTTTGGGCAGATGTTACTGAATTTGAGGTTTATGGAACTCAAGGACCCTCGGGTTCGAACTCTGGCCCCGCAGATTCTCCCACTGGATTGACAATTCCTGGTTTGATTGAGGCCGAAAATTTTTCTAATTTCTCTGACTCTGATTCTGCTAACCGAGGTGGTGCGTTTCGCAATACGGGTGTTGACATCGAACGGTGCAGCGACGCGGGCTGTGGGTATAATATCGGCTGGACAATACGGGGTGAATGGTTAGACTACAACGTATCAGTAAACGCTAATGATGCTTACGTGGCAAAAGTACGTGTTGCCTCGGCACGAAGCACAGGTGCGGTGTCTTTTGATATTGACGGTCAACAGGTGTCAAATACTGTTCCAGTTGTTAACACCGGTGGTTGGCAAAACTGGATAACTCAAACGATCAATCTAGGACTCATCAGTTCTGGGAATCATACCCTTCGATTAAATATTGAAGGCTCATCAGTCAATGTTAATTCGATCGAGATTGTTCGCGTTAGCTCTCCAAGTGCTCCCGATAACCCGACGGATGACCAACAATTTAATCTCAACGCAAACGCTGAGCCTTGGGAAAATTTCAATCTTACAAGATGGGCGCTTGATTCACCTGCACCACGTAGCAATGATAGCTGCAAGTCTGAACGCACTTGGGACTACAGCTGGGATGACAGTAACCCACTGAGCAGTGCTTCCCAACCCTTCTTTTTTACGCATACTGACGGTGGCATGCGTTTCGTTACTCGTATCGATGGACAAACTACCAACAATGCATGTAATTCTGGTTTTGTACGTTCTGAATTGCGTGAGATGTTGCGAGCCGGCAATCAATCCATAGAAGATACTGGGGTTACCCGTAATAACTGGAAGCTGGGATATCAACCTGGAAATAATTCTAACTGGGGTGGTGTCAACGGACAGCTTGATGGAACTTTGCGGGTAAACAAGGTGACGACAACAGGTAGTTCGAGCCAAGTGGGCCGCGTTGTTATCGGGCAGATCCATGCGGGTAATGATGAGCCGTTACGTCTGTACTATCGCAAGAGGGTGGGGCAATCTAAAGGTTGTATTTACTTTGCCCATGAAATCCGTACTCAAAACGACGTCGATTTTTTTATGATCGGTAACGAGGCGTGTACTTCAGGTCCATCGAATGGTATCGAACTGAATGAGCTATTTTCATATAGCATCATCAATGAAAGAGAAGATATCAGGGTTGTTATTCGACGCGGTGATCGTGACGGTCCTGTGATTGCGCAGCGCACTATTGATATGAACTCACTGAACAGTGGTTACAACCGATCAGATGAGTGGATGTACTTTAAAGCGGGTGCTTACACACAGAATAATACTGGTAATCGTAGCGATGGTGACATTGTTACTTTCTATCGATTGTCAGTATCGCACGACTAAAAAAACTGAAATAGGAAAGGGGCCTCGGCTCCTTTTCTATTCATGAGATCACCAGTAATGACTTTGTTTCGTAATTCTATTCTTGTCTTGTCTGCTCTGACTGTTTGTGCCCCAGCTCTATGGTATGCCTTCAAACAATATTCATCCCACCCTGAGCTCCTTCACACCTATGCGAATGAGCAACAAGCTTTGCCGAAATCACCATCTGTTCAAAGCGATAATCCTTTTGCTTTAATCGATCGTTCTGTAGCGAACACAAGTACAACCAAAAAGGTAACTGGAGAAAGCACAGAAGTCACGCATTTAACTATCAATGAAGATACCTCTCAATCATTATTGGATGCTGAAGTTTCAGGTTGTGGCTTATCCTGTGAGCAGGCAATTGAAGCGCTCCAGTTACCGTACGAAATTGCTGATCATGAGTACGAAGAATACCTGTCGTTAGTAGATCATCTGGCCACCTATCTGCTATCCAACGTTCAACTACGTGAAGAATTTGTTGAGATAGCGTTACAGGCAGACGGTAATAAACGTAAAATTATAATGGCAGCGTTTGCTCTTTTACCTGAAATTGATCGTTTGAAGTTAGGTCAGGCCCTGATTGAATCAAGCTCTGAATTTCACCGTCTTGATGGTGTCCACGTACTAGCGAGCACAGAATCCATTAGCCAATACGAGGTCACTGAGTTCTCTGAGCTACTGCAGAATGAGCAAAACGTATATGTTCGGCATTCTGTAATACAGGCATTGAACCGCCCAGAGCTGTTTAAAGGTGATGCCAAGGTATTAACCATACTCTCTCAAGTGATAAACACTGAGAGTGATGCATCGGTGCGCGGTGAGGCATTGTTTGTCAGTGCTCGATTATCCTCTGACCCACAACCATTATTGTTCGATTCGTTTAATGCTATTCGCTCTGAGCAATCTGAATACCAACACTATGGAGTACGTGCCCTAGAGGAAATATTTGTCCGCCATACCAGAAGTGGTGGTCAGGTCAGTGAATTTGATCGCAGTCAACTTGAGCAATTGGTCGATGATTTAATGGAGCCTGAATTCGACAATATGCCTGTCAATGTTCGCCGTAATATTGAAGATATTTTTGAGCGGTTTTTCTAATCGAAGTTGGCGATAGTTCGTATTTTGGAAGGCTTGTAGCTAAGCAAAAATATAATTGAAATTAGCAAAGAAAATCGTATCTGCCAGAGTATGTTTTGAGAGGTGAAGATTCTTTGTGAGAATCTCTGGAACTATTGCTTACAAAGGTTGTCCTCCTGCAGATGGAACTTCTTTTAGCCTATTTGCGGGCCCACTAACCCTGATAAATCTGTGTGTGTTAGTAATTCCGAATTTGATCAAAACATTAGTTTTGTGAAAATTGACTGGGACACGTACAGTCGCCATGAGGTGACCACGTCTCGAAAAGTGCCTCGGCGCTCAACGCTCATTCTGTTGAAAGGTGACGAAGAGCTGGGTCGAATAGTTGCGGGCACTAGCACCGAGCAAATCAAAGCACTACTTGATTTAGCATTAATTAATTCCTAGGGTAGGCAACGGACTACTCATTTAGTCGGTTTGCCCATTGGCTGTCATGTACTTGTTTAGATATTGAAGCAGTTATTGTCTCGATAGAAAACCATAACACTGTACGATTTTATGCTGCCAGGCTTTAGACCTTGTAAGTCAAGCATTCTGAAACCTTTTTCTAACAGACCATTGACTCCGGGAACATATTCTTCACGGGCTGCATCATCCAAAATGATGACGCCACCGGGGGTGAGGTGATTGGCTGCGTTCAGCATGCATTCTACTCGTTCATCTGCATCGACGATAACGACGTCAAAAGGTTTTTTTTGCTCACCAATGGCGCTAACGTAAGCTGAATCGCCAGAAGGTTGGAATACCAGTGACACGTTGTCTGGCAAGGTGTCCTTCACGTAGTTGTACCAACCTTCATGGTTTTCGAGTGACGTTACTGACTTGACTCGGCTAGCGAACCACTGTGTCGAGTTACCACTGCCATACTCAAACATGAGCTGGTCTTTGTTTAGGCGGCCATCCAGGAAGTTTATCGCGCAATAATTCATCCAAGGGATAGGACTGCCATCTCTTAGACAAGGGCGCTTAGTGGCAACAGATTTGAAATATCCGCTAGTGCGTAGAAACGATCGACTAGATCCCAGTAGCGTCAATCCTTTGCCTAGCACGAATAGCCAAGGGAATACGCTACGAATTTTTTCACGCATCGACTTGAATTTCAGGAACGATGAACTTTTCTCTTGCATCAGACTCTATTTTTATAGTGGCATTTGGTAATAAGTGATGAGCCAATTGCTCATAAGTAGCAGTCAGTAATTTGTATCAGCAATTTGTATCAGTAATTTGTAACAGTAATTAAGTCGTGCAGCGTCGTAGCGAATTCTGCTCGGGGTATTGATCATTAACGTAGGTCAGTCTGGACGTCATGTTACTCCTCTGATGTCCGGAGGTGCTCAAAAAAGTGAGCACAATTGATGGGCTCAGTGCTCTTCTCAAGAGCACTGAGTATCAAGATAGCGCTACAGCACTAAAACAAGAAATCGATTAGCTGTGTCATGCACGATTTCTCTAAAAGACGCGTGAACATCCATTGTACTGATCTCATGTGTTTCCACAAATTGATCCATTAATCATGGTGAAAATACTGAACATGGATTGCGAACTATTCAGGATGAATTCAATGCCATTTATTATGGAATATTTCTTGGCAGAAATTGAATGAGATGATAACTGTGTTCTGAAAAATAGGCTTTTTAAAGGACACTCTTGTATTTAACGGGTTGTATTTGTACTAGTAATATGTGTAAGCTGATTCAGAAATTATAAGTAAGCAGTGAAGTGGGTAAGTTAAGTAAGTAAATAGGTAATTAAGTAGGTAGGTAACGGTTTATTGTTAGGTCAATTGTCTGTTGCTCTAAAGTTGATTTGGTGTTTTTACGTATGCTCGCAAAGCGATACAACGATCGCGTGAGTAATTATGAAGTCCTATTTTTTTAGTGACTCTTTGTACGCCAACACGAATCGACAACAAGGTAGGCTTAGTGATCGATGCAAGAAACAGTATGTTTAATCAGTATGTAGACCCTTTTTGGAGGAGGGGTAGTTTTAACACGGCAACGACTCTGGCGTTTCTGTCAAAGGCATCTATTAGCTTTTTACGCTTGAGCCGTAAGGTAACGCAAGTATTTGGATCTAGAAACAGAACCAATTTTCGTAAATTCACCAAGAGAATTGTATGAGTCAATTTAAAAATAAAAAGAAACCGTTAGCAAACTCGATTAGAGTAGTGTTGCTAGGTGGTAGTGTTGCAGTGTTGGGCAGTGCATCTCAGATGGCTGTGGCTAACGGTATAGATTCCTTAGGTTCAAGAGCTCTTTCAAATAATGCAGATCCAGCTTATTCTGAATCTGTTGGTTTTGAGCCCATAGGCATAAAAATTCCTGCAAGTGAAACAGAGGTCACCGTTGGTGGTTATGTGAGAGCTACTGCAAACTTTGACGATGGCGCTGATCTTGGTGACTCTTTCGTGGTGAGTTCAATACCAGCAGATGGTACTGCTGGAGCTGACAGAGATGGGCATTTTCGTTTGCATGCGCGACAATCTCGATTAGTGGTTAGATCCACAACTGAACTTGAAAGTGGAACCACGCTGGTAACACACTTTGAAGGTGATTTTTTCGGTGGTGGTGGGAATGAGTCATTCTCTAATTCGTCCAGTTTTCGTTTACGAAATGCCTATGCCAGCTATGGCGCTTGGACGATTGGGCAAACATGGAGTAATTTCATGGACTTTGTTGCCTACCCAGGAACTGTTGATTTCTTTGGCCCAGCAGGTAAGTCATTTAGCCGACAGGCTCAAATACGATACACCTTGAACAATGGCTTCTCTTTTTCCTTAGAAAATCCTGAAACAGACGGCTTCGGGGCTTTAGGTCGTTTGCGTGAATCCACGGGTGGTCTGGGTGAGGATGTGTTGCCAGATCTGACTGTCAAGTGGCAAGGTGGGCCTAAAGGTATTGGCGGTACTTATGAGCTGAGTAGTGTTGTTCGAGTGTTAGGCGTCGACGGTACGGTAGACGGTGTCACTGTGGATGAGAATGAAACAGGGTATGGGTTTAACCTTGCCGGTGCTTGGGATCTTGGGCCTGCAACCTTATCGTCAAGTCTTACTTTTGGAGACGGAATTGGTCGGTACATAATCAATGGCGCTGGCAACGATATTTTTGTTAATGCGGATGGTTCGGTTGACACCGTTGAATCTTTGGGTGCAACTGTCAATCTAAAGTACAACTGGTCTGAATCCTCTAGCTCGCTACTTTCCTTCGGTCATTTTGAAAACGACGATCCAGACAGATCTAA
>JALZWO010000149.1 GCA_023300375.1 Granulosicoccus sp. | reverse complement strand
CGGAGTCTCAGCCGTTGTTAGGAATGCAGCTCGCTTAAAACCTGCAAACCGCCTGTTAATACCAGTCGGGTTATGGGAGTAAATACCTGCTGCAGGTTCAGCACAAGATACACGTATATCCTCCGACCGAGCTTTAGGATATTGATAGCCGCCATTAGCCGAGCTTTTAACAACAGATTGGTTGTGGAGAATATCATTGCCACTAGCATCAACAATACGAAATCGGGTGCGTTTTAGTGCAACCGGGGTATTGGCAGTGCTGGTCTCGATCCTTGATGGCGCGTGACATGGCGGCAAGCCATAGCTGGCCGCAGACTTTGGCTTAACCCGCTGCACGCGCTCTGGCACGGCGTGCACGAAAGCTTGGCAAAACAATCAGTATGGCAGCAATAACCAGTAAGCCGAGTGTCATTGGGCGTTCCCAGATGAAGCCAATGCCGTCATAGAGTTGCATAGAGCGAGAAAAATTATCTTCCAGCATGCCGCCTAGTATGAAGCCAATCAATAACGGTGGTAGCGGGTAGTTGGCAAACTTAAGCGCCGTAGCGCAAATACCAAACCCAACTAACAGCAAAAGCTCTGTTGCATTGTTTTGTCCGATGTACGCGCCCATTAAAGTAAAGAAAAGGATAAACGGTATCAGAAAGGTTCTGGGTACCGACAACACTTTTGCGATGTAAGGAATTAGCGGTAGATTCAATATCAGCAGCACCAGATTTCCGATGAACATAGAAATAATCACTGCCCAAAATATTTGTGGATTATCAATCATCAGGCGAGGGCCTGGCGTTACATTTAATGCAATGAGAGCACCTAGCAAAATAGCGGTGGTGCCTGAACCTGGAATACCCAGTGTTAGCAGAGGTACAAACGAGCCAGTGCACGCAGCATTATTGGCCGTCTCTGGAGCAGCAAGACCTTTGATGGAGCCTTTGCCAAATTCGTCTTGTTCTTCTTTTTTAGCAATATTGCGTTCAACGGCATAGCCTAGAAAGCTTGCGATCGTGGCACCAGCACCCGGCAGCACGCCAATGAAAAATCCCTGGATAGATTGTCGACCAATCACAGGGGCGATAGCCACTGCTTCCTTTTTAGATATGCGAAGGTCTTTGATTTCGCCACCACTCTCTGGGTTCAGTTCTTTGGGCTTTAGAACAAGGAACAGAGCTTCAGGCAGTGCAAACATTGCCATAGCCAGTGTGACAAAGCCAAACCCCGATTGTAGATCCATCAGCCCCATCGTAAAACGAGGCATGTTGAATAGCGCACCCTCACCGACCGTGGCGAGGATCAAGCCAAGCACGGTCATCATCAATGCTTTGGTCACCTGACCACTGCCTGCAAACGCGGCAATGGCAGATAGCCCGACAACCATCAATGCAAAATATTCGGCTGAGTGGAATAGCAGGGCAACCGACGACAGTGCCGGTGCGAATACCATCAGTAGCACGGCACCTATAGCGCCACCGCAAAAACTGGAAATGGCGGCTATGGTTAATGCCTTACCCGCTTTGCCTTGTTGCGCCATTGGGTAGCCATCAAAACTGCTGGCGACGGTGCCGGCAACACCTGGGGCATTGAGTAATATCGAAGAGGTAGAACCCCCAAAGATGGCGCCGTAATAGACGCCCGCCAGTAAAATCAATGCCGCAGCTGGGTCGCCAATTGAAATGGCAACAGGGATCATGATAGCGATGATAGACATGGGCCCAAGCCCAGGCAGCATGCCCACAAAGGTACCAATCAAACACCCTCCAATCACCATCAAAAGGTTTTGAATCGAGAACGCGGTCTGCAGACCAATCAATATTCCTTCTAACATGTCAGCCTCCCAGCAAACCAGGCAATGGTCGCATGTAAATACCTAGCACTTCTTGTACGAGATACCACACGACGAAAGTTGCGAAAGCTGCAACGGGTAACAGAATGTGCCATTTACGCTCGCCTAGAATGGCAGCGCCAAGAATAAGGAATGAGCTAGTAGAAATGATAAAGCCTACAGGTCTGAGGCATAGTGCGTAAGCGACCATGAGGCCAAGCAACAACAAGGCTTGCCCTAAATGGTAATCACCCAGCCGTCGGTAGTCTATTTCGCCAACCTTCGTCTCGCCTTTCTCAAGTCCTAGTAGAATAATCGTGCAGGCAACAATGCTTAGTATGGACAAGACTTTGGGAAACGTACTCGGCCATATAGGGTTACGACGCATGAAGGGCGCTAAAGAACCGTCCATGGTGAACCAGGCGGTATAACCGTAGGCCAAGCAGATACCGAGAAGAATGAGTGCAATCCAACGATCAAGTGCCATAGAGAATTCTTCCTTTTAAGCGGTGGCAGGGCGAGTCAGACCGCCCTGCCTGAATAGCAATGTATTGAGTGCTACTTAAAGGAAACCAAGCTTCTTCATCAGATCACCAATAATTGTTTCCTGCTCTTCAAGAAACGCTTGAAAGTCTGCACCCGGGTTGTGGATGTTGACCCAACCGTTGCGTGCACGTACTTCTTCCCATTCAGCGGTGTCATACATTTGAGCGATGGCATCCTGATAGGCGGCTACCTTATCTTCCGGCAGGCCAGGCACACCGAAGAATCCACGCCAGTTAACAAAAGTGGTATCAATACCTTGCTCTTGCATCGTTTGTGCATCAGGCGCTGCATCAACACGCTCGTCAGCTGTAACACCGATGATTTTGACTTCGCCTGCAGCGGCAAGATCGACGGCTTCAGAAAAACCGGTAGAAAGCGCAGCAATTTCACCTGACAGCAACGCTGCCATGGCTTTTCCACCAGCGTCGTACGGGATGTATTTAACGCCAAGCGCATCTTTTCCAGCAGCTTCCATGACTAGGGCTGCAACCAGATGATCCAGCCCACCGGGAACAGAACCTCCACCAACAGCTGTACCGCTAGGATCTGCATCAAACGCTGCAAGAAGATCAGCCATCGAGTTAATCGGGCTATCTTTACCAACAACGATGGCCGCGTAGTCACCGATAGTGCCAGCGATCAGCGTAAGGTCTCTGAAGCTTTGTGGGAAAACGCCAGTCAGCGAACGAATGACGATAGGCGTTGAGTTGACCATCAAGGTACCGTGGTTGCTCTCAGCGTTTTCTATCATGAAGGCTATGGCTTTACCACCGCCACCACCTGACATGTTTTCGTAGGATGCGCTGCCAACGAGGCCAGCAGCTGTGAGTGCTTCACCGGTTCCGCGTGCTGTACCATCCCAACCACCTCCAGCACCACCTGGAATCACGAAATGGATACTCTCAACCACTTCTTCGGCTTGTGCAATGATGGGCGCGGATACGCACATCGTGGCAACGGCTGCTGCGATCAGGGCGCGTCGGCCCAAATTAAATTTCATGATAGTTTCCTCCAGTTTTGACATTTGCCCTCGAGACGGGACAATATGGGTAGTGCAACACGGCAACCTGACACGAACCTGTCACGAACGGGAAAGGAGGCAGATTCGATGAAATATCTATTGATTGAGGACAACAAAGAGCTTGCACAAGCTGTGTCAACGCGCCTGCGACTCGATGGCCATGTTGTTGATCATGCCGAGAGCTATGCCGACGCCATCTTATTTTCCGATAACGGTGACTACGAACTGATTCTTTTGGACATCATGCTACCGGACGGCGATGGCCGCGATTTTCTCGCCCATCACCGCTCGCAACGCCGGGATACACCGGTTATTGTGTTGACGGCTCGCTCTCAAGTGTCCGACCGGATCAGTGTTCTTGATCTAGGCGCTGATGACTATGTGACTAAGCCATTCGACCACGCAGAACTGCAAGCCCGTTGTCGGGCGGTGCTGCGTCGTAAGTCTGGCTCATCCCAGACGATCACGCGTCTGGGTGATGTTGAATTAGACCCCGTGGCAGGACAGTTATCGGTGGCAGGCCAACCGTTGGTGTTACGCAACCGCGAGCTGCGTTTGTTAGAGCTATTGATTAATTCACCAAGTAAAGTCTTCTCAAAACAAAAGCTATTTGATCGTTTGTTTGCTTATGATGATGACGCTTCTGAAAATGCCATAGAGGTTTACATTGCACGCTTGCGTAAGCACCTGGATAAATCAAGCTTAACCATTACCACTCTTCGAGGTTTGGGATACCGTCTGGATGATGAGTAAAGCGGCATTTACATCAGGCTCACTGCGTTATCGTCTGGCGGTTACGCTCATTGGCGTGGTGGCGGTATTAACCCTGCTGTTCTATTTTGTGCTCCGCGCCTATGCGGCTCAGATTGCATTGCAGAGTCAAGATAATATTCTCAACGCTTCAGTCACAGCTATACTCGACGCCGCCATTATCCGAGACGGCGTGGTGAAGATTGATATTCCGTATGCCGCTTTTTCCATGTTGAATACCGAAACTGACGACAGGGTGTTCTACGCCATTTATCAAAACAGCTCTCTTCTTTCAGGCTACGCCGACCTGCCATTTCCACAACGCGAATCCAGAATGAGCAATACGTACAAATCTGGCGTATATCTTGGCGTTGCTATCAGGCAAGTTACGGCATCACGTGTCTTGGTTGGAGGTGATATCCGCACTCGTATAACTGCGACAGTTGCTCAAACGCAAGATAGCCTTTCGGGCATATTGCAGCGTATTGCACGAAACGCTGCGCTCTACGGAGTGGGATTTTTTTCACTGGCAGTGGTGTTGGCAATTTGGGCAACCTCCTCAACCATTGACCCGTTAAAACGTCTGGCTGAATCAGTTGCACGGCGTGGTCCTCAGGATTTAAGCCCTATCGTTAAGCCGGTACCCTCAGAGATGACGCCCTTGGTATCATCGCTTAACAGTTTAATGACACGCTTGGATAAATCGTTCAGCCAATCAGAAGAATTCATTGCCGAGGCTGCCCATCGAGTGCGCACACCCCTGGCCACTGTGCGATCTCATGCGGAAGTGACACTGCAGCGAGTAGACAAAGAGGAAAATCGACAGGCTCTGCGATCGATGATTCGCGCCATAGATGAAAGCTCACGAGCAGCTGGTCAGTTGCTGGATCATGCAATGATTACGTTCCGTGCAAACCAGTTGGAGTATCAAGCTATCGATCTTGTTGAACTAGCACGAGAGTGTGTACAGAGATTAACCCCAATGGGCGACATGAGAGATGTAGAGCTTCGTCTGGAAACCGATACCACTGTCCTAGTGTCTGGCGATGCTATCCTGATACAGAATGCGGTGCGTAACTTAATGGACAACGCCTTGAAATATAGCCCTGTTGAAAGCGTGATCATTGTTAAAGTGCGCTCAGAACCCTCGCCTCATATCAGTATCATTGACCAAGGCGCAGGCTTCCCCAGTGACGAAATGCATGCGCTTGTGGCCAGGTTTACACGAGGTCGTAATGCATCTGGAACAATTGGTTCCGGGCTGGGTTTAACCATTGCACAAGATGTAGCGCTGGCACATGACGGCACGCTGAACATAGGCAACACAACAGAGGGTGGTGCATGCGTTACATTCTCTTTCTGATTCTGGCGTTGTTGCTAGCGCCAGCTTTTGCACTCGACTGGGAGGATCAGCAGCTGTTTGAGGGTAACAATGGCACACAGACGCTGCGTGTAATTTCCAATACTGATACTGCTATCTTCGCACCGGTTATACAAAGCTTTCTGCAAAGCCACCCTCAGCTTAACATTGAATACAATGTGGCAAGTTCTGCAAACGTATATTCATCCTTCCGAAGCACACCGGACGCATACGATCTGGTTGTCTCCAGCGCGATGGATTTACAGTTAAAGCTGGTCAATGATGGATTTGCCCAGCCAATAGAAGATATCGCTCACCCTGCGTGGGCAAAGTGGCGGCGTAGCCTGTTCGGATTTACGTTAGAGCCAGCAAGTATTGTTATCAACAAGGCAGCGTTTAAAGGCCTGCCCACTCCAGGCTCAAGACAGGAAATGATTGAAGTGCTGAGGGAAAATCCAGAAGCCTTCACTGGCAGGATAGGCACCTATGATATACGTCAGTCTGGCCTTGGGTATTTGTTTGCCACTCAAGATGCCCGCGTATCAGAAACTTATTGGCGTTTGACGGAAATCATGGGCAGTCTTAACACACAGCTGTATTGCTGTTCTGGAGACATGATAGATGAACTTGCAAAGGGCACCATCGCTATCTCGTACAACGTGTTGGGCAGTTATGCCAGCGCACGAAGTGATGTTGCTGACAAAATAGAAGTCATACTTCCATCCGATTTTCACAACACGATGATGAGAACGGTGCTGATAGCCCAGACAACGCAAAAAACAAGTGCGGCTACCTTGTTTTTACGCCACCTCATATCATCACGCTGGAGTAAGCCCGACACTGAAAATGTATCCTTGCCTCCACTGACAACTCAACAAGACAATTCACAGCGATCCATCATTGCTCTGGATCCGGGTTTAATGGTTTTCCTCGATGCAATGAAACGAAAGACGTTCATTGATGAGTGGGAAAGCGCCATCATTCAGCAATAGGCAAAATCCCTCCCTAATGAACAAACAAAAAGCGGTTACATTCTTTGAATGGTCTGGCTCGATATTGGCGATGATCTATGCGCTACTCATCGCTTCAAATACAGGAAACGAAATTCTAGGGTTTAGCCTGCTGCTACTGTCTGCCTTGCTATTCGGGGCATGGGGTTATCTTGATAAGCGGTGGGCGTTCTTCGCGCTGCAATTTTTCTATGCTGCATCGGCCATTATCGGTCTTGTTCGTTGGAGTTAGCCTTGGTGAAATCTTTAGTTTGTAAATGTAAATTTTTGGATACAAACTCAGCTGTGCGAATTGATGGGAGAATTTGAATAGAACTTGAAAGTTCTACCTGTCTTTGTCGATGCAAGTCGTAGGATGTACATTGCCTTCCAAACGGATGATTCCCTATGAACACAAGCATTTCTGCAAGCCTATCGGCGAACTTCGCTCAGACTCAGTCAGCATCTCGCCCACCTCAACCTACTGGATTAGCCGCACAACCAGAACAAGCAGAGGCCCTCATTGCGATGGGTAATATGCTAACGCACGAAGTGCAGGATTCAATACTCTCAGGAGCACAACTGCTTGAAGACGTAGGTGCCTCACCCGAAGAAATCAAGTCGTTTGTGGACGGACGGTTGGAAGACAGTGGTGTGGATCTTTCAGCCGCGCAGCAGTCAGGGCAATTTGTTGATGTGGTAGCTTAAGCATCCAGTTCATTACTGGTTGCCGCTTCTTCAAAGTTTGCAAAGAACTTCTTTGCCATGCGCTTGGTCGTGCCTTCCATCAGGCGACTCCCTACCTGTGCAAGCTTTCCCGTCATATCAATCTTCACCACATAGGCTAGCATTGTGCCGCCATCGGCTTCGGTTAAGGTCACATCAGCACCGCCGGTTGCATAGCCTGCAATACCTCCATCACCCTTACCAGAGAGGTTGAATCTAGCCGGCCCCTCGGTAGGGTCCAGCGTTACATAGCTGGTAAAGCTCACCTTCACAGGGCCAAACTTAACCACAATAGTGGCTTCCATTTCAGTATCACTGTGCTTCAGGAGTTCCTCGCAGCCTGGGATGCTTTGCTGCAGAATATCCGGATCATTCAAGGCCTTGAAAACCGTGTCTCTGGGGAGTGGAATCAGTACTTCTTCCTGGAGTTCCATGCTATTGCTCTTTAGTTGGTAGGGGTTGAATAGATTTTGCTGATCGCCTGATCTGTACCAGTTCAGCCAATATGGATAGTGCGATCTCGTGAGGTGTAACCGCACCAATATCGAGTCCGGCGGGGCCTTTGATGTATTCCAGTACCGCCGGTGCGTGCGACTGTTCTTCGAGCTTACTCTTGAGATGTGTCATTTTTCGATGACTGCCTACAAAGCCGATATGCTGTGACTGCACTGCCAATGACCCACTTAGCGCTTTCAGATCACCCGCACCTTGGGTGGCCACGACAATGTAGCGATGGGCATGTTCAACGGGTACATCGCTCCAATGCTGATAATGCTGCACGGATCTGTTTACGTTTGATCCAACTACAGAGACTGTAAAGTCAAACAACCCTGCAAGCTGACAAACTGATAACGCAACAGGGCTTGCTCCCACAACGATCAACTCAGGGTTGGCCAGAAAGGGCTCTATAAATAACTCCATAGAGCCCTTACTCGGGCACATGTTGCTCGCCACCCAAGAGCCATCCACTTCTTCACCCGCATCCATTCCTAGCTCTTTCAATACCTCATCGGGATGTATCGATACATAACGCGGCTCACCATCTGTAATAGATTTAACCGCCGCTTTGATCACCGCGTGTCGAGCACAACCCCCACCAATCCAACCCTCAATGATTTCTCCGTTCTGATTGATGATGGCTTTAGCACCAGGCTTGGCGGCTGTAACCGATAAGGTTCGTACAACAGTTGCCACCGCAAACGAATCACCGTCGCGTCTCATACGGTGCACGGTATCGATAATGTCGGGTATCGCATTCATTGATTGTTCATCCCGCACTATAGTTTTACCAGATGCGGTTTAAGTGCCGCCAAAGAATCCAACGTATTAGCTGCTGCAAACAGATCAAGATAAGGCAATGCTGCTGCCATGCCCTGTGCAACGGGCGCATAGTCTTTCCAACCTTTTAACGGGTTGAGCCAGATGATGCGACATCCTCGCTTTTTCAGGCGTTTGAGGGCTTTAGCTATTAGTTCTGGCGGATCCGTGTCATAGCCATCGGAGAAAATGATGACCACACTACGCCCGTTAACACTTTTGGCCGCATACTGTTGATTGAATAAATTTAGGCTTGCACCAATACGGGTACCACCCCCAAAACCTTGTGCGATGAGAGACAATCGATTGATCGCTCGCAAGGTGTCGGAATCTCTCATGACATCACTAACTTGTATTAGGCTTGTGTGAAACAAGTAGGCCTCAGTGCGTTGTTCATTGCTTACCAAGCCTTTTAGGAAAGCCAGAAACACACGCGAATAAACCATCATTGAGCCCGATACATCCAACAACGCTAAAACGTTAACCGGTCTTTCTGGCCGCCGTTGTTTAAACAGATGTATCGGATCGCCACCTGTGGCAATGCTTGCGCGCATAATTTTACGCATGTTCAGCGTATGGCCACGTTGCGAAGCTCTACGTCGTCGCGAACGTCGATCCCGCATGGAAGCTGCCAGTTTCCTCGCAACCTGTTCTGCACGCGCCAGGGCTTCCGGTGTCATCATTTGGCGCAAGTCAACGCCTTCAATATTGCGGATACGCGAACCCGTAAGTTTACCTTCTCCATGCTGAGCTGATTCACCCTCCGATTCGTCATCAGCCTCATCCGGATCCCCGGAGCCATTGCTGGTATCGGCGTCACTGACTTCTTGGCTAAAAGACTTTCGCGTATCGGAACCGGCTTGGTTGCTATTTTGTTGAACACTGAATTTTTCGTACCCGCCATTCATCCAATAGGCATCAAACAGATCATCAAACTGAGTATAACCATGGGCCTTACTGGCACAAATTGCTTTGCACGCAAGCCGTACATCATGTGGGCTGAGTACATCGATCGTCTCCAGCGCCTTCATGCTGTAACGAAATTCATCGGGGCCTACTCGCAGGCCGTTGGCACGCAGGTGCGCCATGAATCCTTGCATGCGTTCACTTGAACCATCTGCACTGTGTATAAACTTTGTGGTTTTCATTTACACAAAACTGCCTGCTAGACGCTGCGTTACTTCAACAGGAATCTGAGCTTTGTCGGCTTGTGTTTTTAACAGACACACCAAGGTCGATTGCATTATTGTTGGATCATCAGTGATGTCCACAATCCCCATGCCCGACAATGCGGCGGCCCAATCAAGCATCTCAGCAACACCTGGTTTTTTCTCTAAATCCTCTTTTCGCAACGCCTGTACAAAGCCCACTATCTGTGTAGCAAGCCGTGAATCGATATCCGGATCACGCTTGTGCAGAATTGCCATCTCAGTTGCCTTGTCAGGATAATCAACATAGCTGTAAAGGCAACGTCTACGCAAGGCATCAGACAAATCACGCGTACCGTTAGATGTCAGTATTACAAGCGGTTTTGATGTTGCCTGAATCGTGCCCATCTCTGGAATGGAGATCTGGAAGTCAGACAGCAACTCCAACAGATAGGCTTCAAATTCTTCATCGGCACGATCGACCTCATCAATCAACAATACCGGAGGCTCGTCTTGCGTTATCGCCTCTAGTAGCGGACGCTTAAGTAGGTACTTGTCGGAAAAAATATGCGCATCTACCTCATCGATGGACAGATCACGATCACATGATGCAACCTCATGTGATGCACGGATGCTGAGTAGCTGTCGTTGATAATTCCACTCATAGATAGCCGTACTGGCATCAAGACCTTCATAGCATTGCAAGCGAATCAGTTTACTGTCTTGCAATTGTGATAATGCTTTAGCAATCTCTGTCTTACCAACACCAGCTGCGCCCTCAAGCAACAAGGGCCGCCCAAGAGTCATCGACAAATGCAGCGCCATGGCCAGCTCGTCACTGGCCACATAGGCTAGCCGCTCTAACTCACATTGAAGCGACTGCCAACTCATAGTATCTTGCATGGGAATTTCCGACCTCACCGTGTCAGTGCATTAGCCATGCAATCCGAGATCATTTGCCGTCTTCCAAATACGCCAGTGATCATGAGGCATATGAGTATGCGTTAAGCCAAATGCTCTGAAGGCATCATTAACCGCATTGGAAAAAGCCGGCACGCCACCTACGTTAGGACTCTCTCCAACGCCTTTGGCCCCGATGGGATGATGTGGGCTAGGAGTCTCGGTATAGTCTGTTTCGTAGTTGGGTGTCTCGACGGCTGTCGGGATGTAGAAGTCCATTAATGAACCAGTTTTCAGGTTGCCCAACTCGTCGTAGGCAAGTTCTTGCCCCATGGCTATGGCAAGAGCTTCGGTTAATCCGCCGTGTACCTGTCCTTCAATGATCATCGGATTGATGCGCGTGCCGCAATCGTCTAATGCAAAGAACTTACGAATATCGGCTACACCGGTATCTACATCGATATCCATAACACAGATGTAAGCACCAAACGGAAACGTCATGTTCGGTGGATCGTAGTAGCTCACCGCCTCGAGCCCTGGCTCCACACCCGGGATCGGTTGGTTATAGGACGCATAAGCAACCTCTTTCATTGTCTTGAAGCGTTCTGGCGCACCTTTGACGACAAAACGATCTATCTCCCATTCAATATCGTTATCGTGAACTTCCAGTAAGTAGGCTGCAATCATTTGTGCCTTGGCACGTATCTTTCTACCCGCGATGGCCGTGGCTGCACCTGCAACAGGCGTTGATCGCGAACCGTATGTTCCTAGTCCATAAGGTGCTGTATCGGTATCACCCTCTTCTATGGTTATGTCGTCAGCCGAGATACCAATTTCCGATGCCAGTATTTGCGCAAAGGTCGTGGCGTGGCCTTGTCCTTGTGAAATGGTGCCCAGACGGGCAATGGCTGAGCCTGTGGGATGAATGCGTATTTCGCAGCTGTCGAACATACCCATACCAAGGATGTCGCAATTCTTCATGGGGCCTGCCCCCACCACTTCAGTAAAATGACACAAGCCAATGCCCATTAAGCTGCGTGTTTTACCTGCCTTGAACTCTTCAACGCGCGCTGCTTGTTCCGTGCGCAGCGCAGGGTAGTCCACCGCTGCCAACGCCTTTTTCCAAGCCGTATGGTAATCACCGGAATCGTACTCCCATCCCAAAGCCGAGTGGTACGGGAACTGTTCTCTCTTGATGAAATTAATACTTCGCAGCTCGGCTGCATCCATGTTTAGCTTGATCGCCAATACCTCAATCATGCGCTCCATAAAATAGGCCGCTTCTGTCACTCGGAAAGAGCAGCGATAGGAAACACCACCTGGGGCTTTGTTGGTATAGATTCCATCAACAGCCAAATACGCCGTTTTGATATCGTACGAACCGGTGCAGATGTTCATGAATCCAGCCGGGAACTTGGTAGGATCGGCACACGCATCGAACGCACCATGATCTGCCGTGGTATGGCACCAGAGGCCAAGAATTTTGCCCTCTTTAGTGGCGGCTATTTTGCCTTGCATCCAGTAGTCGCGTGCGAATGCAGTGGAGGCGAGATTCTCCATCCGATCCTCAACCCATTTGACAGGG
>JALZWO010000148.1 GCA_023300375.1 Granulosicoccus sp. | reverse complement strand
TACACCGCTTTGTGTTTGCGTATTGCCTCGATACCTTCCTCACCGCGTTCAGCTTTGCCGATCATGCCTAAGAGCCCATAGTCGGCCAGCATCATCTCGGTGAATTTGTCCATACGAGTGGCTGTGGTGGGTCCTGCAGGTCCTACAACCTCATCACGAACTGCATCTACTGGGCCAACGTAGTAGATAAACTTACCATTGAAATCCACACCTTCGGGCAGTTTTTCGCCGTTTTCGAGCATGTTTTGTAAGCGCTTATGAGCCGCATCGCGGCCAGTTAGCATCGTGCCATTGAGTAGTAAGGTTTCACCTGGCTTCCAAGTGGCAGCCTCCTCTGGCGTCACCGTATCAAGATCGACTCGGCGGGCACTGTCACCGGCTTCCCAGCTAATGGAGGGCCAATCACTCAGGGAAGGGGGTGTTTGCAAAGCTGGGCCATCGCCGTTGAGCACGAAATGCGCGTGTCGCGTTGCAGCACAGTTTGGGATCATGGCTACGGGTTTTGACGCAGCGTGTGTAGGGTGGTCTAGAATTTTTACATCCACCACAGTCGTTAAGCCACCTAGGCCTTGTGCGCCTATGCCCAGAGCGTTGACCTTCTCGAATATTTCTAGGCGCAGCTCTTCAGTACGCGAGGCAGGCCCTCGGTCTTTAAGTTCCTGGATATCGACAGGCCCCATGAGTGATTGTTTGGCTAGCACTGCCGCTTTTTCAGCAGTACCACCAATGCCAATGCCTAGCATCCCGGGTGGGCACCAGCCTGCGCCCATGGTCGGAACCGTTTTGACTACCCAGTCGACGATGCTGTCGCTAGGGTTGAGCATGGCAAGTTTAGATTTGTTTTCAGAGCCGCCACCCTTGGCGGCTATTTCGAACTCGACCGTATTGCCCGCAACGACTTCATAATGGATAACCGCTGGTGTGTTGTCGCCCGTGTTCTTTCTCGCACCTGCCGGGTCTGCCAGAATGGAAGCACGCAGCATGTTATCTGGATGCATATAGGCGCGACGTACACCCTCGTTGATCATGTCAGTGAGGCTCAATTTTGCGTCCCATTGAACATCCATGCCTACCTTGACAAATACGGTCACGATGCCGGTGTCCTGGCAAAGCGGGCGCTTACCTTCAGCACACATTTTGGAGTTGATGAGAATTTGCGCCATGGCATCCTTGGCAGACTGCGATTCTTCGCGTAACCATGCCTGATGTACGGCGTCAATGTAGTCCTTAGGGTGGTAGTAACTCATGAATTGTAGCGAGTCGCTAACACTGTCAATCAGATCATCCTGCCGAATTTTACTCATTTAAGGCTTCCAAAGGTGTTGTATTGAGACCGATTATATAAGACGCTTGACGTGTGGCAATCGATAAAGGCACTATCGGCACGAGAATATGGCAATTGTAACGGAGAGCACCCTGAACTACGTTCATTCCCACGGGTCGCTGCGAGGCAGCTAATGCCTGCCTGAGTCCTATTCATTGTGGAGAGAGCTGGGCCGGTGTTCTATAGTGTGTTACATCGGCAACATCTTATCGAAGGTGTTCAGTTTTGTTCTGAATCAACCGTCGTGAGCATGCTCATGTCATGTTGAAGTATTTTTTCAGCGGTCTGGTTCACTCGGCGATTAATGACTTGCCATTCCTGAAACACAAAAGGTTTAATCATGAATATTCAGCAAGCGTTGCAAGAGCTGCTAGAGCGTAAAAATTTGTCCAGTGACGACATGGGCAGTGTTATGCGTGAAGTAATGACGGGCAAAGCCACATCTGCGCAAATGGGTGGATTTCTGGTTGCGTTACGCATGAAAGGTGAAACCGTAGAAGAGGTGGCAGCCGCAGCAGCGGTTATGCGTAGTCTGGCCTCGCCGGTATCGCTGGGTGATAAGTCTGCTATCGATATCGTCGGCACTGGCGGTGATTCGAGCAACACATTCAACATTTCAACTTGTAGTGCGATCGTTGCTGCGAGTGCTGGTGCCAGAGTTGCAAAACATGGTAATCGTTCGGTGTCCAGTAAATCAGGTGCCGCCGATCTATTGGAGGCAGCGGGGGTGAACATTGCGCTTAGTCCTGATCAGGTGGCCCAGTGTGTGGAGAGGTTAGGGCTTGGATTTATGTTTGCACCCACGCATCACAGCGCCATGAAGCACGCGATAGGGCCGCGTAGAGAGATGGGCATTCGCACGATCTTTAATGTACTGGGTCCATTGACCAATCCTGCAGGCGTACGGAGCCAGTTGCTCGGTGTTTACGATGCTGCCTGGGTGCGTCCTATGGCTGAGGTGCTCGCACGACTGGGTAGTGATCATGTCATCGTTGCACACGGTCATGATGGTATGGATGAAATCAGTATTAGTGGGCCATCTACAATTTCAGAATTAAAGAACGGACAAATAAGCGATTTCACAGTTGAACCCAGTCACTTTGGGTTGAGCACTGCGCCATTGTCAGACATCTCTGTATCAGGCCCCGAGGAAAGTCTTGCCATGGTCTTAAGCGTTCTTGACAAATCCTCCGGTGCTGCACGAGATATTGTTTTGTTGAATGCGGGAGCGGCAATCTGTGTCGCGGGTCTTGCTGATAGTATTGACGAAGGCATTGAGCTTGCGCGTGCAGCTATCGACTCTGGCGCGGCACGTGAAAAATTGTTTCAATTAGTAGAGTTGTCGCAGGCACTAGCCAAAGTCTAGTTCGTATTACTCGTACGTTTCTAAAACGCAAAAAGTATAAGGAATGCAAATCCAATGAGCGTTGATGTTCCCGATATATTAAAAAAAATTATTGCCAGAAAGCATGAAGAAATTGATGAGGCCTTGCGTCACACCAGTTTGACGCAGTTGCACGAACGCATAGAGGGCGTTGATGCCTGTCGTGGGTTTGCTGCAGCTATAAGCGACAAGTTAAGTGCAGGTCGGCCTGCCGTAATTGCGGAAATCAAGAAAGCGTCACCCAGTAAGGGCGTACTTCGTGAACCATTTCTGCCTGCGACAATTGCTTCAAGCTATGCTCAAGCTGGTGCTGCTTGCTTGTCGGTACTGACCGATGTGGATTTCTTTCAAGGGGGCGAATGGGCATTGCGTGAAGCCCGCGCGGCCTGCGATCTACCTGTGATACGAAAAGACTTTATTGTCGATCCCTATCAAGTGGTTGAAGCCCGAGCGATGGCGGCGGACTGCATACTGCTTATCGTGGCAGCATTGTCAGATGCCGATTTGCACGGCCTTTATGAGCAAGCGCGATCCTTGGGAATGGATGTGTTAGTTGAGGTGCACAATGCAGAAGAGCTCGATCGGGCGCAAGCGTTAAAGCCTATGTTGCTTGGTATCAATAATCGCAACTTGCGAACTTTCGAAGTGTCACTTGAACACACTGAAGTTCTATTGCCAAAAATTGCCGAAGGCACAACCGTCATTACTGAAAGCGGCATCATGGAGCCTACGGATGTTAAGCGAATGCAGCTTAGTGGTGTGAACGCGTTTCTGGTTGGAGAGGCATTCATGAGAGCCCCTGATCCGGGGGCCGCTTTGGCTGAATTGTTCGGGAGTTAATCAGTGCAAGAGCGTGACTGTAAAAGCCGGGGACCTTGCAAATCCCCGGCAACAAAAACAGTCTTTGTTTTACAATTCGGCTCTGCTGTATTCAAAAAAAGAGAGAGAATATTGACAACTGCCCTTTATGAATAGTCTTTAGACAGGGCAGCTGTTGTTACCGTGTGCCGTAAATTACCATGGTCTTGCCACGAGCATGAATGAGTGGCTCTCCAATTTCGGGCTCTGCAAGCTCTTTCAAGACACGGCCTACCATTTCACGTGAACAACCCACGATGCGGGCAATTTCCTGTCTTGTGATGTTGATTTGCATGCCGTCAGGGTGAGTAATGGCATCTGGCATGTGGGCTAGTTCGATCAGAGTTCTTGATACACGTTGCTTCACATCGAGAAACACCATGTCAGCAACCTTCGTGCTGGATCTTCGCAATCGAGTGGCCATTTGCCGTGTCAATTCGAACAACAGTTCAGGCTGCTCGGTCGATAGTCGTCGGAATTGATCGTATGGCATTTCAGCTACTTCACATTTTTTAGAGCGAGCTACTACCCAAGCGCTTCGTTTGGAGTCTTCCTCAAACAAGCCCATCTCGCCAAAAAAGTCACCTGCGTGCAGGTATGCTAGAACTATCTCTCTGCCGCCTTCGCCTTCTGTGACCACACTGACTGAACCATCAATGATATAAAACAAGCTACTGGAAGGCTCACCATAGTGAATTATGGGAGCTTTCGCTGAGTGTTGTCGCCGATGGCTGCTCCGAAGGAACAAGTCCAGCCATTCAACAGGCGGCGGTATAATACGTGGAGCCAACATTCTATATATTCTCCGTACTCTCTAATCAAGGTTGCGCAAGTCCGGGGAGGTCGATACTGACCATCCAGGCTGTTTTGTTTTCCGTCAAACAGTGATCGGCGGCGAGAAACATTTCTTCAGTGGGCGCAGCTTAGCTTAGCCCTTACTTCAGACCAATATGAGGACACGTAATTTTGCGCGCAAGAATTAAATGGCTTGATCATATGAGTTTTGTTGGCGAGTCGGGAAGTGGGCACTCTGTTGTGCTGGACGGCTCACCAGAGCATGGTGGTAGAAACTTGGGTATCAGGCCGATGGAAATGGTTCTGATAGGCATGGGCGGTTGCACTGCATTTGACGTTGTACTCATGCTGCAAAAGTCGCGTCAGAGCGTGGTGGATGTAGAGGTATCCCTTGATGCAGAGCGCTCTGAGGAGATTCCACATGTATTTACGCACATCCAGGTTCACTTCAAAGTAATGGGTAAAAATCTTAGTGAAAAGCATGTTGAGAGAGCGGTCAAGCTTTCGGGTGAGAAGTATTGTTCGGCATCTCGTATGATCGAAAAAAGTGCCACCATCGACTATAGCTGGGAAATCGAGGAGACACTATAATACAACTCTGCCCTAGGCCATTAACTGGAGCACTGTCCTAATAGGTAGATGTCAATTTTCGATTGAAGGAATTAAAACGAAGATGTTACATTTTTCATTTTATGAGATGTATGTCACATTATTTTTCTTCTTATTCACTTTCAATCAGCGGAATCTGCAAAATTAGTCACTTTTAATCATGGATCAGAAGATAAAGATTAAAAGTATATTGCCTATTTCTGGCAAATCATCACTGCATTCTGCAGGACAACGACATTTCGCATTCGGGATTTGGAGAACTGGCAAGCTGATTGCTTTGTCTAGCTTGCAAGTGTAGTTTTCTCCTCCTCCCACCTTATGGTGGTTAGCAGCACGAGCCATTGGGCTCGTGCTGCTCTTCTTGCACTTCCTTCTACTCGCCTTAATTTCCCATCTCTAGCCAAAATTGCTAGATTTTTGCACTTGATTACGTGCAAGGCTTAAATATTCTTGCCGGATGGTTGAGATTGATGTCAACCTGCATTAGAATGGGCGGCTAAACAAGATTACGTCTTACCGAATACCGAGATCCCCCAAGTGAACAAGACTACCGTCAGCGCAAAGCCTGCAGAGGTTAAACGTGAGTGGTTCGTTATCGATGCCGAAGGTAAAACCCTAGGCAACGTGGCCACTGAATGTGCACGGCGCCTGCGCGGCAAGCACAAAGCTATTTACACTCCTCACGTAGATACCGGCGATTACATGGTTGTTATCAACGCCTC
>JALZWO010000147.1 GCA_023300375.1 Granulosicoccus sp. | reverse complement strand
GATTGATTGATTGATTGATTGATTGATTAATTAAACGCAATGCTCTGTTAAAAAGTCGTTTTGTTAAGTGCATGCGGCTCTTCTATCGCGAATCGCGGAACGAGGTAGCCGGGCAGCATAGCTTGCAGATCTGTTTTTATTTGCATCGCTCGTTCCTTGGATACTTCAAAGTGCATAGCGCCTTGCACAGGGTCTAGCATGTGCAGGTAATAAGGCAGTACGCCGCACTCGAAAAGTCTTTCGTTAAGCTGGGCCAAGACCTGCGCGTTATCATTTATACCCTTTAGAAGTACACTTTGGTTTAATAGGCTTATGCCGTTGTCACGTAGTTTGAAAAGAGCCTCTTTCACGTGGTGGTCTATTTCATTTGCATGATTGCTGTGCAACACCATGACAACATTTAGCCGTATCTCACTCGTCCAGTTTAGAAGCTGACTATTGACTCGCTGTGGAATCATCACGGGTTGACGTGTATGAATGCGCAGACGTTTCAAGTGGGGTATTGTCGACAGATCTGCGCTCTTCGCGGCTAAGGATGCATCGGTACTATTGAGTGGGTCGCCTCCGCTGAAAATCACTTCACTAATGCTGCTATCAGCTGCAATGTAATCAAGAATCGCCTGCCATTGCGTTTTGCCGATGCGTGCGTCTTCATACGGGAAATGGCGGCGAAAGCAGTAACGGCAATGGATCGCGCAGCTGCCACTGAGCACGATGAGTACTCTACCGTGATATTTGTGCAGAAGACCCTGAACAGGAGAGAACTGTTGTTCTTGAAGTGGATCGAGTTGAGCAGCATCAGTGGAGATCAATTCTTCAGTGCGTGGCAATATCTGCAGTAATAGTGGGTCTTGTGGATCGGCAGCTTTTACACGAGACAGATAGGATCTGGGTACTCTAAGTGGAAAGCCTTCGCATGTTTTCTTTATGTTCGTTCTGTCTAACTCACTAAGACCCAACAGATCGCACAATTCGTCCGGATCCGTGATGAGATCTGCAAGAACTGCCTTCCACAATATTGGAACAATCGGGGAGGAAGTATGCATTGAAGTGGCTTTCACGGGCTGCTGGAAGCGAGGCAGTTTAAACTATCTGTATTGTGCAATACAGATTGGTCGGCACTTAATGCAGCCGCTTGTGATCATAGTTTGATAAAGTGTCGTTGCTTCGCAGGCCCATTGAAACCTGCGGCATTTATGGATTTTATCAACATGGCACGAGCAGTTTCCTTGGCAGCCTGTAGTGGCGGCCCCGTAGCACATTGGCTAGCCTGTTCGCAGTGGCTATCTTCTAAGCAAATCAGCTGTAGGTTATCAGCCTTTATTTTGCTAACAGGCATCTACTTTGCCTCCCCCCTTGCTTGGGCTGACAACGAATTTCGTATCAGTGCTATTCCAGACGAAGCTCCAACAGAGCTGATCCGTAAATTTGAACCGCTAGCTGAGTACCTTTCCCAATCACTCGATAGGCCTGTGTCGTTTGTACCTGTGACCGACTATGCCGCCGCTGTCGAGGCGCTCGTTAGTGAACAAATTGATATGGCATGGCTGGGTGGCTTTACCTACATTCAAGCCGCACAGAGATCGGGTGACACTGTTGAGCCTATTATTCAGCGTGCTGAAGACGAACGCTTTCAGACAGTGTTTATTACTCAAAGCGATTCTGACATCCAATCGCTGGCAGACTTGAAGGGCGTTGATTTTATTTTTGGTTCACCCTCATCAACGTCTGGGCATCTCATGCCAAGGCACTACATGGCGCAAGCAGGCATTGTTGTTGATGACGATTTATCGATAGCATTTTCCGGTGCGCACGACGCTACCGCATTCGCTGTGGCTGGTGGGCGCGTAGAGGCAGGTGCTTTGAATATAAAAGTGTGGGAAAAGCTGGTTGCTGAACAGCGGGTCGATACCAATAAGCTGCGCGTGTTCTACACAACACCTGAGTATCACGACTACAACTGGACGATTCGCTCTGGTTTGTCAGTCGAAACAAGACAGCGCTTAGTGGATGCTTTCCTGAATCTTGATCCTGCTGATGCTGATCAAAAGGCTATTTTGGATTTGCAGCGTGCCAGTCGCTTTATTCCTACCGAAGCTCGTTTTTACGATGGTATTAAAGACGCTGCAATAGCGGCTGAACTGTTGGCTGCACCCTGAACAGTAGCACTGCCGAGCTATATCACTCTGATAACGATAGTTCCTCGCCAGTTCATGAGTCGATTATGAAACTGGCAGTGCGCGATGTGAGCGTCACCTATGGCGGCACGGCACCAGTAGCATTGAGTCAGGTGAGTATCAGCCTCGGTGAACAAGAGCAGGTGGCGTTGATTGGTCCGAGTGGATCTGGCAAGAGCACATTGTTGAGTGTTCTTGGTGTGGCGCGGATACCCTCTGCAGGTCAGCTATTACTTGAGGATCAAGATCCATGGCAACTCGCTAGCGCAAAGTTACAAGGACTCCGTAGCCAACTTCATTTGTGCCCGCAGTCAACAGCATTACCTGCACGGCAACGAGTGGTGGTGAGCGTATTGTCAGGTCTGTTACCCAAGCGTTCATTATTGTTTGCCTTGCGGTCTTTGTTATCACCAGCGCGAGCTGATGTCCAACTTGTCCGTGGTTTGTTGACGAAGCTCGATATGGAGCAGTGCTTGTGGCGTTCGGTAGAGACGCTATCGGGTGGGCAGAGGCAACGTGTTGCTATCGCTCGAGCTATGGCGGCAGATGTGAGTACTTTGTTGGTTGATGAGCCATTGTCTGCATTGGATCCCACAACAGCGGAACTCTGTTTGGGTGTCTTGGTTGAGCATGCGATGGAACGTCAACAGGCACTTGTTTGCTCCTTGCATCAAATCGAGCTGGCTCGAAAGTGTCTGAAAAGAATCATTGGCTTGCGGGCTGGGAAGATCATGTTCGATTTACCTGCCACCTCGGTGAGTGACAAGATGATTGAGGAGTTGTATCGAGGGCACGAAGCTGAAATACAAACCTGACACAATGCGTGTTTCGCCAAAACTCGATGATCCTGATCGAGCGTCGAGATTGTGGATCGGTGTGGGTCTTCTTTTGTTATTGGCGATAGCTCTGCAGGGTTCGAAATTTGATCTGCTACAGCTAGTCGAGCAGAATTCATGGGATGCTGCTACAGATTTTTTTACGACATTCTGGCCGCCTCGTACTGACACTGAATTTCTTCAACGGTTGTTGGGTGCAGCGATTGTGACAGTATCGATTGCAACTGTTGCAACGGTGCTCGCTATGCTTATAGCAATACCATTAGCCATCATGATAACTAGCAGATTATCGTTGTCAGCTCGTGGTCGACCCATGAGGCGACATGCACGTCTGTTTCGCTCCTTGCTGCGTGCAATGGCGATATTTTTACGAAGTGTGCCTGAACTTATCTGGGCCCTTTTATTTGTAGGAGTCACGGGTCTTGGAGCCACGGCAGGCATCATTGGTTTGTTGCTAACCAATATCGGCATACTCGCAAAAAACTATGCTGAGATCATTGAATCAGGTGAGGCGACTATCACTGGTCATTTATTGGATAACGGCAATGGACGATTAAAGACGCTCTTGCATGGCACTCTAGGCCAAGGCTTGCCAGAGCTGCTCTCCTATTCTGTGTATCGCTGGGAATGCACCCTTAGAACCTCAGTTGTTCTAGGTTTTGTTGGCGCTGGTGGTCTAGGGCAGGAGCTGCTGATATCGGTGCGTCAGCTAGCGTCTCCCGAGGTGTTCAGTATTATTCTGGTCTTTGTGTTGCTGGTGTTTGTAGCAGATTCTTTGAGTGCATCGTTGCGTCATCAGTTGAGTGGTATTTCAAGCCAGGCAGCAAATACCTCTGTCTGTGTGCGATACGATCAGCTCCGTTCTGAGCCAGTTTATGGGGCAATGTTTCATCGCTACGGCATGGCGCTACTGGTCGTCGCTATGGTAATTGCTTGCTTTGGTAGCATCGATTGGAAGCTACATCAATGGCTACGTGCTGACAGCTTGGGGCGCTCACTAGAGTTTGTTCAAGGCTTCCTGGCCCCGGATGTGTCGGCGACTATGTTGCGTAAACTGGCAGAGCAGGCGATGGAGACCTTGAGTATGGCCTTTGCAGGTACTGTGTTGGCCAGTGGCGTAGCCATAGTACTGAGCTACACGTTGTTTGTGCTTCATCTTCGCGAGGAGAAAACTATCGGCTTCTCTTTGCTGATTAGCATCATTCATTCTATGCAAATCGTATTGCGTTCGATACCAGAGCTTGTTTGGGCCATGTTGTTGATTGTTGCGGTGGGTATTGGGCCATTTACGGGAACGTTAGCGCTATTTGCGGCCAGTGTTGGTGTGTTGTCACGGCTCTATAGTGAATGCCTGCACAATCAGGAGAAACATACGTTGGAGAACCTGCTGAGCAATGGTGGTTCTGTGAATCTTGCACCGCTATGGAGCACCATGGTACAAGCGCGTAGCCAATTGATCAGTTATTGCCTTTACCGCTGGGAGCATAATTTGCGTGCCGCCACTCTGATGGGCATAGTAGGGGCTGGTGGGGTAGGTCAAGAACTCTACTTCCGATTGAGTCTTTTTCAGTTTAACAAGGTAGCCACTTGTATCATGGTAATTGTTTTGATGGTGGTGCTCGCTGACACCGTCAGTCACAGCCTGCGGCATCGATTTGCGCCCAGTGTCTAGTATTGATGGTTATGCTGTGCAGCGGCGGCTAGATGGACACATGATTCTGGAGTATGCAATTCTCAGATCGGATACACTCTTCAACAAAACAAAGACGTCTGACCTTAATGAAACTACTTGTTCGTAATCTGGATCGAGACTACAGCGCTGAGCAATTGCGCCGTTTGTTTGAATCTTATGGAGGAGTTCAATCCTGCTCTCTAGTCATGGATCAAAAGACAGGGGAATCTAAAGGCTTTGGGTTTGTTGAGATGCCTAAGGCGGGTGAGGCAAAAGCTGCCATGAAACAACTCAACGGGACGGTTGTTTCTGATCAGACCATCAGGGTCAAAAAGGCCGAATAATTTTTACGAGCAGCTTTGCTCAGAGAGGCTCTACGGAGGAGGCCTTGTTCGCACAGATCGGTTTGAATGACCTAGCTCATGCTGCCATATGGCCAGTGATTGTGTGGAAGTAAATCCCCAATGGCAAACCCATTGGTCGCGTGGATCGATAGAGGGTCGGCGGACACTTTACAGAGCGCCCACATTGGACGCTCTGCTTTCAGACGTTTCACTGCAGCAAAACTACAGCCTCAGCGACTATACCAATAGTTAGATAATTTCTTCGATCTGAAGATTGTCGTGGCTCAATACGTTTGCGATATTCAACTGCTCTTCGATGATGGCATTGATTGCCTGAGCATCCACTTTACCTTGGATGGTGAACATTTGCGTGTTCTGAGTGGAGTTGTGGGACACCTTAGAAGCACCTTCTTCGCTTGGCAAATAGAGTGCACCGGTGTTGAAATCTACTGCAAAAGAAACCAATCCAGGGATGACGAAGAAAAATAAACCTATGCCATTTAGAATTAAAACGGTTGGGTCCAACTTATCGCCTCGTTCCTGACCTTGCCGTTCAGGATAAAGGAGTGTTCCACAACCCGCTTGAAAAACCATAGTCAAGCTAAGAGCTATAGGTGTCAGTTTTTTTGAGAACATAGTCATTTGATATTCTGTGTATTTTAGATTTCGCTAAAACGTGCTGCTATCCAACTTGCTAAAAGAATTGTTTGGTGAATTCCCCACCGGTTTAACCCAAGAACTAGCCCTGTATTTGGATAAATGAAATAGCGTTTTGATTTGTTACAAAGGGCTAAACCCTTTGTCTAACATTGAAAACAATAAGCAGATCAACGCAAGATTCGTTCTTGCGTGAAGTATGAAACCATACAAATCACTTATTAACAATAGGCTGGCGGCTAATCAGGGGAACTAAAATTCTACAAACAAGTTGGTGCTTTGCGAAATCTTCGCACAATCCGCGGTGGCTGGGCATTGAACGATCAGCAAAATCGTTAGTGTTGAGAGCACTCTTTAGCCCTCGATAGCCGCTCAGAAGTGAGTTATTGTGCGAACATCAGCGCGAGCGACTGGGACTGAGCAAGCATTTTTCGTTACACCTTACAAACTCACAGATTCAAAGCATTAACGCATCACAAATGGATCGGCCATTGGTTGGTCAGAGGTGTTTATCCACGTGGTTCGAGTTCGAGTGTAGTCCAGTACGGAGTCTTGCCCAGCCTCTCGGCCATAACCCGATTGGTTGTACCCACCAAAAGGAGCTGTAGGAGAAATAGCTCGGTATGTGTTTACCCAGCAGATACCTGATCGTAATTGATTAGATACACGGTGCGCCCGAGATAGACTCTCAGTAAATACACCAGAGCCCAGACCGAAATCGCTGCTGTTTGCTAATTCAACGGCTTCCTCTTCAGTGTCAAAGGGCAGAAGCGACATGACTGGCCCGAACATCTCAGTCTTCAAGGTTTCAGTGTCAGCGTGTACACATTGCACGAGCGTAGGGCTAAAGTAGTTACCTTCTAGTGAATCAATTCTGTACCCGCCAAAGCGAATACTTGCGCCTTGCTGTAGTGATTTTGCCAAGGTGGATTCAATGGTTGAGATCTGGGACTTGGTACACAGAGGGCCCACGTTTGTTTCAGCCGCCTGTGGATCACCAACGACAATGGATGCTGATCGTTGTTCAATTTTTGCAGCAACCGCTTCAAATATAGTGCGCTGTACTAGCCCCCTTGACCCGGCTACGCAAGACTGTCCGGATGCACCAAAATTTCCCGCAATCAAACCATTGACGGCACTGTCGATATTGGCGTCGTCGAATATAATGATTGGTGATTTTCCGCCAAGCTCCAATGTGGTTACAGCAAAATTCTCTGCTGAATTTCGAATCACGTGTCTGGCCGTTTCAGGTCCACCGGTGAAGGCAATGCGATCAACATCCTTGTGGCGTGTTAGTGGGATCGCGCAGTTCTTGGCATCGCCAGTGATGACCGATACCACTCCGGGTGGGAAGCCAGCTTGTTCTATTAATTTTGCAAATTCAAGCAGTGGAGTAGGCGCAATTTCTGAAGCTTTAAGAACAATGGTGCATCCAGCTGCCAACGCGGGGCCTAGTTTGGTTGCTGTAAGGAACATTTGGGCATTCCAGGGAACGACAGCCGCAACCACACCGATGGGCACGCGTTGTGTAAAGACATGCATATCTGGCTTATCAATGGGTAGTACTGCGCCTTCAATTTTGTCTGCAAGCCCTGCAAAGTAGCGATAGTAATCGGCCACATAGCGCACCTGATTTACCGTCTCGGAGCTAAGCTTTCCACTGTCAATCGTTTCTAGTTTGCCAATGACTGTCGCATGGCTCTCAATAAGGTCTGCCAAGGTGTAGAGTAGTTTTCCACGAGCCGTTTGTGAAAGATCACGCCAAGCTGGATCATTGAGCGCCCTCTTGGCGGCTTTTACGGCACGATCAACGTCATTTTCCGAGGCACAGGCAAAACTTGCCCACTCGTTATTAGTGGCAGGGTTGATACTGTGTTGACTTAGCCCTTGGCTTCCTTCGCACCATTTGCCGTCAATAAAAAGCTGATAATGGGGTAAAGAATTCATACCTATTCCTGTGTGAATGCAGGCATCACTTCATCAATGAATCGCAGTAGTGATGCTCGCTTACGATCAAATGACATACCGCTGTCTATCCAAAATGCGTACTCATCAAAACCTAGATCTTCGTAGACTTTAATTTGATCAATCACCTCTGAAGACGTGCCCATTGTCAGGTCGCGCTTCATGTTAGCAGGCGTCATCATTGCGTTGCCGGCTATTTCTTCATCGCTCAACGGTTCGATGTGGCCTTGAGAAACAGTACGCTTGTTCTGGAACCATGCACCGAAATAATTATAAAACCGACTCAATTCAGTAGCGGCCAAATCAACATCGTTGCTATCACTAGCCACATAGGTGTGATGCAGTAGCATAGCCTTCGGTCGAGGATTGGTAGATTGTTCACACGCACTATTAAACCGAGACATCAGTTCTGAAATTTCATCTATACCTTGCCAAAGGGGTGTCATTTGTACGTTGAAACCATTGTCTATAGCGTATTGATGACTGGATGGGTCTCTAGCGGCAATCCAGATCGGTGGTCCCCCATCCTGCAAGGGCTTAGGTGTTGTAGTCGTAGCAGGGAATTGATAGAACTTGCCACTATGAGAGCAATCACCCTCCCACAGCTGTTTTAACAACACGGTTGACTCGCGCATACGTTGACCAGCCTCCCATGCGTCCATTCCGGGCATGAGCCTTTCATACTCATAGGAGTATGCTCCGCGTGCGATGCCCAATTCCAATCGGCCATGCGTTACAAGATCAGTCATGGCTGCCTCACCAGCCAGTTTAATGGGGTGCCAAAACGGTGCGATGATCGTTCCAGTACCCAGCTTTACATGCTTTGTGTGAGTGGCAATATCAACAAGGCTAAGAAACGGGTTAGGCGCAATCGTGAATTCCATTCCATGATGCTCACCCGTCCAGATGGCTCGCATGCCTCCCTTATCAGCCATCTTGCACAAGGTTAAAAATTGCTCGTGCAGTTCGGTGTGTTCTTGCTGAGGGTTTTGCCGTTCCATATGGGCAAACAATGAAAATTTCATACTTGTCTCTCCGCTTGCTCAATAGTCATCGCGATGAATCTCCCCTGTTTGTGAGCTACCAATGTAAAGCCCGAACTCTTGGCTCTGGAATTCGCGGATATATCGCTCAACCATGTTTCTTTGAGATGAGTTGTCAAAATCTTGCGTTTCTATTGAAGAAATAGGCACGTATTGACCAAGACCTCCAGTTTCGCTTGATAATGCTGCCGCTTTCAAAAATGTATAGCGTGTACTTTGGTCTTCGTCATCGTATAGCGAGTAGACAGGACCAATTGAGGCGTGCAAACCGATGATGTTGAAGTGCTGGGTTAGGCTGGAGCGTGCACTTAACTCGTTGTCGAGTGCTAGCGTTGGAATACTAAGGCCATTGTCGTCAAGCTGTAAGAGCAGCGTATCCTGATATTGTATTATTGCACCTGCGAAGCCTGTTAATCCAGACCGCGTAAGCATATCGGCTTGGCGTTCTTTCTCTAGGCTGAAATACCCGCTCCTGCAATAACCCAAGCCACCATTTTTCGTGTTTGAAAATCCAGTGACTCGACCAATCAATATCATATGATCACCCGCAGTGATTCGTTGATGCACTACGCAGGAAAAAGAGGCAGCAACATCGTTAAGTATGGGTGACCCGTGCTCATCAGCTTCCCACCTAAGCTGTTCAAAGCGCGAGGTTTTTGATGAGGCAAACAAATTCGACACAGACTCTTGCCCATGCGACAGAATATTGATGGCAAAGTGTTCAACTTCCTCAAATACAGATAAGGATGACAAGTGATTTCCAGGGCAGACGAGTAACAACGGCGGATCCATAGATACCGATGTAAACGAATTTGCAGTAAAGCCCACGTATGAACCATCAGATGCTTGTGCCGTTGCAACAGTCACTCCAGTCATGTACGAACCAAATGCAGTTCGTAGCTCTTTGGCATCGATATTATTCATGAGTGAGCTGCAGCAGTATGTTGAAGAAGAAAGGGCACAAGCTTATCGAGCACTTCTTCACCGTGTGTCATGCTCATCATGTGGCGGGCGCCTTTGGCGATGTAGTACTCACCTTGTTCCATAGATGACGCCATTGTGCGTGACATGGCTGGGGTTGAATTCGGTTCATCTTCACCTGTCATGAACAATCCAGCACATTGAATTTTCTTGAGAGTCTGTTTATCAGGCTCGTCATGATGGGCAAAGGCATGGTAAGCCTGGCGATACCCGTTCAGGTTTACCTTGCTAAGCCAAGCCTCGCACGCTGTTGACGCAAGTGCCGTTACATCGGTTGATGGTTTTTCAAACCAACGCTCAAGCGTACTACCTATGTCAATATCAGTTCCTTGAGCGATAGTTTTTGCTCGATGTTGCACCGCTTGCTTGGCCTCATCACTACGCTGGAACACAGCATTCAAGGCTGCAAATGCGCTAATTCGATCTGGATAGCGCGCGGCAAGGTCTAGCGCAATCATTGCTCCCATTGAATGACCTACCACGAAGTTCGGCATGGCATTGTCCTCAACTAGTTGAGCAATGCAGTCGGTGTATTGGGCGAGTAGTGGCGCCTTATTGCCAAAAGAAATACTGGCACCGTGCCCGGGCATATCAACCACAGTTAAGCTAAAGTGATTCTGTAGCGTTGGTGTCAAATTCGACCAATAATCTGCATGCATTCCTACCCCGTGAATCAGCAGCAGGGGTGGACCAGAACCTTCTTGCCAACCATTGATTTTACTGTTGAGCTTAGATCGCGGCAGGGTTTTCCAGGTCATGTCCTAGCTCCTTAAGATCCTGGTATCTATCGCCAATACGATGGTGTGGTCGGCCGCCAGTGGCGCCACCGAGAACCACGACAATTTCATCAGCGCGTGGAGCATCCATGATAGAAAATTGTATGGTCAGGTAGTGAGAACGTCTACCAGCATCGTGCTTATCCATTAAGGGAACACTGATTGGGCAATTGGCGCCACCTCTTGTATTAGAGAATGATAAATAGCTTGTAGCTTCCACAGCTTCGCGATAGTGATTTCCAAATTTTAGCGTGTGAATGAGTGCTGAACCGTGTTCGATTTCGCCATCGAGGCCAACCACTGCAGCTTTGCCGTATGCCTCAATCGCATCGCCAGTACCTGCTAATGCAATCATGCGCTGTGTTAGTGCTTCACCAAGCACCGGGCCATACGCTTGAATTTCAGGTTTTAGATCTTCAACAAACCGACCAGACCATGGATTTGTTAGCACCGCTGCTACAGCGAAAAGACGCCATGCTGGATCAGCCTTTTTGAATCCTTCGATGAGGACTTCTTCATCAAATGTGACGAATTTGCGGATTTCAGGAGCCATGGGTTACTTTCGTGGAGGCTGTAGATGATGGTTGCACTATCGACTCTTGTACTTCTATTGACAATCAACGCTTTTGCCGTCAAATTCATTAGCAACACTAATGTGAAATTTATACAATGAAAAACCGTGCACTTCCGCCGATTGGGTGGTTCAGAGCTTTTGAGAGTGCAGCACGATTACTGAGCTTTACAGCGGCAGCGGATGAACTGGCTCTGACGCAATCAGCCGTAAGTCAGCAAATTCGCTCACTAGAAGTGCGTTTTGGTTGTACCTTGTTTGTGCGAAAACATCGAAGCATTGCACTAACAGACGAGGGCAGGCGTCTTCTGCCTCAAGTGGCCGAAGGCATCAGTCATCTAAAGGCTGCATCAGCGGCTTTTGAACCCGCTGCAGACCCAGGTTTGCTGACGATTGCCACCAGCGTCAGTATTGCTCAGTGGTTTCTGGTGCCACGCTTAAGCGCATTTATTGAGCAGAACAAGAATGTCAGAGTGCGCATTGTGACGACGGTATGGCCTGATGAATTTGTAACATCAACAGCCGATGTGCAAATTCGATTTGGTCCTGTTGAAACGGCTAGCTCATCGTCGAAACCACTGGGCAGTAATCGGCTAGCATTGGTTGCCTCACGAGCGTTGATAGGGCCTCAGCGAAAAAACAAAGCTGCTACCACGTTGGCCAGCCTATCCAGCTATCCTTTGATTCAAGCTGTGGGCACCTCGGACACATGGCTGAAATATGGTGAGCATGTCGGTGAAAAAACTGAAAAACAGGCGATGATATTTGTTGACTCACACGGGATGTCTGTAGATTTTGCCAGGTCGGGTGCAGGCATGACGTTAGCCAGTTCACTGATTTGTGCTCCGTGTATCACGCAGGGTTCACTGGTTCAATTGCATAGCGCAACGATGCCAGCGCAAGACGGTTACTTTATTGAAACGCTAGAGGGCAGACATCTGGCAATTGCCAAAAAATTCACCTTGTGGATGCGTAACGAGGCCCGCCAGGCTGAATCTGATGCTTTCAGTTAAGGCTCTCTATCACTGCTGTTAATGCAATCTATACTCTACACATCTCCAACGATTTCAAACATCGTTGTTCCACCATCAATTGTACCTAACCAGAAAAGGGCCCATGAGAATGAGTGATAAAGACATAGGAATAATTTTGCACAACTACCCTCAGTCACCCGTGGCTGAGAAGATTCGAATTGCCTTCGGCATTAAAGGGCTATCGTGGAGCAACGTTGAAATTCCGCGTCTTCCTCCTAAGCCAATGCTAACCACATTAACTGGGGGCTACCGCAGAACACCCGTTATGCAAATTGGCGCCGACATTTATTGTGACACCCTATGTATTATCCAAGCGCTAGAGAAGCGAGTTTCATCACCGTCGTTTATGCCAACAAACGATGCAGGTTTTTTATGGTGCCTGAGCCGGTGGACAGATGGTGCGCTGTTTGATCTGGCGGTTAAAATTGTGTTGGGTGCCGCTGGTGATAATTTACCTGCAGATTTTGCTGAAGATCGTGGCCGATTGTATCTAGGTGAGGATTGGGCGGCGGGACTAAAACGTGCCAATGCTGAGTTGCCGCATCTGGTTTCTCAGTTGCGAACCACGTTGGCAAGGCTTGATCAACAACTCAGTGATGGCCGCAAATTTTTATCAGGCTCACAAGCGGCAGCTATTGACGCACAGATGTATCACGTAGCCTGGTTTGTCGAGGGGCGCTGGGCGGGCGGGCCTTCGTTAATCGCGCAGTTCCCGAATGTTCAACAATGGATGGAGAGCGTTAAGGCTATTGGTCATGGACACTACACAACAATGACAGCCGAAGAGGCTATTGGTATTGCAAGTTCTAACCAGACACAGACTTCGCAAGGTGTTGCTGACAATGAGCCACAAGGGTTAACGGTAGGACAGAAAATATCGATTGTTCCAGATGTTAATGGGGGGGAACAGGCAGTAGAAGGCACCGTTCGTCAGGCTGATATTGAAAGCGTTGCAGTAGATCGTGTCTCTGATACTGCCGGTGAGGTTTGTGTGCATTTTCCGCGTGCGGGGTATCGCATTGAAGTGCTTTAGGCAACAACAATAATCAAGACAAGCCGTAACCAATCTCATCCACAACTGATGAGATTGCGGTAAACATCAACGGATCCGCCAAGGCCCTATGCAGCAACGTGGCTTTCGAAAACAAATTTCCATTGTTGGCACGTTCAAATAGCACGATGGTGGGTCTATTCGTGAGCGACGAATAATAGTAGATTCCCTTAATGTCTGGATAAGTTTCATAGCAGCCCTTCCAGATCAGGTTCCTGAGGCAGCTTAGCCATGTCTGCTTATAACCGTTTTAGCGGTGCAACCAATTTTTACTATCACCGCCAGATCGTAACCACGTAAGATGGCTCACAATTGTATTCATATCATCCCCTAGAAATAATTCCAGATCAGGCTCTGTGTACCACTGGTAAACTTCGAGCGGATGTAAGTCGCTTGCAAGCGCAGGATTGACCGTGGAGATATTGGGCACAAGTGAGCCTGACGCTTCAAATTGAAACATGGGTATGTACCGAAGATTATTGAGAAAAATGCTGTAAAGCGTTTGCGCGAAATCATCTGCCTGACTTGGCTTTCGGGCATGTTACGTTAAGGCGTGCTTTCGACACCAACGGGTGCTGTCAACGTCAGCACCTTTTTCTTCAGTGTCAAACAAGATTGATTTGACACGATCCGCGATAAAAATGTCGCACTTCTCTAGTTGACTGCCCACAAGAGCAAAAGCGGTTTCTTGCAAACCTTCGCCTTGTGCCTTAGACAGAGCCAACTCAGTATCAAAAACAACAACGATGCGCAGGCTCTGTGGTACGTTGGCATAATCTACAAAATGCGTTAACCAGCAAAACCCCTCAAGCTCAGCTGTCAATGTATCGCAGACCTTGCTCAGCGCTCTGACTATTTTCTTTTCAGCTTTTTTGTCGTCTTTTTTCATAGCAAACTTTGACCTCGTGAATCAATGCAAGGTGGCTTGCTGCTGTTGGCTTAGCAGTAAAAAATAATAGCGGCGCAGCTCGGTATCGTGCAGGTACAACAATCTCTGATCAATCGCTGAGCCCACTTCCGAGCGCCACTTTTCTCGGTGCGTCTCTATTCGAAGTTGAGCTCTTGGGCCCAAGATTTTTGGCATGCAACCAAGTAACACAGACACGCCATCTACACTGAGCACAGCACTGAATAGCACGTCGCCCACGCTATAGTCGGCTGTGGCGCCAGCCTCGACGGTAACTCGTTTTTGCGTGTAAATTTCTTGCAGTTGAAGTCGATTACCAGCCTCAACTGCATTGACGATATAAAAACTGTACGGCGACTTCAATGCACGCTCGATCACTCTTTGTACCAGCGGCGTAAGAGTGGCTCGGTGCAGCTTCAGGTAGTCTGCAGCGAAGGCGTGATCGGGCGCCGGTGATGTGAATTTTTCATCGCCTGCTCCTTGATCTTCTGGTAGCCAGGAAAACAGCCACCATGCGCTAAAGGCCGCCTCGTAGCATGGTTTTTCATGGGCGATCGCAGACTGTCCATAGCGACCGAAATGATGCCATCCAGTGGCGACTGCAGCATCACCAAAGCGCTGAGTCGCGTAGTGCTCAAGCACGGGCCTCACGGTACGTAAACATGTGGATAAGTCTTTTCCACTCAAGGTGCCAACCGGGGATTGCATGCAGCACTTTTTAAATTTCTTACCGCTGCCGCAGGTGCATGGATCGTTTCGTTTGACGCTCAATGGGACAGGTTCTCGTGGGATACTCACACCATTGTAAACGTCTGGTTTGAATAAACGAGATATCCTGTTGGTCTTATTGGCATATTGAACGCACTAGTCTGATGAATTCGCCCTCTGATTTTGAAATAACTCCCCGTGTTGAAGCAGCTCAACACGCTATCGACAACAAAACTAAGCCTCCCGGGTCTTTAGGCAAACTTGAGCAGGTGGCTGTGCAACTGGCTCAAGTGCAGCAAACGCTAAAACCGGTAACAGACCCCGCACGTGTCATTGTGTTCGGTGCTGATCATGGGGTGAGTGAGGAGGGCGTCAGTGCGTTTCCTGCTGAAGTCACGGTGCAGATGATGGCCAACTTTGCAGCGGGTGGAGCCGCGGTGTGTGTGCTATCTGCCAACGCTAATGCATCCTTAGAGGTCATTGATGTGGGTGTTAATGGCGATTTGTCGAGTCTTACCAGTATCGTTCACGACAAAGTTCGAGCAGGAACAAGAAATTTGAGCCGCGAGGCTGCAATGAGCGAGAACGAGCTTTTGGCCGCAATGCAGGTGGGGCGAGACGCCATACTACGCGCCGTATCGAGCGGCTGCCGTTGTGTGGGGCTTGGAGAGATGGGCATTGGCAACACAACCTCCGCTGCGATACTCACTGGGCTTATGTGCGCAGCAGATGCAAATACGGTGACTGGCCGAGGAACCGGTCTGGCTGATGAACAGATGCCCAATAAGGTGCGTGTTGTTGCTGAATCATTGAGCCGATTATCGACGTGTGTAGATGATCCAATGGAGTGTCTCAGGCAAGCAGGCGGTTTGGAGATTACAGCGTTGGTTGGCGCAATGCTTGAAGCGCCTACGCATAAACTGCCAGTGGTTGTCGACGGCTTCATTGTTACAGCTGCAGCGTTAATAGCCTGCAAAATTGAACCTGATGTGCGCAACCATCTGTTTTTTGCCCATGAGTCTGCTGAGGTAGGGCATCAAGTGGCGTTAAAGGCTTTGCAAGCTGAACCCTTGTTGCACTTAGGTATGCGATTAGGAGAAGGTTCAGCTGCTGCATTGGCAATACCGCTTCTAAGGGGGGCTGCTGCCATTCTGCGAGACATGGCAAGCTTTAGTGATGCTGGCGTGTCAACGGCAGTTTGAACAGGGTGCCTGCCACTACGCTCAGACGGGAGGTGGTGACGTTCGGCACCGCCTTAATGTTTCTAACGCGTATGCCTGTCGGGCGTCACTGCAGTGGAGATCCATTGGTTCTGTGTAGCGCCACTCGCTACTTTCCAGCCGTTGGGTTTGTTGTCGCCTGTATGCTGAGCGCCGTGTTTTTGCTAACAACACGTGTTCTACCCGAGTCAATCTCGGTAGCGCTACTTCTTTGGGCAGGCGTGATTCTAACAGGTGCTTTTCATGAAGATGGACTTGCTGATGTGGCCGATAGTGCGGGTGCATTCAGCATAGAGCGCAAGCTTGAGATCATGCGTGACAGTCGCGTTGGCACGTACGGCTCGCTGGCTTTGATTTTGTTGATACTTGTCAAGTTCGTTGCCTTGTGGGAACTGGCGTTGGTGAATGTCACCATGACCATTGCTGCCTTATTTGCAGCGCATGTGCTGAGCCGCTGGAGCAGTGTGTGGTTAATGGCAAGTCAGGAATACGCGCGCCCTGAGGCTGCCAATCGAGTAGTTGCTGAAGGCGTGGATTATCGGCGCTTCTGGCACAGCACAAGCTGTGCTGTGTTGATGTTTCTGCCAATCGCCCTTTATGTGTCACCGATGGTCTATTTATTATTTCCTGTTGCTTGGCTTATCAGTTTGATAAGTGCGTACCGATTTCGAAAAGCTTATTCAGGCATAACCGGTGATTGCTTGGGTGCTAGCAATCAGCTAGTGGAGGCGGGTATCTATATTGTTATTCTGGCGGTTGCATCATGAACAATCTCTATCTGGTCAGGCACGGTCACACGGTGTGGACAGGAAGTGGGGATATTGCAGGGCGCACCGATGTAGAACTTTCGGAACAAGGTGTGGAAGCGGTTAAACGTTTGGCAGCCAGCTTTTCTAACGATAAAGCGTTCACTCATTGGTATTGCAGCCCGCTAAAACGTACCCGCACCTCCTCAGCCCTGTTACGAGAGCACATGCCGCAACAGTCGATGAGGCCGTTACCCGTTGAAACACTGGACGAACGCATTGTAGAGCTAGATTTTGGCGACTGGGAAGGGATGAACTGGGCTCAGGTACACGAAGAGCATGGACAAATTTTGCAAGCTTGGGGAGATGATTGGATTAACCGTTCACCTCCTCGTGGCGAGACTTTTCAGCAACAAGTTGATCGATGTTCTGATTGGCTACAAGACACGCTTTTACAGATGCAAGAAGTACCTGAGTCGTCTGCCATGGTGGTTTCGCATGGTGGTAGTGTTAGAGCATTGCTGTGTTTGTGTCTTGGCTGGCCTCTAACAGAGGCTATGCAAGTCAGTATTGATCCTGCATCGCTGTGCTGGCTATCGCGGCGAACGCCAGATGACGAATGGCATGTGCGAATGATCAATTCCCAGTATGCCTGAAGGCATTTATCGCCACGATAAGCAGCGTAAACTGCTGCGGCTCACTCAGGGCCTTAGCTGTACTGCTTAATCAAACAATGCTGCTTGCCTAAAGTGGTCTGGACATAAAAATGAAACAACGAACTCTTTTAGGCCAGGCGTTGATACCTGGTGGTGATCGAATCTTGAAGTTGTATCAAGGTAAGGACGACTGCACTATTGTCATTTCGGGTAAAGGTGAGTTGATGTCTACGCGCAGGCATGCCTCAGAAGATGCACTCGGTGCGCTCGCGTGTCAGTTGCTAGAACGGCCTGAGTCAGCCAGTGTGCTGATTGGTGGATTGGGCATGGGGTTCACGTTAGCTGCGGTGCTTGGGGCTACTGGTGCCCAATCAAAGGTTGTGGTCGCAGAATTAGTGCCTGAAGTGGTGGAGTGGAACAAGGGACCTCTGGGGCTGCATTCGGGCAATCCTTTGGATGATCCGCGAACAAAGGTATACCTTGGTGATGTCAGCGATCTGCTTCGAGCTGCTACGCCTAGCTATGACGTTATTGCGCTTGATGTTGATAATGGCCCTGAGGCGTTAAGTACCAGTGGCAATAACTGGCTGTATTCTTCAGAAGGTATTAGTTGCGCTAGTGAGTCTCTAAAGAAGGGTGGGGTGCTGGCTTACTGGTCTGCAACACCCGATGCCATTTTTTACAGAAAGCTGCGTAAGTGCGGGTTGAGTGTGACCGAGAAGTCGATATTTGCACATGGTACTAAAGGCACTAAACACACGATTTGGCTGGCTAGCGTTCGTACATAAGTTAAATACCTAGGCTTTAAGTCAATTAGGCAACGCCATTTCCGCGAGTAAAGCACGCCATTCCCGCGAAGGCGGGAATCCATTGTTGCTAACCGCATAGATCTCCATCTGCGTGGGTAAGACAAGTTTAAATCAACTAGGGCGCATCATTGTTTTGTAGCCGGGATTGACCTTGTTCGTATTCCAATAAGCAGTTCAATAAACACACTATCGTTTTCGAGCTACTATCTGCAGATACCGCGCGGTGTGTTTGTAAGGAAGTCGCTCGCCCATAGCGGTTTCAAGTGCGAAGAGTTTTTCAAGTTGCATTTGCTCACCGCCGGGGCCTTCTGCGGTGGACGCTTGGTCGGGGCGGCACAGCAGTCCGTAATCACCGAGTACATCAAAGCCTTGCTTTTGTAACCACTCTTGCAAGAAAGTGGCTGAGAAAAACAGAACATCTGCGTCGAAAACCTGTGAGGGTCCACGAGTGCGTTCGAGAAGAGTAGGGAGTTCTTCAGCAGTGTGGGCGTCTACATCTATACGATACGGTTCTGCAAACCAATTTCTGACCACTAACGAAAGTAAGCCACCTCGCTTTAGTGGGGCACTCATTGAGACCAGTAGCTCTTCCCAGGCGGTGCTGTATTGAATAACGTTGTGGCAAATAAGGACATCGAACGTATTCTGTGTAAATAGCGTGTGAATATTGCGAATGTCGTGAGCGTGACCAGTGATCCGCTCTTGCATGCCGTTCGCCTCGGCAACACTGTCAAGATCATGGAGCATAGCCATCGAGCGATCGACGACATCAACAAGAGCGCCTGACTCGGCAATTGGAAGGCTGGCAAGACCATTGCCACCACCGGCGTCAAGTACTCTTAGCCCATTCAGCTCAGTTAAGTAACGCAACAGATAATTGTGTGACAGACTGCGACGCAAACGCACCGGAACGGTTTGTTGCTCTTCCTTCCAGCGAGGCATGCCAGATTCAAAAGCAAGTGCGGCTCGCGTTTCATCCAGAGCGTCGCCTAGGCCGAGCTTCCCGGCTTGCAAGGCTTTACCAATAATTACGCCTGTGATTCCAGACTGGTTGTAGCAGGTCACTACATCTTGCAGATTGCGAACTTCACCACCAACGATAACATCCATACCGGAAAGCTCAGCCAGTTCCGCTGAGTTATCCAGATCAGTGCCTGTCATCGTGCCGTCAAGCTGTAGTCTGGTATGTACTAATGTTGAAATACCTAGCTGAGACATTTGAACAGCTAATGTAAGCGATGTAAGTCCACCGACAGCTGCCCAGTCTTCTCCTACCACATCTCCATCAGGGTTGGCAGTGATAGCAAGTGCGAAACGTTCACGGCCGTGTTTAATGATGGCTTCAGCAACCACTTCAGGTGACTTGATGGCCAAGGTACTGAGGAGGACACGACTGACGCCGGCATTGATGGCTTTATCAATATTTTCGGTACGGGCAAGCCCACCGCCGTACTGAACTTTCACAGGCAGTTTGCACAGCTGCTCAAGCAATACCCAGTCGTGCTCTGCCGATGAATCGAAGCTGGTGTCTACATTGATCACATGCAGCCACTGCGCACCGTGTTCTATGGCCCGCCGTGCCGCCGACAGCTGATCGGTATCATCGTCAAGCACTGGGCCATCACTGGATGTATCGGCTGTCAGATCAACCAGCTTGCCTTGTGATAGGTGTAGCGCGGGCAGAATATCGAAGTTACGGGCCGAGCTAGTCATAGTGCGAGTTCTTTTATGATTGGCTGGTAGTATCCTACCCTATGAGCAGCTCCAGAGTGTTGACAAGTGATTGTCGTAAGGTGCAATCTTATGAAAGCAACACATGGTGGATTCATTGAAAACCTTACCTGTAATAAACATAGCTGGGTTGTTACAAGCGATAGCTTCTCACTCACCGACCACAAGTACACAGGTAGCCGCCGTGGCTGCACAAATAAAAGCTGCGGTAACAGACAGTGGCTTTTTTTACATCAGTGGTCTGTCAATGCAATCGAGCATCGTCGATAACGTTCGTGCTGCGCAGCGCGCTTTTTTTGCTCAGACTTTGGAGCAGAAAAACAGTATTGCCATTAACCAAGACAATCGCGGCTATCTTGCATCGGGTATGGCAAAAATGCACGGATCAACAACACATGATCAGAAAGAGGTTTTTTTCTGGGGCGCTGATCTACCTGAGAATCACCCTAACTTACTGAACAAGGTACCGTTGTGTGCTAACAACCAATGGCCTGACAACGTAGCAAACTTCAGAACGGCCGTACTCGAGTATGCAAGCCTGATCAAGCACATAGGCAATGCGCTATTACGTGCAATAGCACACAGCCTGAATTTAGATGAACACTTCTTTGAAAGTCACTATCACGATTCACTGTTGCGAGGACAACTCATTCGTTATCCGCAAACTAGCGGTGGTGCTGAGAACTTTGGTGTTGCGCCACATACCGATTTTGGTTGTCTTACGCTACTGCTTCAGAATACACCAGGGCTAGAAGTTCTAAATCGTTCTGGAAGCTGGATTAAAGCACCTCCCATTAACAATACGCTAGTGATTAATATCGGTGATCTGCTAGCTCGATGGTCTGATGATCGGCTACCCTCCAATGTGCATCGTGTTCGTAATATAAACCCAAACGAACGCTATTCGATAGCCGTCTTTCACGATCCTAATCCAATAGCCAAAATCACACCTGCAGATATGGGTTCAGATACGGTGGGTTATGCAAGTGTGTGTGCAGCTGACTATATTCTTGGCAGAAATAGCGGTGCATTTTCTCATTACGGGCATGTGATTGAAGCGCCGACAACATCGAAATATACCTGATTGAGTTGGGTGGCTGATGCGCCAATTGGGCAGTAGATGCCAGTTAAATTAATCGCAGCTGTTTGTATTGGTCAGCCTTGATCTTCAAGGCTATATCCGTTTTTACAACACTGACTTTAGAGATGTTCTGCATGTTACTGAAGATGCAACGTAAAGCGTTGAATAATTATCTAAGCAAAAAAAACTTGTACGTTCAATTTATCTCTATCAAAGAATGAACCAAGCACATTGATTAAGTGTGTCTTCTTGTCATGCCAAAAATCGTGCCAAAGACAATGTAAAAGCATGTCTTTGTATTTTTCGAAGGGCTTTAGCTATTCAACCTATAAATAAGTTATGAAAGAAATCTTATCAAAAAATTACTAACTTGTATTATCTTCCGCAGCTTGTCGAATGGAGGTGTACAAACTACTCGCACATGAGTTTGTTTCTGCTATGTACCTACTACAAAAAAAGGTACTAAGTAGCGCTCGTTGATGAATCGGTAGATAGCGATTCTGGTCAGTCCTTTCAAAAAAATACTTAAACGATAAAACGACAAATATCGTCTTCACGATCTTTACTTTCCGTGGCTTGCTTAGCCTCTTTGTTAGTCATTGCTGGCTGTTCAAGTGATGATGACGACGATGATATCGGTGCTACTGATACCACTGATACCACTGATACTGACACTACAACCACCACGACAGCAGCAGGTGGTGTGTTTGCGATGAGTAATGCTCTTGCAGGCAACTCGATCGTGGGATACCAACGTGCAGCCGATAGAACACTCACTCTTGCAGGTGAATTTGCTATTGGCGGATTGGGTGGCGACTTCGATGGCGGTGAAAGTCTTTATCCACTTATTTCAGCGTATGCGTTGATCAATACCCCAGATAATGAATTTTTGATGGCGGTCAACGCTGGCAGCGGTACTGTGTCTGTAATGCGTATTAATGCAGATATGACACTCGAACTTGTTGACACAGAAAGTACCGCAGGCACTGGCCCAAACAGTCTTGCTTATCGTGAAGGATTAGTATGCGTGAGCAATATCGATTCAGACGGTGTGTTCACAGGTGAGCCAGATCAGGAAGGATCTATCACGGGTTAAACGTTTAGCGAGGGCGAGCTTACTCCTATCGCTGGTTCGCCCCGAAACCTGCCAAACCGCCCATCAGCAATTCGATTCTCTCCAGACGGTGAATATCTTGCCATTAGTAGCATCAATGCCGGTTCTGCGACATTAGCCAGCGGTAACAATGATGAGCTCACGGTGTTTGGTCTTGATGTTAACGGGCTTTCAACTGCTGCGTCAGTTAGCGGAGCGACTTCAACAAAAGTAAATAATGCTGAAGGGCGAAATCTTCCATCAGGTATCGGATTTGAAATTACTGATCGCTCAAATGGCACCTTTGTTCTTGTCACTGAAGCGCGTGAATTCAGGTCAGAGGGCCAGCCTCCTGCTTTCCCTGAGTTGCAAACAGGATCTGTGTAGACCTTCCAATTAGGCGAAGACGGTAATCTCAGCGCTGCACAATTAGATATTCTAGCTGGGCAGACTGCAACAGTAGGCCAACGCACGGTGTGTTGGATTGTGATGTCTCCTGATGGTGAATTTTTCTGGGTTGCCAATGCACTCGATGCCAGCATATCTAGCTATCGGTTTACTGATGTCAGTGAAAATATCGAGTTGGTTGAAGTACTAGCCGTTGCTGGGGTTCAGCCCACCAGCCCAGATCCAGAAACCGCTTTCGCCACAACTGATGGTTTCATTGATCTGGATATCACAGATAACGGCCAGTACCTTTATCAACTCTACGGCTTGTTGGGTGCTATCGGTGTTTACGCCGTTGATGCTGGCAACCTGACGTTGGTTGAATTGGTCAGTGGCGATCTACCAGAAGTTGATACTCAAGGTATCGTCTCCTTCAAAACCTGCAAGGCTATCAATGAGCCCTACTCACGAAGGGTGGGGCTTTGCCTGTAGATAGCTAGTAGTTGCTTGAAAGAGCTGAAAACTCTATGTGTTCTCAATAATTCAGGGAACCTAATAGTTGGTCTGTTGCCTCAAAAGAGTCAGTTTCTACACAGCCGAGCAACCACCCGTCATGAATTTGAGCTTCCACATTTGTACTCGTTTGACAAATCTCAGTGCCAAGCTACCCCTGTCTCTCGTGCTTGCAATGATGTTTTCTGGGGTGCATGCCGACACCACTAATTCTGGGCAGTCGGTCAAACTGATAGAATTGTTTACCTCTCACGGCTGCTCGTCGTGCCCGAGAGCCGATAAATTGCTTGGCGAGTTATTGGAAAATGATCCTGACCTTTTGGCACTCGAGTACCATGTTGACTACTGGAATACTCTGGTACACGGTAGAGCTGGCAATTTTGTTGACCCCTTCTCTAGTGCCGACTACACGCAGCGCCAACGTGAATATAACGTGAGCAATTTGTCTGGCCAGCCAGGCGTGTATACCCCCCAAGCGGTCGTTAATGGGGTAACTGCAGCAGTAGGTTCAGACAGGAAGAACATCACCAGTGCCCTGCAAAGAGTGCGAGCTGCAGCATTTGACATCAATCAGGAGCCAAGTTCTAGCGACCCTTCAGTTTTGCAAATTACCGTTAATGGTGGTGATCAGCAGCGCCAAATATTTGCTGGCACAGACATAACGCTAGTGCGTTATATCGACTCTGCTTCGACTAAAATTACAGGTGGCGAAAATCAAAATCTGGAATTGGTCAATCACCACATCGTGTTTGAAGTTACCAAGCTGGGTCAGATCAGTAATGATGAAGACATGGCCTACGCCATCAGCGCGCCCAAAGAGGGTGAAGGGTGCGTGGTGTTAGTACAGGAAGGTGCTCTTACTCCTGTGTTTGCAGCGTTTGAGTGTGCTTGACAGGCAAATGTGCATTTCGCAGTTCAGTAAAGGTTAGCCACTACTAACAACTTTTCTGGCCTGAAGTAGCCGGAAACGTCGTTCTAGATGTGCAATAGCGGGTAAAAAAAGAGTCTTATACGCTCTCTCAAGGTATGATCTCGCGCTTGCTAACCTGTTAGTTTTACAAGAATGAATAGCCATTCAGCCTCATCAGAGTTCTGGTCCGGCGCACGTGACACGATACCCGTTATTGTCGGCGCTATTCCGTTTGGTATCATTTTTGGCGCATTAGCGATCAATGCGGGGTTGTCGGTGGCAGCCACCATCGGGCTGAGTGTTTTCGTATTTGCCGGGTCATCACAGTTCGTAGCAGCAGGGCTGGTGGCTCAGGGTGCAGGGGTTCTGGTTATTGTACTTGCCACATTCGTCATCAATCTTCGCCATGCATTGTATGCCGCATCCCTTGGGCCCTACTTGTCTGCCAAGTCGCGGCGTTGGCTGTTACCGTTAGGGTTTTGGCTAACAGATGAGACTTACGCCGTTGTGGTGCAGCGTTACGCGCGAGACGACGGCTCACACAACAAACATTGGTATCACTTAGGCTCGTCGGTTGCCATGTATTCGAACTGGCAGCTGTGTACCGTCATTGGTATTGTGGCAGGTACTCAATTACACGGCATGGCGGACTGGGGGTTGGAGTTTGCGATGGTAGTGACGTTCATTGGCATCGTAGTGCCATTGCTGCGGCGCGTACCGATGGTGCTTTGCGCTGTGGTGGCAGGCGGGGTGTCTTTGTGGCTGCGTGAGTGGCCAAACCAGGTAGGGCTAATGTTGGGCTCGCTGACAGGCATTGCTATTGCCATGCTGGCAGACGTGGGTTCAGGTGCTAAAAAGCCGCGCTCCAAAGGTTTGCACTCATGAGTTACTGGCAGGAGGCACTGCTCATTCTGGGTATGATGGCAGTAACGTTTGGTGTGCGTTATCCGGTTTTAAAATTGAGTGGCCGTGTGCATATGCCGGCTTGGTTAGTCAAAGCGCTAGGCTATGTGCCAGTGGCAGTTCTTAGCGCTATCGCCGTGCCGATTATGCTAGCGCCACAAGGTGAGTTTTTGTTAAGTATGAAAAATGAGTATCTGGTGGCGGGTGTTTTTGCCATTGTGTTTGCTGCCTTTACAAAGCACCTCTTGTGGACGATTGTTCTTGGAATGAGCCTGTTTTTAGTGCTACGTTTTTTAGCGTAATACCTTTTGCGTATCCTAATAGCGATTAGCGCGCTAACGGGCAACTGTGGGCTTGGTACATTGCTGTGTTACCGATATTTGACCCGTAAGCTGATGATGTAGTAGCACGTTTCAAGCTTTAGCGAATCATGTTCGTGTCGAAAACGAGATAGGGACGATGGAAAACTTAGCGAGTCCCTTAAGCCAACTGTGTGTTGGTAGATGCCAAACATTCAGTAGCGAAAGCAGCTAATAAGGTGATTCGATGATCAAGGCAAAATTTAGACATTGTGCGTTTATTTGTATGCTGATGGCGGGAGGCCCTGCCATTGCCCAAGATGTAGGTGTTGCGTGGTACGGAAAATCCGGCATGGCTCAGCGTGTGCTGGATGGTCTACAGACGCGACTGACAGAAACAGCGCCTCAAATTAAACTTGATATACGGCCAGCGCTTTCGTCGCTTGAAGAGCTCGATACCACGTTAGATGAATTTAATGACAGTGCAAAAGCCGCGCAAATTGTTTTACGCTCCAATGGAGCTGTGAGACTCAAAGCCTATGGGCCAAAGATTCCTTCATTTATTGGAGCAACCAACAACCCGGTTGAATTAGGTGTGGTCGATAGTATGGAAAAACCGACCGGAAATATTACGGGGGTGACTTATCACCTTCCAGTCCTAAACACGATCGAAAGTTTCATGGTTTTACATCCCTATATGGATACTGTATTACTCATCAATGAAGCCGGTCACCCGTCGTCAACCATTGATTGGCGTGATACTCAAGCGGCGTGTGAAGAGATTGGACTTGTTTGCTCCCAGGCGCTTGCTGCAGACCGTTCAGAACTTGTAAAAATTGTTGAACAAAACAAAGGCCGGTATTCTGCCATCATCATGGGTAATCAAGTGAAGATCTACACCAACACTGATGCCATTATTGCTGCCGACTCTGACACACCCTTGTTTTCGTATTCTGAAAAAGGTGTGCTCAATGGCGCTGCAGGCGGTGTAACTGCAGATGATCATTTGCTAGGTCAATTATTGGCTGATGCTCTAGTGGCCGTCGTTGTTAATGGTAAGAGTACCAATGAGCTTCCAATAGCACGCGATTCTAACCCACGACTTGTGATTAACATGCAAGCGATTGATCGTTATGGACTAGCTCCACCTGTGTCTATTTTGAGTATTGCAGATCTCATCGAATAAATTCATTAATCACTGATATTACTGCGCTCTACAGCGTTGATTTGTTTATTGTTGGATCCATGAAGGACAGTACATGAGCACTTACAGTAGTACGCCAGTTGGTTCAGAGCGCGAGCCAGTAAAATCATTGGTGCGGCAAGTTATGCTTGGTGTTGTAGTTGTAGTAATTTTAGGATCAGCTATTACCACGCTGGTTCTACTTCAACAGCAACGAACTGTTTTAACAGATGCAGCCAGAGAGTCGTTTGAAATAAATACGAGTCAGTTACTACCCCAGCTTGCACCAGCTATAAAATTTAAACAAATTGACGCCATTAGTGATTTGTTGGAATCGCGCGCACTTAAATTGGTAGAAAATGACAATCTGTCTAGCGCAATTATTTTTAATAGAGAAGGAGAACAGCTCGCAAGCTATAGGTCAGAAACACTAAGTCAATATAGTCCTGGAGACACCTTCGCTAGTTTTGATGGCGAACTATCAACACAATTGACACTTGATCATGACGGTTTCAAAGTTATTCACAGTCCGTTGTATTTTGGACCAAAGCAGAGCTATGTAGGTTCGGTAGTGCTTGCCTGGGATTTTGTTCCTCTAAAGAATAGGCTGCGAAGAGGTGCGCTTGTGTCAGTGTTTGTAGCGCTGGCGTCAGTTATTGGATTACTCATATTTATTCAAGTGATTCTGTCCACCTTAATAGCCAAACCCTTGGCTGAATTGTCTAGTGCCATGAGTGCGTTGGCTGCTGGTGATGAAAATTCGCCTATCCTTCATCAGAACCGTAGGGATGAGATTGGACTCATGGCTCGTGCGGTGGAAGTATTTAGGCGCAATCTAATAGAAACACAAGCACTCAAATTAAAGCAAGAAAAGCTGGACTCGGAGCAGCACGCTGATGAGGTAGCTCGCACTAAAGCGGAGCGAGACGTTAGTGAAGAAAAAAGTCGTCAACACGAGGCTTCACTAGTTGAAGCTACCGCGAGACAGGCGAAGGCTGAAAAGCTACAACAACGAGTTGACGATTTAAAAACAGCTGTCAATGCCGCAGCGGAGGGTAATCTGTCTTATCCTATTGATACGCAGGGTAGTGATTTAGCTGGGCAAATGGGTAGGGCCCTTGACAAACTATTTGCCGAGCTACGTGGCAGCATGAATAGCATTAACGTCAGTGCTGGAAAATTAACCAGGGCGTCTGAAAATTTGACCACGTTGTCGGTCGATATGGACGAAGTGACATCATCTAACACACGTCATGCAAATGAGGCCTCTAAGCTAACAGGTGATGTGAGTAGAAGTGTTGATAGTGTGGCTGGAGCTACAGAGCAGATGAGCTCCTCTATTAGCGAGATAGCACGTAACACCAATGAGGCTGAATTGGTAGCCTCTGAAGCTGTTGTTCTGGCGAAATCAACCGATGCAACAGTGCGTAAGCTGTCCGTTAGCAGTGCTGGTATTGGTAGCGTGATTAAGGTCATAACCTCCATTGCTGAACAAACTAATCTCTTGGCTTTAAACGCCACTATTGAGGCCGCTAGAGCAGGGGATGCCGGTAAGGGCTTTGCAGTGGTTGCCAATGAAGTGAAAGAGCTGGCAAAGGAGACGGCCAAAGCTACGGAACAAATTGAGTCTCGCGTTAGTGAAATTCAATCGGATACCGACCTAGCGGTCGATGCAATTGCATCCATTGGAAATATTATTGATAAAATCAGCGGTATACAAACATCGGTTGGTGCTGCGATTGCAGAACAATCCACAGCCACACAGGGAATCAGTCGCTCTATTTTACAGACAGTTGCGGGGACGGAGTCTATTAGTAATCTTATTGAAGGTGTAGCGCAACAGGCTCAAGCTAATCAGACCTCTTCTAAGGATGTGAACACTGCAGCCACTGACCTTGCGTCAATGGCTTCAGACATGCAGCAGCTCGTATCAAAGTTTGGAGGGGCGCCGGATAAATAGTGGAGTGACTGGGGATAGTTTCATCTCTCTCTCAGTCTCTCTCAGTCTCTCTCAGTCT
>JALZWO010000146.1 GCA_023300375.1 Granulosicoccus sp. | reverse complement strand
GTTATTACCACGTAAGCATCGTCATTCCCGCCTACCCAACCGCCATTCCCGCGCAGGCGGGAATCTAGCGCTGAATCTGGATGGATTCCCGCCTTCGCGGGAATGACGGTGTGTTGGGGGAAGTGACTGTGCATTGCAGGAATGACGATGCCTTCGCGGGAGTGACTGTGCATTGCGGGAATGACTTGCTTTCCATCACCGCCACTCGCCTCCACAGCGAGCCGTGAGACAATACAGACACGCAACATCATTTCAGTGCCGCTATGCCTGCCAAAGACTCACTATTCAGCCACCCACTGGGTGATATAAACCAGTTTGCGTTCAATCAGGCTGTTGTTGATGTTTTCCCCGATATGCTCAAGCGATCGGTGCCAGGCTACGACTCCATCATCAATCAATCAGCGTTGCTAGCCAGCCATTACGTGCAACCTGGCTCGCACCTCTATGACCTGGGATCGTCTTTGGGGGCTACCTCTATCGCCATGCGAGACGCCTTGCTCAATGCGAATAACGAACGCTGCGAAAACTGCGAGATACACGCGATTGATAACTCCCACGATATGGTTGCCGCATCTCGTCAACTGATTATCGACACGCAATCCGACGGTGCCTGCAAGTTCACTAGCGAGAACGCCGCTGAGATCTCCGCTCAAGCTGCTCACGGAAAAACCACCAGCGATGCATCAAATAGTCGTGCTCAAGGCCAACCCTTCAGCTCAAGTTCTGCACGGACACCTGTGCCCATCATCGTGCATGAAGCTGATTTACAAACCCACCCGATGAGCAATGCGTCGGTTGTCGCCATGAATTTCACGCTGCAGTTTGTCGACGTTCATGCGCGAGAAGCCCTGATGTGCAAGATTGCCAATGCCCTTCGGCCAGGCGGCGTACTCATACTGAGCGAAAAAATTTGCTTTGAAGATCCTGCGATTAATGAGCTACATATAGAGCGTTATCACGCCTTCAAAAGTGCAAATGGCTATTCTGATCTTGAGATAAGCCAGAAACGAACAGCCCTTGAAAACGTGCTGGTGCCCGACACGATGGTCACCCACCAGCAGCGATTAAACACAGCAGGTTTTACCTACGTCAGCGTGTGGTTTCAGTTTTTCAACTTTGTTTCATTGATTGCGATAAAGGCATAGTGGTGTCGAGCAGCAAGCCAGGCGTGTACCAAACAGACAGTGCCGCCTTACCCAGCGGCGATACACTCAAGCAACGCAGTCTAATGGTTTGCCCACTATGAACACCTACACATTCGATGCTCAGGCGTTTGAAGAATCGGTAAAAGACACACCACTGCAAAGCGTGGCAGCTCAACTGGCAAGCAGTATTCAGGCGCAAGGTCATGCCCTAAAACATGGCCACCTGCCACGATGGCAGTCGGCACTGGAACAGCTACCCGAATTAGAACAGTTGGCCGCGTGCAACTATACGATAAACAACGGCGTGGTCTGCCTTAACCCAGAGCTGAGCCCACAACAACTCACACAGCTCGTTCAAGCGTTTACAGACTTAATGCCTTGGCGCAAAGGCCCTTTTCAAATTGCGGACATCACCATCGACACCGAATGGCGTTCCGACTGGAAATGGGATCGTCTAGCGCCGCACATAAGCTCTTTAAAGAACAAGACCGTACTCGATGTAGGCTGCGGCAGTGGTTACCATTTGTGGCGTATGCATGAAGCAGGCGCACAGACCGTGCTAGGCATAGATCCCAGTTTACTGTTCGTGCATCAATTTGCCGCTATTCAGCACTTCGCTGCACAGCCGGGCATCCACCTTCTTCCACTGAGTATGGAGGCGCTGCCGGCCGATCTGCATTTGTTCGACACAGTGTTTTCAATGGGCGTGTTGTACCACCGCCGCGACCCTCTAGAGCATCTACGCGCGTTGAAACAGGCCATGACGCTGAACGGCGAGCTCGTACTGGAGACTCTCGTGATTCCAGGCACCAGCGACGAGGTGCTAGCCATTGATGGCCGGTACGCCAATATGCGAAATTTGTACGAATTACCCAGCGTGTCGAGACTGTGCCAATGGCTTATCGATGCCGGACTGAAAAACCCACGAGTGGTCGACGTCACTGTTACCCAATGCACCGAGCAACGCAGTACGCCATGGATGACTTCTCATTCACTTGAGCAAGCGCTGCAAGCTGATGATCAGTCGAAGACGATAGAGGGTCATCCAAGACCACTTCGGGCAATTGTGCTGGCAAATGCCTCGTAGTCACAAACCTAGATCCACAAAACTGCACTTTTTAGCTGTACAAAATTCGACCAAAGCCAGTGTAATTGAAAACAGTAATGTTTGGCTTTTCGGTGTGTAATTACCTGAAGGAATTCTAATTTATTTTAATATATATCATTTACTTACACTACATTTTTAAAGCTGGCGAAATCACTCCGGCCTACGTTTTGCATCGTTGTAAAAATGTCTATCCTCTCAAATAGTGAGCGATGGAATGTGTATTAACTTTCCATCTCGTTATACTTCGACTTTCTAGTATGTTAAATGGTGTTACATGCCAGCAGCTCAGGCAATCAGCAGTTCCCCAAGTAGTGTTGTGAAATCACAAAAAACAGCCATCATTGCGTCAATGCAGGAGCCAGATAATGGTTCTCGGCGTTCGGTCGATGGTGCAGACTATGTGTACTACAACGGCTACTGGGTCAGGTACTACAAACCGTTAGAGGAATCGCTGGCTTCGCGCAAAACGCTCATCGACAACCTGACTCGACGCGCCTTCCATCACACAGAACCCGGCATCAACACGCCCGGCGAGCGTCTGGACACAGCACGTGCGTTCTACAATAATCAAACAGACCTAGCCCTCAAGCGTGTCAACGCTGCCATGCTTGCCGGTGCCCTGTTCAATCGAGCCACCGATATTTTCACAGCCGTAGTGGAGCTGGAAGAAAAAGGCGTGCGTATCAGCCGTGACAATGAATTAATGCGCGCCTGCGGCGACTACTTCAAAGAAGCATTGGAGCTCGGCAAGGAGGTCAAGCATTTCAGCGGCGAAGAGGGCATTGATGAAGTCTGGGGCGAGCCGTTTCGGGCATTTACCCTGCCTATTACCGCCTATTACGAGTCTAGGTTCATCAAAGTAGCGCAAACCATGGCATGTATAGACAAGCTGGCCGACCTACTGAAAACGACCTATAGCGCGCGCCCAGAGTTCTCCCAAATTGCGCCACTGATTGACACCTTCGCTAGCGCTGCAAGGCACGAATGCGAAACCATGAAGTCGGATGTGCATATATTCGACATCTGGCCGCTGTTCGTCGCCTCTGGAGAGGCCCTGGCAGCTGTACAACCTAAGCTTCAGTCACATTGCTCTAGAGAATGCCAATACGTCATGGAAGAGGCTCAGCAAACTCTGGTTGCCGGAATGAATCTAATTAACTGGGTGGCTCGCGCTCGAGTACCCATGCCGCACAGTTCAAAAAAATTCTTTGGCCGTGTAGAACGTTTGCAAGAGCGACTGCGCGATTGCTAAGAGGCCAATTAGGTGCCTCACCCTACCCGCCTACTGACTAACGATGGTTCGCACACGCTACACAGCGAACGCTATGGTCAAACCTACCACTCCACGTTCGGTGCCGTTACCGAGGCGCAGCATGTATTTCTTAACGCTGCGGGCGTAAACGAGCGCCTTCAACTCGGCAAGCCTACGCGTATTCTGGAAATAGGTTTTGGCTTGGGCTTAAATGCCCTGCTGAGCCTGGAGCAGGCCTGTCAGTGCAAAACACACCTCGAATACCATGCCTACGAACATGCCTTAGTGCCAGCAGCGGCTATCGAGGCATTGAATTACGCCTCCTTAGTAGCCACACCTACTTTGCATGAACAACTATTGCAGGCGGTCGATCAGGCCCATCAATTAATGTCAGCGCAAAACGCTGCGGGTATTGAATCCCTGCCCGCTAATCCTGCTGATGTGGGTAACACTGCAGTCATGCACACGCATACCGCCAAATTAAATGAATTTGCCACCCTCACGCTACATCTAGGCGATGCCACGACACAACACTTAAACACAACCCACAACCACCCATTCCACGCTATCTATCTGGACGCCTTCAGCCCGGACGCCAACGCAGAATGTTGGAGCCCAGAATTTATGCGCAATCTGGCGTCAGTTCTCGACAATGCCGGAAAATTAAGCACCTACTCCGCCAAAGGCGACGTACGACGAGCTATGTTGGCGGCCCAATTATGCGTGGAAAAGAGACCTGGACCGCCGGGAAAGCGTGAATTTTTGGTGGCAAGTTACCGGTGTGTGTCCTTAGAGTGAATTGACCGCTCAGATATCTCGAGAATTGCCGTTTTTGTAGTCGTGATACGCCACCAATAACATGCTGGTGTCGTCATCTTTCGGCGTCCACCCAAGCTCAGCTTCTGCTTTGGTGCAATCAAGAACACACGTCTCATCAGCAATCAAATATTGCTCAGGATCCATCAACGGTTTGTTGATTCGATCCAGAGAAGCCAACACAGCTTTGACTGCGAATGCAGGAGTTGGAATAAGAATGCTTTTGCTGTTAGCTTCTTTAATTAGAGTTTTTAATAATGCGTTCACAGTGGGCGGATTAGCCGAACCCAGATTGTAATTCTGATTGGGAAATTTGGCAGCTACTGCTGCAATACAAGCATCAGCACAGTCGCTGACTGAAATAAATTGATAGAAGTTTTTGCCGTTACCAATAGTCGGAACTGGCAGGTTTAAATCAATCAATTTAAACAGCTTACCCAGAATGCCTAAACGGCCATGACCAATGATCAGTCTTGGCCTGAACAAAGTGATGTTAAACCCTTGCGTTCTATACTGGCTTACCAGCACTTCGGTTTGATATTTTGCTTCGCCGTAGGGCCCTATGGGCTTACAGGGATGCTCTTCGGTACGCGGGTGTACTTCGGTATGGCCGTAAACCATATCTGTGGTGTAGTAAACCATGTTGCGTAATCCATTGGCTTGCATCCACTTCAAAACGTTCTCTGTGCCAACGTAAAGAGCCTGCCAAAAATAATCTTGCCGTTCTGCCCGAGGCAGTATGGGAACCAGAAGGCGCGCGGCAAAGTGATAAACAACGTCGCCCTCTTCAACCTCAATGGGTGTGAAAGAATCCGGCTGTGTAACATCCATCTTCAAGTAGCTGACGTGTGGGCTGTCGTAGTTCCCAAATTGAGGCGACTTTTTTTCGTCACAAACAAGCACACGCTCGCCACGCTCAACCAGCTTTCGGGTTAATTCAGTACCCAGAAATCCATCACCACCAAAAATAATGTGCTTCACGCTATTGCCTCTAAAAAAAGTTGAGTTGAATAATTCAACCGCTACGCGCAACCAGCGCGACACCCAAACAGATAAACGCAACACCGGCAATTCGCCAGGTATTGACACTCTCTCCAAGCACTAAATGTCCGTACACCGTAATCAAGACAAACGATAGGCCAAGAAACGGATACGCAAAACTAATATCTACCCTAGACAACACCACAAGATGCGATCCCATACTGACCACCATCATCACTAGCCCAAAAAACACCCAGGGGTTAAAGATAACCGACACAAGTGAGCCGAGCACAGCAGCAGGTGCCATATCGAATCGTTCAATACTCGTCATGCCTTTTTTTAGCATGATCTGAGACAGAAAATTGGTGCCAACCGTGAACAAGATAAGTGGAATGAAGCGCGTCATAGGTGTTTATTCACAGTGATGTTTTTTTGAAAATACGTTCTGGAATATGTTGAATAATAAATAGTATGTAGCGCCAGAACCATCGCGAATAAACTATATCTTTTCCCCGTTCGTGCGCGTGGATTATATCGGCTGCAACCTGATCAGCTGAAGCCCACAATACACTGGGGGTTTTTTCTATCGCCTTTGTCATTGGCGTGTCGATGAAACCGGGTTTCACCGTCAGCACCTGAACACCGGCACTGGCAAGCCGGTTGCGCAAACCCTGACAAAAAAGGCTTAAGGCGCCTTTTGCAGTGCCATACACATAATTGCTCTTACGGCCACGATCCCCGGCAACTGAAGTAACAACCACCAGACTACCGTGACCACGCTCCTCCAATCGATTGGCCAAGCGCGTCAGTAAAGAGGCTGCACTTGTAAAGTTAGTATGAAATGCGGCAGCACTAGCCTCCCAGTTAGCCTCGCACTCTGGCTGATCAGGCAAGGTGCCATAAAAAAACCAGAAATTATCTGCACCGGCAATAAGATCAACAAGCGCATCGTGATCTTCAATAGCATCGAAATCACTGACATGAGATTGAATTGCTACGCCCGATGCATCACTCCCCTTGTCCACAGTGGCTTGCCCGCTTCTGATAGTGATATCGTCGACAACGACTTTGAGCTTGGATTCGTCTCGTGCGCACAAAACAAGCCTATGCCCTGCGCCTACCAGCTGGCGTGCAACGGCCTGACCTAATGCAGAAGTCGCACCAATAATGACGGAGGTTGGAACCTGCTGTTGATCGTCTTGTTTCACGTTATTCTAGCCAGAAAATTGTTGACCCGTGTGTGTTGAATCAGATGATTAGCACACATGGCATGGTGGACAAACAGTACAAGCTTTAACATTATTGACGCGACACACGACGCCAAAAATCAGAGGAAAATGCAGGGTCTATAGATTCTGCAAATTTATCAGCCTGCTCAAAATACCTCTCAAAAGCCTCTGCAGACATCAATCGATCCTTGGCTGGATAAGCTGCACCTCCTGCCTCTTGAACTTGACGATCAAGGCGCTGAATAAGCTGTTCCGTTTGCACACCCCGGTTTGCAAAATCCAAACCCAAGCACAGTCCGGGCCGTGGAAATGAAAGCAATCCGGGAGATGGAACATCACCAAATTCCTTAAGAACGGCCAAGAACGATCCCGTGCCAGAGCTAACAATGTCGCGAAGCATATTTTCTAACACCTTGCTGTGTTGAATAGGCACAACAAACTGATACTGGTAAAAACCCTGAGCCCCATAAATACGATTCCACTGGCCTACAGCATCTAAGGGATAGAAAAACCCCTGGTAGTGTTGAGTGATTTGCTCACCCACCATCGATTTTTGCTTATGGAAATACAGTGAGTTAAATGCTCGAATGGAGTACTGGTTGAGTACCCAACGCGGAAAATTTATTGGGATACTCAACTTGGTGGTCACGGGGCCAGGCTTGAGCTCACCCTGCTTTGCATGGTTCGCAGCCATGAATATACCTCGACCAAAATTTTTCCCACCGCTTGCACAGTCGAGCCAAGCAACGATGTACTGGTACTCGCTTTTGTAGTGTGTGGACAGCGCTTGAAACTCTTCCAAACCTGTGAAAACTTTTAGCTGTACATCAACGTTCGTCGAGCGTAGGGGCATCAAGCGAATAGCAATACGCGTGATCAAACCTGTTAACCCAAGCCCACCAATGGTTGCGCAAAATATATCTTGGTTTTCATCAGCACTGCATCTCAATAGCTCGCCATTGGAACGCAATACATGTAGAGTATTTACAAACCGGCCTATCGTGCCATCGCAATGATGATTTTTACCGTGAATATCATTGGCGATAGCACCACCTAATGTCACATAGGAAGTACCTGAAGTCACTGGCAAAAACCAACCCTGTGGCACGACATGTTGAAGTATATCGTTGAGCAAGACGCCGGGCTCAGCCTCTAGCACACCCGTTTTTAAATCGAAACTGATAAATCGATTCAACGATTGCGTGTCGAGTAATGTGCCGTTTGAATTCAGGCAAGAATCACCGTAGCTGCGCCCATTGCCAAAAGGCAGGATTGACTGACGCCTGTCAAAATCAAGCTCGGCCGGACTCCAGGCAAGCTTTTCAGCCCGTTGCTTTGGAGGATTAACAATGCCCCAGCTGGCGTATCGTCCACCCATTATAAATAGCTGTTTGTGTGTTCGGTCACGCGCTACGGTCTGCACGTCCAGAAGGCCGTGTCACAACCGAAGCCCATAGCGATAACGACAACACTAACAATAAGCACTACCGCCAACCGGCTTGGTCCATCACGCATAACAAAGACAATGGGGTCTTCATCCATATGTCCTCTCGCAGTGACCAGCCATAACCGACCAATCCAGTACATGAGTATGGGACACACCAACCAAAGCAACATAGGGTAGCTGTACATTTCAGCGACCTTTTCGCCATTGATGTACAACGCAACTATCAGCACTGATAAAAATCCTGTGGCTATCCCCATTGATTGAAGCACTGAGATATCTGAAACACTGTATTTGCGTCCTACAGCGTTGTTTTTGCCCTCGCGCTCCAAGTTAATCAACTCGGCAACGCGCTTCGCTAGTGCTAAGGAGAAGAACGTAAACATTGAAAATGCCAACAACCAGAAAGACCATGGCGCCGCTATAGCTAAGGTTCCAGCAATCACTCGAATGGTATACAGACCTGCCAGTACAATGACATCGACCAAGACTCGTTGCTTGAGTTCAAAAGAATAAAGCAGCGTGGTTACGGTGTAGATCCCCAGGGCGATATTAAACCCAGCCGGCAAATAAAGCATGAGAACAAGCACTGCGCACAGCATGAGAAACATGGCCTGAAAGCCCGTCCATAAAGACACCCGACCCGACGCAAGCATACGCTTGCATTTTGTCTTGTTTTGTCGATCAGCCTGAAGGTCAAGCATATCGTTAGTAATATAGGTGGCAGAGGCCAATAGGCTCATGGCAAAAAAAGCACCCACGAGGGTGATCAATGCTGATATTTCAAAGTCGCGATAGCCCAAAAAGAACGGCACAAAAATCAACGCGTTCTTTGACCATTGGTGAACGCGGATCATTTTTAGATAATCACGCAGCGTAGCCGCTGGTACTTCAAACACCGTGTTAAATTCAAGATCGGTTTTAGTAACGATACCCTGCTTGCCTGACACCGCCATGGCCTTGTTTGCATCCGGCCAAACTGACAAATCATCAGTGTCGTTACCGATGTAGTCGAACCCTTTAGAACCAAAACGCTCAACCAGCCAATCGCGCTTGCGAACGTTCGTTAAGTTGGTATTGCCCGAGGTACCTTTAACTTCATCAAATAGCCCCGTGGCCACGCCTCCACTTATCGCATCAGCCAACGACTGGTGAGTTCC
>JALZWO010000145.1 GCA_023300375.1 Granulosicoccus sp. | reverse complement strand
CCGCACCACATACACTTACTGAGAAATCTCCATTGGCACTAGGCCAGACAAGGACTACAAAAAATTAATTGCGATTAGACCCCACTCCCCCCTGACAAACACCTTCACAATTCCGTAACCAAATTCCAGGCAAAAAAAAGCGGCGGTGCATTCAGGAGCAAAACCCCTAAACGCACCGCCGCCGTAGATCTAAATTTTAACCTACGTTAATACCAAAGTCGGTTGCAACTTTGGCCAAACCACCAGCATAACCCTGCCCGTTTGCTTTGAATTTCCACTCACCGTTGTTGCGGTAAACTTCGCCAAAAATAACAGCCGTTTCTGTTGAGAAATCTTCACTTAAGTCGTAACGTGCGATTTCAGTTCCACCGTCGCCATTAACGATACGCATAAAAGCATTGCTAACCTGACCAAAGTTCTGGTTACGGCTTTCAGCTTCATGGATAGTTACCACAACTGTTAGCTTCTCAACGTCGGCAGGCACTTGGTTGAGAGAAACATTAATTTTCTCGTCGTCCCCGTCGCCTTCACCTGTGCGGTTATCACCAGTGTGCTCAACAGATCCGTCGCCAGACTTCAGATTACCGTAAAAGATAAAATCTTTATCGTTACGTACTTTGCCAGTGCTTGCAAGCATAAGCAGTGATGCATCTAGGTCAAAATCAGAGCCATCTGTTGAGCGGTCATCCCACCCAAGACCAATGACAATATTGCTAAGGCCCGGGGCCTCTTTGCTCAGTGAAACGTTACCGCCTTTGGACAGTGAAACTCCCATGGTCTATCTCCTGTTGATTAAATAGTAAATGTGATAAAACGAGTAAATGGTTGAGGACTTGGCCACCTGCTATTCGCAAGCAACCTTTCGAATCTAGATTTTAAGAGTGAATCAGAAAATGGTGGATCTGAACTGGTACAGAGTGAACGCTATGTAAGCTGCGAGGAACCCAAAACCTACTTTGCGTGAAATGGTAATTCCCATCCAAAGCATCGCAGCAAAACCAACGCTCACTGCAACCATAAAGCCAAGCTCTAGGCCGAGTAATGATGAGTCTACAACCAGTGGTTTCGCAAGCGCAGTTGCACCCACAATCCACAAGATATTAAAAGTGTTAGAACCAATAATGTTGCCGAACATCAAGCTGGTCTCACGTTTAGCAGCAGCCGCAAGCGATGCGGTGAGTTCCGGTAAGGAAGTACCTAGGGCAACAGCAGTCATACCGATAATAGCTTCTGGAACACCAATAACACCACCTGCAACAACTGCCCCTCGAACCAATAGTTCAGAGCCGACCATCAATGCTACGAAGCCTGCAGCAAGAATTCCTGCCGCGTTCATAGCAGTCATTTCATGCTCCTCTACTTCGCTGGTATCAATCTCTCTTCGCAGGTATTGCCATAGTGTAAAACCTGCAAGCATAAGAAACATAAGACCACCAAGCCAGCGATCAAAAACGCCGTAGAGCATACCGGCTACTAGGATTGCAGTGGCGACCAGCATGAGAGTGAGGTCTCGGGCAACCTCTTTTTTGTTTGCAGTGAGCGGGATAACCAGAGCCGCAGCACCCAACACCAGTAATACATTGGCAATGTTGGAACCCACGATATTACCTAGGCTGATCCCAGGAAAACCAGCTTGGTTAGCGTTGATTGAAGTGAACAACTCAGGTAAGGACGTACCAAACGCAACTATCGTTGCACCGATAAACATTGGTGACAGTTTGGCTCGTTGGGCTATCGCAACCGCAGCATCAATAGTCCAGTCCCCGCCCTTAACCAATAGCCAGATTCCGGCAACAATAGCGCCTGCGGCGAGTACGCCGACTTCATAAGTTGATAGTTCAATCATTCTTCAAAACGTCTCTTACAAACATTAAACGGGCAAAAGGTAAATGAGCTTTGCTACAGACCGACTGTAATGCTCCATGTCAAGTTTCTTTACAATAAGGACATGTCCAGCACCCAGGCCTCTAGCCCAAACGCTGGTTAAACATAGAACGACTTACGCTAAATCAAACTCTGCAGCATTCAGGCCCAGATCAGTTGCAATCAGAGCTACCATCGCTTTCTCTTGGGCATCAAATTCACCGTCTGCAGCACCGATGGCACAACACACACGAACTAGTAGCTTCGAAGCACCCTCATCAGATTTCAATTTAGAAATCGTCTTCAATGCCTCAGCTTTTCCAATCTCAGCATCGAACTCGAATTTGGCTACCGCATCGTTGAATGCATTCATAACATCCAGCGTCTTGAACACCTTTAGCTCGTCAGACGATTGCATGTAACCCATCATCTTTTGCTTCTCTTCGGAACTGACGTTGCCGTCTGCTGCTGCTACTAGCGCGCAAGCCGATACCACAGCTTCCATGAAGCCTTTGTTCTTGTATTTGCCGATCTCTGCAGTCAATGCAGCACGCGCGGTTTCTGTGTTTTTCTTGAGCCAGTCGAGCATTGAGTTGTCCCTAGTTGTTGAGTTTGAAGGTGGAGTCTGTGTCTGGGTTTGCTGCTGGATAGGACTAGCTGGCGGCACGGGGGTCGGATTTTGACTAACCGTACTGCTAGCTGTGTCTACCTTTGTTGTGTCAGAATGTCTGTTCTCTTGTGCGCTTTTCAAGCTCGGCTGAGGATTTTCGTCCGCCGTTTTTGGCTCAGTAGGTGGAGGAGTACTTTTCTCATCGCCATCCACCATCACACCGAAGTGTGTCGCCAACGGTGCCAAGCCGCCTTCAAACCCTTGACCTACCGCTCGGTACTTCCATTGACCATTACGCCGGTAGAATTCGCCAAGAATCATCGCCGCCTCAGTGCACGAAGCTGTGTTTATATTGAATGCAATTGCATCACCTGATTCAGGGGTGAGCTTGATGCTGAGCGAATCGACAGTGTTTAAAGGTGGAGAGCTTTCAGCGGGCGTGGTGGCTGTGAAAGCAATACGCTCAACTGACCCTGCAACCTTTGAGATATTGATGGAGAACTCTACTTCTCCACCGCTGTTACCTGTCTCAGCCTGTTCAGCAACAATAGAAACGCTGCCATCGCTTGAGCTTTTCTGCCCGTAGAACACCATATCCTCATCACCCGACACTTTGCCGGAGCTTTGCAGCATGAAAGCACTGGCATCTACAGGCGAAGAAGGTGAACCCCCTGTCCAAAGCACACGTGCTTTAAATGAGTTTCCAGCCAGGTCTGTGTTCTGCCCTTGAACTAGCTCTACCATGCGAACTACACCCTAAAGTTTATCTGTGAGCGATAAAAGCGTTTTTTCGTGCACCATCAAAGCGGTAATACTGAGGAAAACCACAAGCATTTTCGAGATTACTTACGGCCAGCTGTCCAAGCTAAACCAATGCCATAATGCTCATCGAGTTCCTTGGCCGATTTGAAGTATTTGTTTTCTTGCGTCATCTTTAACCGCCCTGAATCATTCTCTAATACAGCAACTGCGCATACTCTTGAATTGGATTCGCCGTCCATTCTGGATTCAATCAAAGGGTGATCAGGAACATGTAAGGTGACCACGCCATCGGTCGATGCCCAGTTGGGGACACCTTCGTAGATCAAAGCAAATATAACAATCTTCTTGATATTCGACCATTGTGCACCATTGATGCGCAACCACTCACCGTCACTCACCCCACCTGTTCTATCGTCACCTTGAAGATGAATCCACGGCGCTTGTTCGTAAGCACCAAAATTATGCCCCAACGCTTGAACAGCGCCTTTGCCACCGTCGTTCAAGGCAAACAAGCAGCTTAGATCCAGATCAATAGCTTTTTCTTTCTGAATGCCAAAGAAGCCTTTGGTCATTACCTTACTTTGGTTCCAGTTAAGATTAACGCGAACCTCACCAAGCGACGCTCCGCGCTTTTCCAAACTCACTGATGGCTTGTTCTTGGAAAGCGAGATTTTGTCGAGATTGATAGTGGGCGCCGGTGGCGCACTTGCGGGTGCTGGTGGCGCACTTGTACTTGTCTGCACGTTGCCAGCAGCGGGCGTTGGTTCAGCACCAGCGTCATCCACTTCCACACCGAAGTGCTCAGCCAATGGCGCAAGCCCGCCTTCAAAGCCCTGCCCGACCGCACGAAACTTCCATTGATCGTTGCGACGATATAACTCACCCAAAATCATGGCAGCTTCAGCTGATGAGCGTGTGTCTATCTCAAAAGAGAAGTCGTCTCCAGAATCTGAACTCACTCTAATGCTCAGTGAATTGATAGCACTCAATGACTGGGAAGTGGCAGCAGGTGTGGTCGCTGTGAAGGCAATGCGCTCGACACTCGTCGAGACAATAGGCAAATCGACAGCGAACTGTGTATCGCCGCCAGTAGAAACTGCAGGGCTACTTGAACCCGTGTTAATTGAAACACTGCCATCTCTGGACGCACTTTGCCCATAGAAAATCATGTCCTCGTCACCCGACACCTTGCCAGACGCCTCCAGCATAAACGCGCTGACGTCGATCTCTGGCGACTGCGGATCACAGCGCCAGATGACCTTTACTGTGAATGCGGTTCCCGAAAGAGCCGTGTTCTGTCCTTGCACCAACGCTGTCATGCTACAAACCTCTGCATCGGCTCAAGTGCCGAGTAACGAAATTTTTGAAACTATGCGCCAGCTATAGCAGCTTTGGCCGCAGCGTACATATCCTGCGCTGATTGCCCTGTTGCAGGTGTACCTTTTGCTGTGAATGACCAGCCAGACCCGTCACGAGACAATACGCCCATAACCACACCAGTATGCGTTCCCTGCTCGGTTAAGGTGTAGCGAGCAATCTCTTGGTTTGACCCTTCATCGAGGATTCGGCAAAACGCGTTAGCCACTTCGTTGAATGTCTGACCACGGTAAGAATTGACAGTGAATACCAAGTGCGCCGCATTGGCAGGTAACTTGGCGGTGTCAACCTTGATGCTTTCATCGTCACCGTCGCCTTCACCAGTGAGGTTGTCACCGGTGTGTAATATAGAGCCGTCATCGGCCTTCAATTTTTGAAACCAGATAAGATCAATGGGAGAGCCGTCTGCTGCGCAAACAATGCAAGAGGCATCCAGATCGATTGAGTCGCCGCCACCACCGAGCAACTTGCTGAAAAATCCACCGCTTTTTTTCTCTGCAGGATCCCAACCTAGCCCCATGTGCAGCTTTGCGATACCACCGCCACCTGGCTTTTCAAGACTGACTTTCTGTCCTTTTGATAGGCTGACGCTCATTGGCTGATCTCCGTGTAGTTTCGCAGGGTTGTGCAGAATCGCCTCCACACCGATTATAAATTGGGGGCGCAAGCGCTTGATTTCAAGCACCTTAGCAGCAATTCGAGAATCCACATGCGCTGGTATACATCGTGGTTTTCGATGTACTCCATCGAGAAAATATTCGTAAGGCGGCTGTGTATACTCACGGCGCTTAGCCGACACAAAGATTCATTGCTCCCTTGACACGTTCTAACCAAGATAACGACGCAAATACGAACGACACTCAACATAGTGTCGATGCCAACAAACCGCGCAAACGCGCTGCAACATTACAAACCGGCACTATCGAAACCAGTTTTGAAGAAGGTGTTGATAGCGAACTGCTTTTTGGCTTTGGAGAACGCATCAACCCTCGCCGATCTTTCGTTTTTGTATCACGCGTGCTCGGACGTCATATTCCTGTCACCCCTGCCAAGGTTCGTCAATCATTCACCGATCTGGCCCACTACCTGCCAAACGATCTTCCCGGGCCCATATTAATGACGAGCATGGCTGAAACTGCCGTAGGCTTAGGTGCGGGTGTACATGATGCGTACTTACGCCAAACATCACGCAATGATGTGCTGAACGTGTCCAGTACCCGCGCTCAACGTGATCAGGTATTGTTTGCGCGATTTTCTGAAGATCATAGTCACGCTTCTGGACACTGTTTGTACCAACCTGCCGCAGAGCATGATCGCGAACTGCTGAAAACGTGCCGCACACTTGTGATGGTGGATGATGAAACCAGCTCTGGCAACACTATGAAATCGTTGGGTCAAGCCCTTCACGCGGCTGGCATCTCTCACCTTGAACAGGTCTACGCTCTAACACTCACGGATTGGTCTTCCAGCGACATTACCGTGCCCAGTGAGACAGCGCCTAGTGGGTATGTGCTGGCACAAAGACACGCATTACTCAACGGCACCTATGAATGGCATGCAGATGAAAATGCGCCGACACAAACATTGCCTGATCCAGACACGCCATCATTGTTGGCAAGCCAACCCTTAAACAGAGCCGGGGACGCGCGTATCGGTAACTCTGCACAAACACCCTTTATCGTGCCCCAGTCTCTATTGGTGGCTGCTGAAGAGTGGAAGAAAGACGAACGCCCACTACTAGTACTCGGTACTGGTGAACACGTGTGGGAGCCACTACTACTGGCTGAAGCATTGGAACACGAATCGCATAAAGTGCTATTCAGCTCCACCACTCGCTCGCCTATTAAACTGGGTCACGACATACACTACGCGTTCAGTTTTAATGATCACGAAGGTTTGGGTATCACAAACTATCTGTACAACGTTAACCCTGATCACTACTCCAGCATTATTATCTGCCTTGACACTTCTGTAGAAAATGTTGACCCCAGATTGATCAGTGCTCTTCGTGCGCACATCCTGTTTGATGATCAGTTTATAAAGTATGAACACACCACTAATGGTGTTGAGTCCTTGTTATTACAACAATTAACTACAGATAACAGTTAAAGCCAATGACGAATTTACCTGAAGTATTAGTCTTTAGCGATCTGGACGACTCACTGTTCAAAACCTTGAGAAAATTTCCAGAGTCTGAAAAGCAAGAGCTAACTATTGCCGCACGTGCTGCCGGTGGTAAAGACAGCTATATGAACCGCAAGCAAGCCTCGGTATTAAAATGGTTGGATGTGTCGCGCTGCGTACCAGTAACCGCAAGAGGCACTGAAGCTTACTCGCGAGTTGCGATACCCTTCGCAGGCCCAGCAGCTGTTGTCGCGAATGGTGCGGTCATACTCGATCGTGATGGATCAATAAACTCAACATGGGCCACACAGGTTCGCGCCACATTAGCGGCCACGCAGAGCTTAATTCAAGAACTGCCAGACATACTTCAACAACTTGCCGATAACAACACGATGGACATTCGAACATGGGCGGTGATGGAACCCTCCTGTGGAGCGGTGTACGCGGTGGCCAAATCCAACAGCCACTCCGACGGATCTGGCTTGAATACACTTTTAGAACAGTTTAAAAGTCACATTTCGCAATCAGCTGAGCATGTGCAAGCCGCGTGGCAATACCACATTAATGGCAATAACTTATCTATCATGCCGGGTGGAATCAACAAGGCAGAAGCTGTGAGTTATCTGATTACACAGTGGCAGACAGATGCAGATTTCGTATCCATCGGTGTTGGCGATAGCACGAGTGATCTTGCATTTATGCGTTTGTGTGATTTATGGCTAACGCCCACACAATCGCAGCTTGACCAATGTTTTTCACCTACGACAAAAACGTGAATACATCGCGTATGAACACAAATAAAAGCACGCCGAAAACCACTAACCAAGAAACACCACAATACTCTGAAGAGCACACCTTAGGCACCTATTCAAGTGAGGACATTACGTTTCTGTTGAGTGCATTATCGCCTGAAGAAATTGAAAGTTATTACACGCCCACCACAGACAAAGAAAGATTGATTCAACAAGGCATCGCCCATTACTCTGACATGCTCTCGCGCGAGAGTGAGCCAGATGAGCGCTACGTGAAGATTTTCCAGCAGGCAGTGACACGCTTTGGCAAACGTATGGGCGAGGACATCGCGTGCTTGGCTCAACAATTAAGCGATAGAGTTGAAGGCCCCATTACGCTTTTATCGTTGGTGCGAGCAGGTGTGCCTGTTGGCGTGCTGATACACAGAGCACTGCAACAACTGGGACGTGAATCCACGCACTATGGCATCTCTATTATCAGGGACAGAGGCATCGATGCAAACGCACTCAACCATGTACTGACTATGCATGAAGCAAGCAGTGTTGTATTTGTTGATGGCTGGACAGGCAAAGGTGCTATTAGCGACGAACTTGAATCATCAATAGCCACACATGCGCACTTGGGTATAGAACCACGGCTTGTAACTTTGGCAGACCCTGCCGGTCGTGCATGGCTCAGCGCCTCGTGTGAAGACTGGCTCATCCCCTCGGGCATCCTTGGAAGTACGGTGTCTGGACTGGTTAGCCGATCGGTACTACGTAAAGGTTGGCAGACCAGTACTGAATTTCATGCCTGTGCACAGCTGGACTACCTGACAAGCTTTGATCTTTCTCGAGAATTTGTCGATACCATTCACGCCCACACACTTGTGGCTTTAGCTGCCGCCAGTGACAACAGTGCAACTCATCAATCAATGAGTAAGACAGATGCAGCATCCACCGATGTAGCCACGCAAGCAAAAGCGGTCATCACTGGCATTGGTACAGAATTCAGCATAGATAACATCAATCGTATTAAGCCCGGTATCGCAGAAGCTACACGTGCTGTGCTGCGACGTGTACCTGAGCGCATCATTGTGTCCTCAAAAGATGAAGAAGATCTTGCAGCACTTGTTCATCTGGCAACGCAAGCGGGCGTATATATTGATGAGCGTGGTGAGTCCATAGCACCCTATCGGGCTATCACTATCATTGCCAATCGTGGCAAGCTCGACAACAATGACAATGGATAAGACAACGGCTGTGGACATCAAAAAAATTGATCCGTTGCAACTGGGCGCAACAATGTATGTGCCCGTTATTCACCCACTGGTGACAAAAATAGTGACTGGCGAGCGTTACCCGCAACTACGCTCTGTGGTGCTTTGCCTTGAAGACGCATTACATCACGACGATGTTAGCCAAGGACTTAATGTGGTTCGCGATCTGTTAGCAAACGACGACAACCACATGTCCGAAGGCCCTTTGGTGTTCGTTCGACCACGGGATCTAAATATGGCTAAAGAAATTGTGGCCTTTCATGGCATTGGAAAGATCGATGGCTTTGTGGTACCCAAGCTTGATATAGCTACCCTTTCCCATTGGGTCAATCTTGCCCATCAAGCTGACATTCTATTAATGCCCACTCTTGAGAATGCCTGGGTATTCGATGCAGTAGCGGTTAGTCATTTTGCCAGAACCTTAGCGCAGACAGCCGAGAATCGCATCCTGGCACTACGCATAGGTGGCAATGATTTGCTGTCACATTTGGCACTGCGACGCGTGCGTGGGCAAACTCTGTACGACGGCCCCTTAGCAGGCTGCTTGTCTCAGCTTATGTGCAATTTGAGCGGCAATGGCTTCGCTCTAACAGCGCCTGTCTTTGACATCACCGACGATCCAGAAACACTAACCCGAGAATGCATGCAGGATGTCAATTTCGGTTTCGTGGGGAAGACCGCTATTCATCCGTGCCAAATCGAAATAATTCAACAGTGTTTTGCCGTCACCGATTCCATGCTCAACGATGCCCGGCAAGTACTAGACGCATCAGCACCCGCTGTGTTCAAACGCGATGGAGCCATGCTAGAACCTGCAACTCATCGCGCTTGGGCGACGCGCACGTTAGCGCGCGCAGACATCTACGGCACTCGATCCAATGAGCCATAAAAATTTAGGCCATAATCTAAAGATCATTGCTCTAGCATTGCAATTAGGCCCTCATCAGTGGTTTTTTGGTCAATTTACCGGTCGACAATCGAACAACCACTTGGTGTTCCTGAAACATTTAACGTGTGAGGTTGGTATGATCTAACCCTAATTTTAATAGGGTATTACGAATCAATGGAATCTCTGGTAGCCGGTAGCGATGTGTTGTTTGTGCTCTTGGGTGCAATCCTCGTTCTTTTTATGCACGCAGGTTTTGCTTTTCTGGAAGTCGGTACTGTTCGACAGAAAAACCAAGTCAACGCGCTGGTCAAGATATTTTCAGACTTCGCCTTTTGTACTGTCATTTACTTTTTCATTGGATACCCACTCGCGTACGGGATAGATTTCCTGGCTCCAGCCGCAGAGCTTGGCATCAACAACGGCTATGAATTGGTCAAATTCTTTTTCCTACTGACCTTTGCCGCAGCTATTCCAGCCATCATCTCTGGTGGTATTGCAGAACGAGCTCGCTTTTATCCGCAAATTGTAGCTTCAGTCATTATCGTGGCTTTCATATACCCATTTTTCGAAGGTGTTGTATGGAATGGCAACTTCGGTTTTCAAGCCTGGCTAGAAGAACTCACAGGCGCCCCATTCCATGACTTCGCAGGCTCCATTGTGGTCCATGCAATGGGCGGCTGGATTGCTCTTGGAGCTGTCATACTGCTGGGAGCACGACAAGGCCGCTACTCAGCCACTGGAGGTACGAGCGCAAACTTTGCACCGAGCAGCATCCCCTTTCTTGCGCTGGGAGCATGGATCTTAACGGTAGGCTGGTTCGGTTTCAACGTCATGTCCGCGCAAAGTGTTGAAGGTGTGAGCGGTCTAGTGGCTCTGAATTCTCTGATGGCAATGGCCGGTGGTGCAATTGCTGCACTATTAGCAGGACGTGCTGATCCAGGCTTTTTACACAACGGACCTCTGGCAGGATTAGTTGCTGTGTGTGCTGGCTCCGACATCATGCACCCCATTGGCTCACTGGTGGTTGGACTTATTGCCGGTGTCCTGTTCGTTGTCGCTTTTACAGCAGCTCAAAATCGCTGGAAAATAGACGATGTGCTAGGTGTGTGGCCACTTCACGGTTTGTGTGGGGCATGGGGCGGTATCGCTGCGGGCATTTTTGGTATGGAAGCACTAGGAGGACTCGGTGGAGTCAGCTTAGTAAGTCAAATTATTGGCACTGTGGCTGGGATCATCATTGCCACACTGGGCGGATTCATCGTCTACGGTGTACTGAAAAGCACAGTTGGCATACGATTGACTGAAGAAGAAGAATACAACGGGGCCGACTTATCTATCCACAAGATATCATCCATCTCATCGCGTTAAGTTGTACCAACAAGCGTTCATAACCGGTTCGCTCACTATCGACATATCAACCGTACATCGATGTTCGGCTGACCGGATGAACACAGGAAAACAATCATGAAGCGAATTACGGCAATTATTAAACCCTTCAAACTTGACGCTGTACGCGAAGAGCTTGCTGCAGCTGGAGTCAATGGCATTACTGTGACTGAGGTCAAAGGCTTTGGTCGCCAAAAAGGTCATACTGAGCTGTATCGAGGCGCTGAGTACGTCATCGATTTCATCCCAAAGATGAAATTAGAGGTCGTTGTTAGCGACGAAATACTCGATGCTTGTATAGAAGGTATTACCCGCGCGGCCAACACCAATAAAATTGGTGACGGAAAAATCTTTGTTGAGTCTGTAGAGCGAGTCATTCGTATACGCACTGGCGAAGAGGGTCCCGAAGCGCTCTAAACCAAATTATTCATGAAAAGAGTATGCTTTTCGTGAGTAGTTCGGATTAGGTTTTAAACCGACCAAGCTTTCCGATGTATTGATGCTTGCAACCGCAGTTTCAAAAAAAAGCAACACACATCATGAAAACGACCTCACTAAAAACACTGTGTACGCAGGGAACATACCTTGTATTTCTGGCTAGCATGGCAGCCTGCTCTAGTTCTAGCTCTAGTTCTAGCTCGAACAGTACCGCTATTGAAGATAGCATTGTGGGCACAACTGACTCTAGTCAGGATGGTGCCAATACGGGTAGTGAGGGCATATCAAGTACAGATGAATCGACTGGTCAAGACGGCGCAGGTGGAACAGCTGGCAATGGTGGCGCAGATGAGACAACCGATCAAACTCTTGACGGTGACTCTACTGGTAGTGGCGACGCAGGTGGAACAACCGCACCAGATGGCGAGGGTGCATCCGGCAACACAGGTAATCCCGATAACACAGGTAATCCCGATGACACAACTGGTCAGCCCGGATCAGGTGACGAAGGCAATCCAGATGAGATAGATACCACTGATTCTACCAACAACGATCCGGGAAATGGTGAAGACCCTCTCATACCCAACTCAACGCTTGTCACCTTTGACATTCAAGTGCCTGCCTACCAATCGAATGCACTCAAGGTTCAACTCACCTGGGGTGATAGAGACATAACGGCTTCGTTTGTTGGTGATGAATTTTGGTCCGTTTCAGATTCGTTTCCAACAGACAGCCAACAATTATTAACGGTCACGTTTTTCGATAATAACGGTGACATTACCCTCGCAAGCTTTGAGACTGAATTCAGAACAGGTATCAACTCGGCAGAAGATTTTGTCATCACAAGCGCTCAATTCAACTCCCAGAGATGGGACGATGATAATGATGGTCAAAGCAATCTAGACGAGCTCATAGCGGGTACCTCATCTGCGCAAACCACACGCGTGTTGTTGTTTAGTGAAGCTCGTGGCTTCGCACACGATTCAATTCCCAATGCACTCACAGCACTTGAAGAATTAGCAGCATCTGTAAATATACAGACAGATCGTGCAAGTGATTCAACTGGTGTATTCGTAGATGAAAATCTTGCCAACTACGATGCTGTCTATTGGGTCCTAACTTCTGGTGATGTATTGAATGAGGATGAACAAGCAGCATTTGAGCGTTATATACGAGGCGGTGGCGGCTACGCAGGCATACATGCAGCCAGTGATACAGAGTATGACTGGCCTTGGTATGGGGAGTTGGTAGGCGCCTACTTCGACCGACATCCTGTCATACAAACCGCCACACAAATCGTTGAAGATGGCTCTCACGTGTCCACCAGTCACTTGACTGAAACATGGACGCGCACCGACGAATGGTATGACTTCCAATCTAATCCACGCGGTCGAGTGAATGTTCTGTTAACACTAGATGAAAATTCATATTCTGGTGGCGGCATGGGTGCAGATCATCCCAGTGCCTGGTATCACGAATTCGATGGTGGGCGTTCGTGGTACACCGGTGGCGGCCATACGCAAGAAAGCTATGCAGAGCCGGATTTTAGAGCGCATCTACTTGGCGGCATGAACTACGCTGCTGGCCTTGAAGTGGAATCGATAGAGTAAAAACGTGTAAATCAGCCTGCTGATAAACACAGCAGGCTTTACATGTTTAAACGCTTAGCGGCGGAAAATATCAGCAAATGGCTGATCCAGTGAACCTATCAATTGCTCCAGTGGAAGCATCACACCGTTAATATTGAGCGTGCTGCCTTCCAGAGTGACACTCGACGTTACCGACTCCTCGGATACTGTTACGTACTTGCCTGCTGCACCTATAAAAATCATAACGGGTGTCAGATCGAGAGCCGACCTGTCGGCATTCAGCACCCCATTGAGATTGATAACATTGAGTACATCGCGTTGCGTAACAATGTTGTCTAGCGCATCCGCACTCATACCTTGTTCGCCCTCTTCTTTTATCGCTATGTTCAAGTCAGTCACAACATCGCCACCACGGTTATTAAGCAGCAAATTGAGATTCAATAACGAACCTGGCTGAAGCATATCTTTCAACGCTCTCAATATTTCGGCTTGCATCTGATCTTCACCCAATTCTGCATTTTCAGGCTGAAGCAGATCGCTTAACAAGCTCATGCCCTTAACGCCTAAACCATCGAGTGAAACATCGAGAGATGCATTGCTTATAGGCATGATTGATTGAATGCCCTGCACATCAAATGACAGTGCGGTATCAAGCGAATTGTCATCGATGGTTGATTCTGATTTTATATCAACTTGCTTAATGCGCATCTCCGGTCGCTGCGGAGAGCTCATCGTTAGTTCGTTGATGACTGAACTGACATCACCGACATATCCGATCGACTCGTGTAAGACGAGGTCAAGATCAAATGGACTATCCTCAATTGAGAACTCCATGCCGTCCTTTGGATCAGTGAAATTCAACCTACCCAACTTACCGCTGCCAACGATGGCCTGATCTTTTGTGACGACATCCAGCTCAAGACCATCCCATGATATTCCATCAGCTGCCAGCTCAGGAGTACTTGCATTTACCGTGAAGCGATTACGCATCTCTCCCGTATGTTGAATGTCGGTAACGAGGCGAAACGGTGTTGAATCTTCGAACATCTCCACTATGTCCTTTTGCTCAGAATTTTCTTGATGCAACGTCGTGCTAATAGTCACAGTTCCGATGTGAAGACCATCATCGTCCTTCTTCACCGCAGAATGATCAATCTCATGATGCAGAAAGAACCACACATCTGAATCATCAGCATGAGTGCTCTGAACTCGCGTGACAGCGGTGCTCTTACCCAAACCAGTCTCGTAGGACTCATTGACAAATATGGCAGGCGCAGTAGCATTTAATTGAGCTAATAACTGTTCGTATTCGGCTTTTGTTTGTTCACCCGAAAACTGTGAAGTTGCAGCAAGGGCAACAGCCCCCATAGTGCCTAGGGCAAACGGAACTGCAATGAGCAATTTATTCATGAGTTTTGATCTGGCTCAGTTAAATGTATGAAAGTCAGAGATGCAGATGTTATTGCTAATGACTTAATTCAGTCTTAAAAGCAACGACTTTGCTTGCAATGTAAGATGCATAAAAAACACTTTACTGTTTGACACCACGTTCAGCGGTTGTTAATGCCACTTTGTTGCGAAGATAAACAGGGCTGGCAAATTCAGCAGCTTGCAACTGACCATCACTCACCTTATCAGCACCCAAAGTTAACAGATCAACAGCATTTGGCAAGCACCCTGATCGGACGCATACCGCTGACGCAGGCGCATTTTCTTGCAACAGCTCGCTGTAACGCTCAGCGCCGGAGCCTGCCCAAACCGCACACATATCGCCTCTCACTTGCTCAGGCGGGCCAATCTGTTCATCAAACTTTGACTGCATTAATTGTTTTTCATTGATGAAAAATTTACAAAAATAAACTTCATCCATTCTTGCATCGACGCTCACAGCAACTGACTCGTCTGCATACTCACGCCAACAGGCTTGCGCGATGGACTGCAAGGTAGAGACTCCCACAACACCAATGTCTGCACCCAATGCAATACCTTGAGCAGTGGCTATACCTATACGTACACCGGTAAAACTTCCTGGGCCACGACCATAAATAAGTGCATCAAGTTCAGCAGCCTTACAGCCAGCCTGAGCCATCAGCGCGTCTACCATAGGCAGTACCAAAGCACCATGTTGTCGAGCAACAACTCTATGATCGCTGATTATCGAGCCATCAATTTGCAGTGCAACACTGCATGCATCTGTTGATGTATCAATAGCAAGAAATTTCATCCCTACTCCTCTACCTCTTCCAATTCATCACGCAATGCAACACGTTCCTGACGGTAGAACTCGGTGACTTCTTCCAAGTCGGTGGTAATTGGCATGGGCGGGAGGCTTGTGATAAACACCTCGCCGTAGTGACGGGATCTGATGCGAGGATCGCACAACACTAAAACGCCTTTGTCTGTAACGTCACGTATTAATCTGCCGACTCCCTGCTTCAAAGCAATGGCTGCCTGTGGCACCTGATATTCAAAAAATGGATTACCACCTCCTTGCTTCATGTGATCGATACGGGCGCTCATCACTGGATCGCCCGGGGAGCCAAAAGGTAGTTTATCTATCATGACAAGAGACAACGCTTCACCACGCACATCTACGCCTTCCCAGAAACTACTGGTACCCAGCAGAACAGCATTTCCTACAGATTGAAAGGCTTCTATGAGCTCGCGTTTAGGCATCTGACCTTGAACCAAGATAGGGTAATTGATACGTCCCTCAAGTAAGCCTTGAGCCTCGTGCATAGCTCGGTAGCTGGTGAACAACAAAAATGCTCGACCACCACTCGCCTCTAGCACTGGCACCATAGTGTCAACAATGCTCCTGGTGTAGTTGCTGTGTTGCGGTTCTGGAAGATTACCCGGCAAATACAACAAGGCATTGTGGCGATAGTCGAATGGGCTATCAACCTGCAGCTCTCGAGCGTCCTCTAAACCCAGTTGACTCTGAAAATGACTGAAGTCACCGCCAACCGCCAAAGTAGCTGAAGTAAACACCCAGCTAGCATCCATAGATTGCATGGCTTTCTGAAAGGGCTGAGCTACTGTCATAGGCGTCATATTGAGACTGAAACCGTTGCGAAACGTCTCGTACCAATGCACATAATCTAGTGCAGGATCTAGTTCCATGAAGTAACCCAGCGTCTCGGTATGTAGTTGAGCCCTCTTGTGGCATGCCTCAAGGCCTTTGCCTCTTGCTGCTACATCGGCTAGTGCCTCTTCTAACGCTCCCAGCAACATCTCCAATCGTTCTAGCTCTCTGTCCATTGCTGCTGTGCTTCTAACCGACACCCACGGCCCACGCTCGGGCTCTATGGCAAATGCCAGTCTGAGGTGTCTAACGCCGGTTTCCAGTTCTTGCGCCAACTCGCGAAGCTCTCGATTATCTGGCGCTTCGTGCAGTTGCTCTCCTACGGTGTCGCGAGCCAGATCAAGCAGTTGGCGGCTACTGAGTTTTCGACCGAAAAACTGGGCAGCAATGTCAGGTAGCTGATGTGCCTCATCTATGACGAAGCCAGTTGCACTAGGGAGTAATTCACCAAAACCTAAGTCCTTCAGAGCGAGATCGGCGCAAAGCAAATGATGATTGACGACAATAATATCGGACTCTTGAGCACGCTTTCGCGCCTTGTGAATAAAGCAATCCGCAAGATCCTCAAATTCGTGCTTGGAACAAAATTCGTCATTGGAAACAATAAAACTCCACACCATGGAGTCTTCTGGCACACCGATAACCTCGGCAATGTCACCGTATTTTGTCCGGCCAGCCCAGTCAGCTAGAATTCTTAAATGCTTCTGATGAGTTTCATTGAGCAGCGCAGGATGCCGCATAGCTCGTTGCAAACGATGCTTACAAAGGTAGTTGGCACGCCCCTTCAAAAGACACGTTGTTACCCCTGAACTAAGCGCACGTTTTACCAACGGCAAATCGTTATAGAACAGCTGATCTTGGAGGTGGCGCGTACCAGTGGATATGATAATCGTCTTGCCACTAAGAATAGCTGGCACCAGATAGGCGAATGTTTTACCTGTGCCAGTACCTGCCTCACCAATCAAGGTCTCGCCTTGCTCAAGCGTAGTAAAAATAGCTTCCGCGAGATGTTGTTGCTCGAGCCGAGGGGCAAAGCCCGTCAAGTGACGCGCAATGGGACCATCGTCTCCAAGTACGTCACTGATAGAACTATTGGGGTGCATGCTTCCGGTGCCTCCGTGCTCCGGCTGGAGCTTACGCCTTACCGGATCTTGTACGCTTCGACCTCTTTGCGCGCACTTCGAACACCCAGAAGATCACCACGCATGCTGCGCGAGTGTTCAATGATAAGCCAGTTACGATGTAGCAACGGCCGGTTCTCACTGGCGAACGAATTAGAGCGCACAGCGAAATCCTCAGCTAATGCAGGTTCGAGGTTATCGAGCTGAATTTCTGCAGCACGGCTCCACACCAGACTGTTGTCTGGGGCAATTTCCAATGCTTCATAAAGTAATTCAAGTGCAACAGCCGGTTTGTCTTTAGCTCTCGCACTTTCCGCTGATGCCCATAACTGCGCCACTTCTTGGTTTGTCGTATCGGTACGAACAGATCCATCAGGGCGTGTGAATATAGGCGCTTCAGGTAACGATGCCGCTCTTTCGGGGGATTTCGTTGAAGAGCAGCCAACAGTTAACACAACGCTTACCGCTGCCAGACAGAAAACCTGAACAGCGGAGCGCGCTGAACGGCGTAGCGAGAAACCGGCATGTCTTGAAAAAACCAACTTTAGCGCACTACCGGGACTAGTCATGTTCATAATTTTTTCTTTGGATTGTTATCGCGATTTAGCCAAGACAGCAGATTCAGGTCAAGCCTTCAAGTACCTTGATTTCGATTCGGCGATTTTCTTCGCGTCCCTCTGAAGTGGCATTAGCAGCACGTGGGCGGCTTTCGCCATAACCAAAAGGCTTGATACGATCAGGACTGACACCACCTGACAGCATATATCGCACCACTGAGAGCACTCGCTCCTTAGATAGTTCGAGATTAGCTGCCGCTGTACCTCTATTATCGGTGTGTGCTTCTACATTTAACACCACCTCAGGGTAACGCAGCATGGCTTCTACGTAAGCATCAAGGGCCTGCTGCCCACCGGCATCCAGATCTGATACCGCAGGTTTAAATCTAATACCCGGGATTGCTCCTGTGGCAAGTTCACAGCCTCTAAGATCAACCATGACATTTGGGGCAGTATCGGCACAGGCATCCTGTGAATCACCAATAGAATCTTGGTCTGCATCTGAACCGGCAGTGCTTAGCCCACCCAATGTGGAAGAACTAGCTGAGCCATCAGCAGACGGCAGTGATGGCAGGGATGGCGTTGTAGCACACCCTGCTAGCAAGGCAAATCCAAAAATTATGACGATCCAATTACCTGTCTTCATGTTACAAGCTTCTCTCTTTCAATAGTGAGCGTGGACTTTTTGACGATAAAGCACCCGCTCTACAACGCAAAACTGCGGATGATTGGCAGGCTCAGCAGCGAATGTCCATTCTTACCGCTGGTGCGATTTCAACCTTCCTGACAACTGGCCCTACGGTCCATTATCTTACACTTCGCAGGATTCGGGTCGGATATCAGCAAACTCCGTGTCAATATTCGCACTAGTTAAGAGACATAACCACTCTAAAACATTGTTTTATATAACTTTTACTGCCTATTTTACAAGAGCTTTCCAACTATTCATTTGTACAATAGAGGTGCAAAAAACCATAGAATCTGACAATACCAATGCGTTTTTGTGAAGGGGTCGAGAATTTTCAGACGCGACACTCGCTGTGGAGAACATTGTGGCGTCCGACGACGACTGCTTAGCCTATCACTCATTTACATTCAATTTTTGGATATACCTCACCGTTGTAAAATGGATGTAGAGTTGAAAGCGTTTCGCATAAGCATGCAACATCATCACAATTTGTTTGGGAAAACGTCTTATCAAATGCTGCTATTGATCGCATCTCGTGTTCTTGGACACTTACCTCATTCGCTAAGGCTGTTTTCGCGCCTATTACGCTTACCCTTAATCGATCACTAAAGAATGTGTCGAATATTCGCTGTGTTCTATTGACATGATAATCCGAAGTAACAATCAACAGCTCTTTTACACCGTTAAGCTGCGAAAATTTTAGACTAAAAAAGGCGTCGCCGACGGTATCTCTCGAGTAAGGCAAGGAAACAACCGAGCTAGGGTCAATATCAGAATTCTTAACTATATATTGCCTAAACACGTCTGAAATTGGCGTGTCACAATCTAAGCGGTAAGCCCAGCCAATTGTGATTAGATGTGCATAGTTTTCTGCGTTGAATGAGTCAATCGCTAGCTTGGCACGAGCAACAGATTCATCACCCAAAACGCAATCTTGCGACATCAGGTGCGATAAGACGACAAGACATTTCACAAATCATCCACCTTGAAGTGGTTTATGGTGACGCGATCTCCCCTCTTCGCGGCTTTAAGGCATTTAGAACCCATAACCTGTTCGTAATATTTTGCCTCCAACCCAAAGCCTGGCCGAATTCGCCGCACACTGTCTTCCGACAATATCTCTCCTGCACACACGTCGTTAACAAAGTAAAGAGAACGCCTGAATACCTTGTTAGGCTCCTCCACTTCAGAACGTGCAAAATCGTCAGACCCCAGGGCAGAGAACGCCTGTCTCGTCTGGTTAACGAGCGCCTCCATCTCTTTCGGCTCAAGCGAAAAGCTGCTATCAACACCTCCATCACTACGATTCAAAGTAAAGTGTTTCTCAATTACTGATGCACCTAATGATGTTGCCACGACACTTGCCAGGTGACCAATAGTGTGGTCTGACAGTCCTACCTGAATGCCGAATTCTTTACGCAATAATGGAATTGAATTTAAATTAGATTCACCTATTGGCGCTGGATAGCTACTGATGCAATGGAATAGCGCTAAATCTTGATTACCAGCTGATTTGGCGCTCTCAATGGCATTTCCGATTTCGTCCAAAGACGCCATTCCAGTAGACATTAAAATAGGTTTCTTTTTTGATGCAATGTATTTAATGAGCGGCAAATCTACTATTTCAAAAGAAGCCACTTTAAAGGCAGGTACGTTTAATGAATCCAAGAGATCTACTGCAGTCTCATCGAAAGGCGATGAAAACAACGTCACGCCTATTTCTCGTGAAAACCTAAAGAGCTCTTCATGCCACTCATAAGGGGTAAAAGCTTCTCCATATAGATCATAAAGCGACCTACCTTTCCACAACCCATCTTTGATGTAGAAATCAGCATTTTCAACATCAATGGTCATCGTATCTGGCGTGTAGGTTTGGATTTTAACCGCATCAACACCCGCATGTTTTGCGGCTAAGATTGTGTCCTTTGCTCGCTGTATTGAACCATTGTGGTTAGCAGACACTTCAGCAATGACGAAAGGCGGAAGATTGCTAGAGATCTCTCGATCACCGATAAAAAATTTTTGCCTAGTCATACTTTAAGCTCTCGCTTTGCAATTTTTCGATTTCTTGCCGAATGTTTGAATTCCAACCAGAAAAATTAGCAGGGAGATCTCTTACATAATGATGACTACCATCGCCACTTTGCCTTGTTGAAGTCCATTGATCGGACAATAACGAGTCCAAATTATCCAAAAAAAGACTCTCGATCTCTGTCACCAAAACCGCATAAGTTTTAACGAACGTATCGTCTTGTTTTTTGAAATTGACATACCGTTGAGCAACTATTGGACCAGTATCAACATCATCATCGATGAGATGCAGAGTCACACCAGATGGGGTGTTCTCATAGAATGACCAAAAATTCGGATGGGCGCCACGATTGAAAGGCAAATAAGAAATATGGAGATTAAAAATTGGGCAGCTAAATGCTGCAATAACATCAGGCGTTAAGATATGCCTGTAACCATAGCTAACGACAAAATCGTAGCTAGCATCCCCGTCTACTTTCTTGTCAGTATGATAGACCGTGCAGTTGCTAGCAACGAGTGCATTTATTATTGATGTTTGTGTTTCATCGTAGCCTAAGAATAGAATCTTTTTCTTAGGATGTTGAACGTCGCTAAGGCACCTCATATTTCACTTTTCTTTTGTCGACCTTAAGCCAATGCACCTTTTTGCATCTCGACTGTGGAGACAAGCTCCACATCAAGCTTGCAATATTTCAGGTAGCTAGAATAACTATTCCCACTCAATGGTTGCAGGCGGTTTGCTTGAAATATCGTAGCTAACGCGAGAGATACGAGGAATGGAGTTGCAGATGTTTCTTGAAACCTCATCAAGCATGTCCCAAGGCAGGCGCGCAGCTCTTGCCGTCATGAAATCGACGGTTTCTACTGCTCGCAGAGCGACAACATAATCGTATCGTCTACCATCGCCAGTAACACCAACAGACTTGACGGGTAAGAACACGGTAAACGCTTGCGATACCTTGTCGTATAAATCGTGCGCATACAGCGCCTCTATAAAAATGGCATCAGCTGCGCGCAAAATGTCGGCATATTCTTTTTTCACTTCCCCCAGTATACGAACACCTAAGCCGGGACCTGGAAACGGATGTCGCTGCACCATGGCCGGTGGCAAACCAAGATCCACACCTATGCGCCGAACCTCGTCTTTGAATAATTCACGAAGTGGTTCAAGTAATTTGAGTCGCATGTTCGCAGGCAAGCCACCCACATTGTGGTGCGACTTAATCAAATGCGCACTGCCACTCGTGCTAGCCGCTGACTCGATAACATCGGGATAAATAGTGCCTTGCGCTAGCCAGTTAGCATTAACCAGTTTTGCAGCTTCTTGCTCAAAGATCTCAACAAATAGATTGCCAATGATCTTGCGTTTGCGCTCTGGGTCACTTACACCAGCAAGCGCATCAAGAAAGCGATCTTCTGCATCAACACGGATAACACGCACACCCATATTTTTTGCAAACGTCTCCATCACTTGATCGCCTTCATTCAAGCGAAGCAAACCGTTATCAACAAAAACACAAGTTAACTGGTCACCAATAGCCTCGTGCAGCATGGCCGCAACCACTGATGAATCCACACCGCCAGACAGACCCAGCAGAACCTCTTCCTTACCCACCTGTTTGCGAATGCGCGTTATCGCATCCTCAATAATATTGCCGGCATTCCATAAGCCGTCACAACCGCAAATGTCCAAGACAAAGCGCTTCAGAATCTGTTCACCTTGCACCGTGTGCGTAACTTCCGGGTGAAACTGGATGCCATACCGTTGGGCCTGCGTATTCGCTATGATCGCCATAGGTGCGTTTTCGCTGGTACCTACTCGTTCAAAGCCATCAGGAAGCGACTCAACTCGATCACCATGGCTCATCCAGACATCAAGGTAATCAGTGTCGTTGTTGCGCTCATCGCGCAAGTCTAGAAACAACGGTGTGTCAGCAACCAACTCCACCTTGGCGTAACCGAACTCACTGTGAGCGGCCTGAGCTTGCACCTCACCACCGAGCTGATTGACCATGGCTTGCATGCCATAGCAAATACCCAATATTGGCACCTCAAGCGTCAAGATAGCACTCGGAATAGTCGGTGAATTTGCTTGGGTAACCGACTCAGGTCCGCCCGACAAAATGACGCCGCTAGCGCGGTACTGCGCTACTGCCTCGTTACTGATGTCCCAAGGGTGTATTTCGCAATATACGCCCGCCTCTCGAACTCGACGTGCGATTAATTGCGTTGTTTGCCCACCAAAATCGATTATCAGGATGCGCTGGTCGTGAAGGTCTGCCATGTTTTTTTGTCTGCTGGGCTTATTCAGCCAATTCGGTAGTTAGGAGCTTCTTTGGTCATTTGAACGTCGTGCACATGGCTCTCAGCCATACCTGCACCAGTTACTCGCACAAACACAGCATCGCGGCGCATCGCTTCGATATTCGCCGCACCGCAGTAACCCATACTGGATCGCACGCCGCCAGTCATCTGATGCACGATCGCGGACAAAGCACCTTTGTATGCCACTCGACCTTCAATACCTTCAGGTACAAGTTTGTCCTCTACGTCTTCGTCATCTTGGAAGTAGCGATCGCTGGAACCAGAACGCATCGCAGCAACAGACCCCATGCCGCGGTAGGACTTGTAAGAACTGCCTTGATAAAGAACGACCTCACCCGGAGCCTCTTCTGTGCCGGCGAACATCCCACCAACCATGACTGAGGATGCACCAGCGGCTATAGCTTTTGCCATGTCACCAGAGAAACGGATACCGCCATCAGCAATCATCGGCACATCAGTGCCTTCAAGCGCAGTAGAGACGTTGTGGATAGCACTGATTTGAGGAACGCCAACACCTGCAACAATTCGAGTAGTACAAATGGAGCCAGGACCTATGCCGACCTTGACGCCGTCTGCGCCTCGCGCTACCAGATCAGTTGCAGCCTCACCAGTCGCGATGTTGCCACCAATGACCTGTACGTCGAAGTGCTCCTTAATCCAAGCCACGCGATCCAGCACACCCTGCGAATGTCCGTGAGCGGTGTCAACAATGAGTAAATCTACGCCAGCTTCAACCAAAGCCGCAACACGCTCTTCAGTGTCTGCACCCGTGCCTACAGCTGCACCAGCAAGTAGGCGAGCACGATCATCTTTACAGGCGTTAGGAAAATCTTGAGCATTTCGAATATCTTTAACCGTAATCATGCCGCGCAATTCAAAAGCGTCGTTGACCATGAGCACCTTTTCAATGCGGTGCTTGTGCAGTTGCTCAATGGCAACTTCGCGCGTCGCGTTCTCGGGAACAGTAACCAATCGCTCACGCGGAGTCATGATGGCTGACACTGGCTGGTCGAGGCGCGTTTCAAACCGAAGATCTCGCTGGGTAACGATTCCAGCCAACGTGGTGCCTTCGACTACGGGCAACCCGGAGATACCGTATTTTGCAATAAGATCGATCACTTGCTGGATCGTGGTGTTAGGTGCGATGGTAATCGGTTCAGTTACAACGCCACTTTCGTGCTTTTTCACGCGGGAGACTTCACCCGCCTGCTCCTCAATAGACAAGTTTTTGTGAATAATACCGACCCCACCTTCCTGCGCGAGCGCTATGGCTAACCGAGATTCGGTAACAGTATCCATAGCTGCAGACACCAACGGAATGTTGAGTGTGAGCTTTCGGGTTAGCCGTGTGGACAGATCAACATCGCGGGGCAAGACGGTGGAATGACGAGGCGTTAATAGTACATCGTCGAAAGTGAGTGCTTCCTGGGGGACGAGCATGGGCTGGGATACCATCGGTAGATACAGGTTGCGATGGCATTCTACAGTGAAGTGTGCATCAGCGTGTATGCTTACGCGATGAATTTCACTGCATCGCACACAAGTTACCCTGCTAACCCTGATTTGAACCTCGCATGAATCAAGGTGAGCTAAACATTGCTGAAAATTCTGTTGAAAAACGCAAAGTTTTTACTGTCAGCAGACTCAATCAGGAAGTTCATCGGATCATAGAATCCGGCTTCGGCACCGTTTGGCTTCAGGGCGAGTTGTCAAATTTCAGCAAACCCGGCAGTGGCCACTTCTACTTCACGCTGAAGGACAGCCAGGCGCAGATTCGATGCGCTATGTTCAAAGGACACAATCGGCACATCAATTTTGCCCCGCAAAGCGGCGATGCGGTGATCGTGCGCGGCAAGCTCGGCCTGTACGCAGCACGCGGTGATTTCCAGCTTATAGTGGAACACATGGAGCCTACTGGCGAAGGACAGTTGCAGGCGGCTTTCGAGGCGACCAAGAAAAAATTGTTCAATGAAGGTTGGTTTGATCATTCCAGCAAAAAAGCGCTGCCGTCAGCACCACGCAGTATAGGTGTGGTCACATCCCCCACTGGTGCCGCCTTACGCGATGTACTGCAGGTGCTTAAACGCCGTTATCGGCAAGCCAATGTGGTCATCTACCCCACTCCTACACAAGGCGCTGCAGCGGCTCCCGGCATCGTTGCAGCGATTCGACGAGCCAATGAACGGACGGAAGTAGACGTTTTGCTGCTAGTTAGGGGTGGAGGTTCACTGGAGGATCTCTGGGCGTTCAACGAGGTAGAGGTAGCAAAAGCAATACGAGATAGTCAATTGCCCATAGTGGCCGGCATTGGCCATGAAGTTGACATCACCATTAGCGACTTGGTGGCCGATGTCAGAGCCCCCACTCCATCGGCTGCGGCTGAATTATCAACCCCTGACACTGGCGATCTGCAGCTGCGCCTCGATCAAGCGCTGCGGCACCTAACTTACAGTCAACACAAATTGTTGCAACAACGCAAAGAGCGACTGCATCAACAGAACACGCGTTTGCAACTAAGGCACCCAAATCGCGCCATCAGCGACCAGATGCAGCGTATCGACGAGCTTTATTCGCGCCTTGAAAGGGCGTGGGACTCGCGTGCAGATCAACAGCGTCACCGGATGAAAGAGCTCGCCAGCCAGCTAAATTTTCATTCTCCCAAATTAACAGTAAAACGCCAGAAAATGGCGGTGAGCGAACTGGAGCGAAGACTGGCCATTGCCGCTGTGCAAGTGCAAAAAAACGCCCGTAGTCACTTCGAAATGCTGACTCGATCTTTGCACAACATAAGCCCGCTTGCGGTGTTAGATCGTGGCTATGCCGTTGTAAAACAATATGATTCTGTTCTCACAAACGCCGCCAGCGTGCGCTTGGGAGATGAAATCAGCGCGCGACTGGCAACAGGCGAAGTTGTGGCCGTTGTGAGCGCAGTTCGTCTATCAGGAACTGAACCAGTTGAAAAAAGTGCACTCCCATCAGCGGGAAAGTTCGATGCTATTGAATAATTTTTATACGATTTTGCCACCTTTTTGCTGTCAACAGGTCAAATTTCTGATATAACGCTCGGCTCCCAGTTTTTGGTCACAGCAGGGAATCTGCTGTAAAAGTTTTTAGAGAAAGACAGCTTCAAGCTCGGTGGGCAGTTATGTCGCCGGGTCCAAGAAAATTGCCGTTCAGCTAACAAAAGCTGGCGCAAAGAAAACGGCTAGCACGGCAGCCGCGGAGAAAGCTAAGTTGAGTGAATCTGAACAAAAAAAGAAAACTGCCAGCAAATCGGCTGCTAAGAAGAAAGTAACGACTGACGCGACGGTGACCAAAAAAACGGCGACCAAAAAAGTGGCCTCAAAGGTGAGCTCTGCGAAGAAAACAGCGTCCAAGAAAGTTGTTTCAAAAAAAGCAGTTTCCAAGGCAGCCACAGAAAAAACCTCAGCGTCGAAAAAAATCGCGACTGCTGATGAGTCTGGCAAAAAATCTGCAAATAAGGCAAGTCCGAAGACGACAAAGAACCGCAAGACTGCCGCTAAAACAGCAGACAAGGCGGACGACAACTCTGTAAGTAACCCTGTGGCAAAGAAAAAAGTGGCGAAAAAAGCTGTAGCTAAGAAAGTTCACGAAGACATTGCTGAAGTTGCTGAAAAGCCAGACTTCGATCAAGACGACGACATCGATTCGAATGATTTGCCGAGCGGCTTATCAAAAGCACCAGTGCCCTACGAAAGAAATGCTGGGCACTATATGGACGTCAGTCAGCTAGATCACTTCAGCAAAAAATTGGCTGAGTGGAAGCAACAACTCATGGAAGAAGTTGACCGTACCGTGGGCCATATGAAAGATGATGCCACCAATTTTCCTGACCCTAACGACCGGGCCACTCAGGAAGAAGAGTTTAGTCTGGAACTACGTACTCGCGATCGAGAGCGAAAATTGATCAAAAAAATCAACGAAGCGCAAAAGCGTATCGATGATGATGAATACGGCTATTGCGAAACGTGTGGTATCGAGATTGGTGTTAACCGATTGGAAGCCAGACCCACTGCAGAGTTGTGCATAGATTGTAAAACTCTGGAAGAGATTCGCGAGCGACAAACCGCCTAGTTACCCACTGCAAGGGGCCCTTCGTCGTCCGCTAATGGTCCCTTCAGCAACTGATAACGAAATGGAAAAAAGCGGCCATGCAGGCCGCTTCGCACCTTCGCCTACTGGCGACCTGCATTTTGGATCGCTACTAGCGGCGATGGCAAGTTTTTGTGATGCTCGCAGTATGGGCGCTCTCTGGCGACTCAGAATCGATGACATCGACGGCCCTCGAAGCGTACCTGGCTCTGCTGAACGAATCCAAAGCTCGCTGAAAGACTACGGGCTACACTGGCACGGAGAGCTGCTCTTACAAAGCCTACACGCCCAGCGCTATTTAAGTGCCTTGAGCACTCTGATTGAAACCGGTTGTGTGTTCACCTGCCATTGTAGTAGGCGTCAGCTACCACAAGGCCAGCCTTACCCCGGTTCGTGTCGTAGCAATCGCCTGCACAGTATCAACGACATCAAAGAAAATTCTGCTCTGCGCCTAATTCTACCGGCGTCCATCAATTTCGAAGACGGCGTTCAGGGCATGCAACAAGTGGCCACATCGGATACGGTAGGTGACATTATTATCTGGCGCCGCGACAAGCTGGTGTCGTATTCGCTTGCCTGCGCCGTTGATGATGCGCTAGATTGCACAGACGTTGTTCGTGGAGCTGATCTATTATCTAGCACAGCAGCGCAACTAGCGATCATGCAATATCTGCATATGACACCGCCAAACTACTCGCACATACCCATTGCAGTTGATGCAAACAACGACAAACTCAGCAAGCATTCAAAAGCTACCGCAATAGATGACATGGATAAACTAGCCACCTTGAACAGAGCGTGGAAATTTTTGGGCCAGCGACCCATTACGGTAAGCGATATTCCGTCTTTCTGGACCGCAGCTGTAGATCATTGGCAACTCAGTGATGTGCCTAAAAGCGTTAGAACCGAGGTTAGCTTCGAATGAGCCGCAAGCTAGGTAGAACCGATTACACGTTACTGATTTTCGCTTTGGCCGTTTTTTTATTCAACTCTCCACTGAATAGTTGGTGGTCGAGCCTATCGTTACCTTGGTATATGGTGTTCGTTCTCTGGGCGGTCATTATTGTGTTGGTTGCGTGGAATCAGATGAGACAGGAACATGGGGATTGAGCTTGGCTGGTTGTTCGCCATTGCTTTAGCCTATCTTGCATTACTGTTTGTTATTGCCTGGTGTGCAGACACCGGATTGCTACCTGAATTCATAGTTTCAAATCCCATCGTCTATTCGCTCTCTCTTGGCGTGTATGCAACATCGTGGACTTACTATGGCAGCGTGGGTCTAGCCGACAGAAGTGGACTAGCCTTCCTGACTATCTATCTGGGCGTTACCGCAGCCTTTATGCTTGGTCCGTATGTGCTGAAACCCATTTTGCGACTAAGTATTGAGCATCAAATTAATTCCATTGCTGATCTGTTTGCATTTCGGTACGGGGGGCGCGCCACAGGCTTTGTCGTCACGCTGTTCATGCTAGTCGGCACCCTTCCCTACATCTCATTGCAGATACGTGCAGTCACCGAATCAATCCAAGTGCTGAGTCGAACAGAACTACCCGATTTGTTAGCTCTCACTTTCTGCGTTGTTATCACCTTATTTACCATTCTGTTCGGGGCTAGACATTTAACGCCTCGCGAGAAACATAAAGGTTTAGTGCTCGCCATAGCCTTCGAGTCAGCTGTGAAATTACTCGCTATGGTAATTGCTGGTTTGTTTGTAGTAACGCAAATATTTGACTCTCCCATGGCAATGAACGAGTGGGCAAAAGCTCAGCCAGAAATGCTCAACGAGCTTTATTCTTCGGGTGATTCTGGCTTGTGGAGCACACTACTGCTACTAGCGTTTTGTGCAGCCTTCATGCTGCCACGGCAGTTTCACATGATGTTTACAGAAAACCAGAAACCAAAATTTCTGCGCACAGCCTATTGGCTGTTTCCCCTGTACTTACTGCTATTAAACCTGCCTATTATCCCCATTCTTTTTGCTGGCAGGCATTTGTCTCTATCTATGCAACCAGACTTCTATGTATTGGGTATGACAACAACGTTAGGGCATCAATGGCTAGCTGCCTTGGTGTTTATCGGTGGGTTATCTGCAGCCAGTGCCATGATGATAGTCACCACACTGGCACTGTCTTCCATGTGCATGAACAATCTTTTTTTACCCGCTGCTTTGTCGGCTAATCAGGCAAAAGATTTTTACAGTCGATTATTGTGGGGCCGACGTGCCATCATTGCCATCATTATTGGTGCAGGTTACGGCTTTTATATTCTGATTGAACTCAACGACGGTCTTGCTAGTATCGGGCTCATCTCCTTCGTGGCTGCAGCGCAACTACTACCGGGCATGGTTGGGTTGCTTTTTTGGTCTCGCGCCACCCAAAGGGGATTTATTGCGGGCTTAGCCGGTGGCGCAGCACTTTGGTTTTTGATCCTTATATTGCCACTACTGAGTCCAGGCTATGACTCACAGAGCTGGTTTCCTGTTGATACGGATATCTGGACCCTATCAACATTCAGCACGCTGAGCTTCAACTTCGCCCTATTTGTTATTGGTTCGCTTATCACGCGCCCATCAGATAAAGAGCAGTTTGCCGCGCTAGCAAGCTTGGAAAATACCGGCTTACGCACAGGCGGATACACCGTGGGCCGCTCGGTCGCACATTACCAATATGCATTGCAGCAATTCCTTGGAAATAAAGTGGCTACTCAAGAAATGCAACGCGCAGTACAAGAAACAGGAATAAACATTAACGACAACAGGCGTTCAGAGTTACGAGCACTGCATGACCGCTTGGAACGGAACCTGACCGGCCTACTCGGCCCAGCCATAGCAAGAGAAATACTCGAACGACAAGTTAACAACAGCGGCAAGACGTCAAATTACTCACCCGATGTGCGTCAACTAGAAAGGCGCTTGCGCGACTCTCGTGAACAGATGCGAGGGTTGACCAAACAACTTGACGATCTACGGCAGTACTTGCAAACAGTACTAAAACAGTTACCGCTGGGCGTATGTTCTATCACTTCAGAGGGCAGGATTAATATTTGGAATTCTGCCATGCGCTCGCTGACTGACATCAATGATCGTGATGCTTATGAAAAACTCTTACCTGAACTGGTCCAACCTTGGGGTGAACTGCTCAATGAGTTTGCTCTCTCAGATGACAACACACGATTTCGTCAGCGAGTAAGCGTTGCTGGACGCGCCGCAACTATCAATTTACATAAAGCAAACATTGATACAACAGAACAACAAAACGATACGACACTTGCTGGTCTGGTTATTCTTATGGAGGATCAGACCAATCTGCACACGCTTGAATCCGAGCTTGCGCATACAGAACGCTTAGCGTCGGTGGGCCGACTAGCCGCAGGTGTTGCTCATGAAATAGGCAACCCGCTAACGGGAATTGCCAGCATCGCGCAGAACATTCACTACGACATAGCAGACGCTTTGGTTGATGCGCCAACAGAGGAACTGATACAAGGTCTTGTTGGTGAACAAACAGACGACATCCTGTCTCAAGTTGATCGTATTAACACTATTGTTCGATCGTTGTTAGCATTCTCACATGCTGACTCTGTGGACGACAGCCCACATACTCACGTCAATGCGGCCGACATAGCGCACGAAGCACTGCGACTTGTACGCTTGTCACCCGACACACATCGACTCACTTTCAAATGCTCATTACCTGCCAATGCCATGGTCAACGCCAACCCGAATCTACTAATGCAAGTGTTTGTTAATCTGATTAACAATGCCTGCGATGCGTCACCTGATGGGGCAACCGTTGAGGTTGAAGGCTCAATAAACGACGGCTGTTTACTAGTTAACACGAAGGATCAAGGCAGTGGAATCGACTTGGCGCACCGTGAGAATATATTCGAACCTTTCTACACAACTAAGCCAGTAGGACAAGGTACTGGCCTTGGCTTATCACTGGCTTACAGCATAGTAAGCAAACACGGTGGGCGACTACGTGTGGCAAATAGCGAAACAGGCACCTGCATGACATTCAGCTTACCGTTGGTTACACCCGAATGAAAAGACTATTGGTCGTCGAGGATGAAGACGTCATTCTCAAGGCATTAAAACGCTTGCTTGAGAGAAACCACTACGAGGTTCATTGTGCAGGCTCAGTGCAAGAGGCTCTTGCCTATAAGTTGCATTCATTTGATCTGATACTTGCAGACATACGCCTTCCTGGAGAACTAGGCACCACACTGATAGCCCCCGCAGACCCTATACCTGTGGTTATTATGACAAGTCATGCCAGTGTACGTTCTGCCGTAGATGCTATGCGCCATGGAGCCATCGACTACATTGCAAAGCCATTTGATCATGATGAATTGTTGATAGTCATACAACGATCATTACAACAAAATCTCATGCATGCACAAAACCGCGCTCTAAAACTGGATGTGCACAGACAGCACCCTTTGGAGCACTACGTTTATGACACAGGTTTATCCAGCATTCTAGAGCGCATCACACATGAATCGCTAAAGCAACGTTTCGTGTACCTACATGGCGAAAGAGGCACAGAACGCGAATCGGTAGCCAAGGCTATCCATAGCTTAGGTACCGATAGCGAAGGACCACTACTGGTATTGGATGCATCTGAAGATCACCATGAAATGGCCACATTGCTATTTGGCACAACTGCCCCTTCTGATTTGGCAATCAAGCCGTCTACAAAATTGAACTTTGACTTACCTAACGGTGGCTATTTGCAAGCTGCACAAAATGGCACTCTGGTTATTCGTAATCCAGAACTACTAGCACTTGAGGCTCAGCAGTTACTGTACAAGGCTGTTGTCGTAGGCATACCCGTATCTTTGGGCAACATGAGCAACGGAACAAAACACGTACAACTGATCTGTATCAGTGAAAACGAATTGCAGTCATCTATCGATGCAAATCGGCTGATACCGGAATTCAGCGACCTGTTTGCTGGTTGTGAATTTGAAGTGCCCCCACTGCGAAAGCGCCCCGATGATATCGACACGCTAGTCAAACGACACCTTCTGCGACTTGAGCAGCGGTACGGGTGGAGTAAATTCAAAATCAATGACGACGCCATGGCGGCTCTCAGAGCGAACGCATGGCTCGGCAATGTGGCCGAGCTTGAAAGTGTTCTGAACCATGCTGTATTTACGTGTAGAACGCAAACACTCTCACTAAACGATTTGGGCTTAAGCTCAGAGATGGCCGAGGGCACACACGAGGGTCGTGACCTTAACCTGGATGAATATTTCAGATACTTTGTCATTCGCAATCAAGCTAAGCTCTCCGAAACCGAATTAGCCTCACGTTTGGGAATTAGCCGCAAGGCACTTTGGGAACGGCGGCAGAAAATGCAACTATTGCGTGATCGAATCGATGACAACGCTGACTAGTTTCAAGTTTTTACCAACATGTCAAGAAGAAATAATCAGCTATTTTTCAGTCTCTTAACTTAAATTCATCAATCCAATTGACGGAATTTTTCAGGCAGGTAAACTGCGGCCATCGAAGTAATACTTTCTATTAAGAATGTCCGAAAACCCTATCTACCCGGTATCAGCAGAATTTGCTGAACTAGCGCACATTAATCAGGAGCAATACGAGGAGCTTTACGCACGCTCTCTGAGTGATTCCGATGGTTTCTGGGCGGAACAAGCTGATGAGTTTATTGACTGGTTCAAACCTTGGGATCAAGTACAGAATTGGGATTTTCACACAGGTGACATTGCATGGTTTGATGGCGCTAAACTGAATGTTGCCTACAACTGCCTTGATCGACATCTGGAACATCGTAGCGATCAAACGGCCATTATCTGGGAAGGTGATGATCCCAGCGAATCCAGGCACATCAGTTATCGCGAGTTGCACGACGAAGTTTGTCGCTTCTCCAATGCACTGAAAGGGCTAGGCGTCAAGAAAGGCGATCGGGTCTGTATCTACATGCCTATGATTCCAGAGGCAGCGGTGGCCATGCTCTCCTGTGCACGAATTGGCGCTGTGCACTCTATCGTGTTCGGTGGCTTTTCTCCCGATGCGCTTAAAGATCGTATCAACGATGCTGAATGCTCAATCGTTATAACAGCTGATCAGGGCCTGCGCGGTGGGCGTAAAGTGCCTTTGAAAGCCAACGCTGACATCGCCTGTGAAAAAGCAGAAAGCGTCAAGCGCATGGTCGTTGTCAAACGTGGTGGCGACGATGTTGAATGGAAAGATGGTCGTGACTTGTGGTACCACGAGCTGATTAACGGCGCCTCTCCTGACTGTCCTGCGGTAGAAATGGATGCCGAAGACCCTCTGTTCATTCTGTACACATCAGGCTCAACAGGCAAGCCAAAAGGTGTTTTACATACCAGCGGCGGATACATTGTCTACGCTGCAATGACGCACAAATACGTGTTCGATTACAAAGACGGTGATGTGTATTGGTG
>JALZWO010000144.1 GCA_023300375.1 Granulosicoccus sp. | reverse complement strand
CTCTTGATCGCCTGTGGGGTACACCAAAGAGATACCAGCAGCACCCGCAATTTCCCGAGCACGATTTTGCACATTGGCCGCCGCATTGTCGCTGATAAAGATATCACGATCATCATCACGTATTAGCAGCCAAACCAATGCCGAATTACTCGCCACAAAAGCATCCGCCGTGGGCGCAGACTTATCTGCCTGAGAGCTACCCGGCTCCGAGCCGCTAATCAGTAGATTTACCAATTGTCGTTCAAAGCTGACCAGCATCAGCTGTGTCGCCTGCCCAGTTTGTCGAACCGTGGTGGTTGTAGGCGTATCGCTGGCGATGACCGTACCCAATGGCGGCCGCCGATAGGAGAACGATTGCACATACGTCTCGGCCTCATTCAAGGCTTGCCGGACCAGATCGCGGTTGAGGATCGTTTTGTCCCCGCTGTTGTTCAGGAGAACGCGACGCAATGCTGCCATATAGGCTTCCTGCTGCTCGCTTTCGCTACGCTCTGAAACCGCTACCTCAAGGCTGTAAGCATCGGTCTGAGCCACTGATAAGCCTGGATAAACACCGCTAACCAGTATCAGAGACAACATTGTTAATAAAAAAAACTGCACAAATTTCATAAAAGATCCGACCTTTGTTCACAGACCCAAGCAAATTAAGCCACAAGGCGTCTTGTGACAGCACCAAGGAACACGCTGCACGCCGCACACGTTTGACTAGTAAGCTGATAGCGTATCATTACACAGCTCGATGACTGATACGCCAGTCGCTCTTTATCCGGCTTTTACATTTATGACAGATTCAACACAAAGCAACCCCCAACCCGGCCTAACCTATGCAGATGCAGGCGTTGATATCGATGCAGGCAATCGGCTTGTTGAGCAAATCAAGCCACTGGTTGCCAGCACCACTAGATCAGGTGTGCTCGGTGGTATCGGCGGATTTGGCGGCCTGTTTGAACTGCCCGTAGATCGCTACACCCGACCTGTGATGGTATCGGGTGCCGACGGTGTTGGCACCAAGCTCCGTCTGGCTATTGACATGGGCATTCATGACACCATTGGTATCGATCTTGTTGCTATGTGTGTCAACGACATCATCGTATGCGGCGCTGAACCCTTGTGGTTTTTGGACTACTACGCTACCGGCAAGCTTGACGTTGATCAGGCCACCGCGGTTGTTGCAGGTATTGCCGAGGGCTGCGTTCAGTCTGGCGCGGCGCTTCTAGGTGGTGAAACCGCCGAGATGCCAGGCATTTACTCGCAAGAGGACTACGACTTGGCAGGCTTTGCTGTTGGCGTTGTAGAAAAAGCGAACATTATTGATGGCAGTAAGGTTAAGCAAGGCGACAGCATCATCGCGCTGGGCTCGTCGGGCGCACATTCAAATGGCTATTCATTAATTCGAAAACTGCTTGAGAAAGGTAGCCTGGAAGATCCACTGGGCGATACCACTCTGGGGCAGGCATTACTGGCTCCAACGCGTATCTATGCTAAAAGCATTGCCTCACTGATAGCTAAACATGAGGTTCACGCTATTGCACATATCACTGGCGGTGGTTTAACTGAAAACATCCCTCGCGTATTGCCACAGGGTTGTGTAGCCTCGCTGCAGCGCGATAGTTGGACTATTCCCGAGGTATTCAACTGGCTGCAAAAAACAGGCAACATCACCGATCAGGAAATGCTTAAAACATTCAACTGTGGTGTCGGAATGGTCGTCATTGTCGATAGTGCGGCCGAAAATGCTGCGATCGACACACTGACCTCAGCTGGTGAACACGCCATGAAAATTGGGCAAATCGAAGGTACGCGCGACGCTAAGCAGCTCGAACCCCATGTAATCTACGTCTAGTCAACGTTGTGGCCGCCAAACAAAAACTAGCCATTCTGATCTCAGGTCGTGGCTCCAACATGCTGGCCATAGCCCATGCCTGTGCCAGTGGCGAACTCAATGCCAACATCGTGCTCGTGTTGAGCAACACGCCCGATGCGGCCGGATTGGAAAGCGCAGCCAAACTGGGATTGAAGACCGCCGTTGTTGATCACAAAGATTTCGCCTCCCGTGCCGAATTTGAACAGCAGCTGAATGTACAGCTGGACGAAGTACGCCCCAACTGGATTGCACTAGCGGGGTTCATGCGAATTCTTGGCGGCGCTTTTGTGACTCGTTGGAGCAATAAACTGGTCAACATTCACCCATCTCTACTTCCAGCGTATCCTGGGCTCAACACGCATGCCCGTGCCATTGAGGCGGGAGATAAAAAGGCCGGGGCCAGTGTCCACTATGTTACTTCTGAACTAGATGCAGGGCCCGTGATTGCACAACACAGTGTGCCGATTTACCCACAAGACACAGCACAAATACTAGCTACACGGGTTATTGGCATAGAACACGCACTCTACGTCAAGGCCTTGCAACAATGCATTGCTACTCAATACTCCTGAAGCAAACCTCAAAGTTCGACTATGCTTGCGTGCGTTCTACGTTTACAAAGATAAACTCATGATGGCCAAAAACCTATTTGCTAACAATACTCGGTCGACGTCCGTGAGACTTTTTCTTCAACATATTTCGATGTCTTTCTGCCTGATCATCACATGCATCAGCACCAACACCACTGCTCAGTACCTTGAACCAGGCAATGTTGCGCCCTTCGAGGTGGTTTATGAGGTCAGCAACAATCTGATCAATGCTGGAACCGCAGCATTGACATTGACGCAAGATGACGATCTCTGGACTTATCAGTTTGCCACCAAACCACGCGGCATTATCAGGCTGGCTGGCAAAGGTGAGCTCACTGAGACAAGCAAGATGAAATTTGTGGAGGTTGATGACAAGCTACTTATCCAGTCACAAATTTATTCATACCGACAAGACGACGAGCGCCGGCGTTCTGTGGATGCCACCTTTGATTGGGAAACCAATAGTGTTACCCACCTGTACCGAGGTGAAGCGCAAACGACCGTATTCGATACACCCATCATTGACAGACTCGCGGCCATAATTTTCATGATGGATGCGGTGCGCAGCGACTTTACTGTTATCGAGCTGCCTGTTTTTGATACCAACCGCATCAAGATGGTCGAACTTATCAATCAAGGTAAGGAGACCGTTAAGACACCCCTGGGCAAATTCGACACCATCCGGGTTGTAAACAGAAAGGCAGACGGCGGTACGCGCGAGACCACCACTTGGTTCGCACCCTCGGTGGATTTTATACCGGTAAAAATCGAGCATCGTAAACGCGGTAAATTGGTCGCCAGGATGGACTTGCTTCGTCTGGATAACCGTTTGACGAACATCAGGCTTGCCCCCCGTTAAAGGCTAAAGCCAACGTATTAAGCCATTGATAGGCAACGATCTTTGTGTACGACAATCAGGAAACCGGTGAAAGTAAACCCGTGACTAGGATTGGTTTACTTGAATTGTTTTTCGAACACGGCTCTAAGCCGATAATCCGGTTCGCCCTCTTCATCGAGTGTTTCGAACTGCACAGGTAGCTGCATTTGCGCAGAGAACATGAAGCCAGGCTGCCGCCAGAACAAGCTGGGATTGATATACCAATTGCCTGCATCGTCAGGGTTATCAATAAACTCCGAGTCATTGACATCAAAATCTCCTCGCAGTGACAACATCCAGAGCGGAGAATCCGCATCTAGCCCTGTGATACCAAATTTGCGACCTGTAGTGACGTCAAGCGACACAACATCGGACAGCTCTCGGCCAAAACGGTCTGAGGAAAATTGCTCCAAATTCAGATCGATTGCACCGTACCAGAGCTGGCCCAGCCGTCCATAGGATAATCCGAGCATGCTGGAGCTCATATGGGCCGTATCGTTGGTATCAGCTTGTTCATATTCGATCCGCACACCAGCAGAATACTCAAAGCCGTTATGCAGATACGATTCGTAAGGTCCGAATTTGCTAGGCCCCTTCAGGTAACTCTGGATATTGAGTCGAGGAGCGTCGAACAAGTCCAAACCGTAGGCACCTTCACGCGAAAAATCAGGAAGTTTGGGCTTCAACTTAAAAGAAAATTCGGTTTGTCGCGATAGAGAGCCGTAGTCCGCATAAATCGACTTATCGGCATCAAGCCCGATGGCCTCATCCGGGTTACCAGGTAAAACAATTGAATGCTGAACGTCTTTATAACGCGTGAATTGAAAAGAGTGCAGCTTGTCAGGATCGAAGCTAAACGGGCCGGCTGACGCATCAATATCGGGGATTAGGTTAGGCGTATCGTCGCTAGACTCACTATTACCTGTATCTTGGGTAACAATGCCAGTTACATCAGCGGCCGCAGTGATGCTCGATACCAGCAAAGGCGCTATCATCCACCACTGTGTTGTCGAATCGGCCATGTAAACCGCGTTGCTCCATTATTAAAGCGTATCCACTCCCTGATCAAGATCTAATTGATCGGCATATTTAACGTTGTCTGTATTAAACCGCGAATGTCGCAAAAAAACAACGGAACTGCGGCTCAATTTGTGGAAACAAAGGTTAACTTGACGGGAAAACACCTTGGACGCAACCTGCCTAATTAAAGAGTAGATGAACTATTGAACAAATCAACACCGTTTGAAGACAACGATCAACCTGACTCTGAGATCACAGAGCCTGAAGAAATCAGTAAAAGTCAGCGTAAACGCGATGCTGATGACGTGCGGAAGCTGGGCGAACGATTAACAGAGCTCCCAGCTCGCCAACTGGCAACAATTCCGCTTCCCGATGAGATTCGGTCGGCCGTAGTCGAACACTCAAAAATTAAATCGAACAGTGCTCGCAAGCGACAATTGGGATTTCTCGCTAAACACTTGCGCAACGTTGACATCGAACCTATTGATGCAGCTCTGGAAAAAATTCGACAGACAGCTCGAGCAAGTACCGTAAAACTGCATCTTGCTGAGCATTGGCGTGACAGACTTCTTGGCAGAATAGAAGACGAAAGTGCACGTGATGCGCTAACAACGTACCTAGACAAGTTTCCACAGGCTGATCGTCAGCAACTTAGGCATCTGCAGTCACAAGCTATTAAAGAACAGCAAAAAAACAAGCCTCCAGCGGCGGCTCGTGAACTATTCAAGGTCATTCGAATTGCACTTTTTGAAGAGTCGGATACGCAATAGTGAGCAATCCACTGCACTCAACTCTGTGCGTATCGGTGGCATGCTTATTATTAGGCGTGCAAGGCTGTGCCATCAAAAATACAGCCGTAGATTCTGTCGTTCTTGCTGATGTATCGGCTCTCGATGCAGCAGTGCCAACACCTGAAGCATTGACGGCGGCTACAGACGTTCAGATAGAATCGTCAGACTCAGAGTTGCGGCTGTTCCAACCATTGAGCATCAACAAAACACAACAAATAGGAACACTGGAAAATTCGCAACTATCTGAGGTGAGCGGCATTAGCGCATCACAACAGTATCCCGGAATTTTGTATGCAATTAACGACAGTGGGAACAACGCCACACTGTTTGCCATTAATGAATCAGGAAGTTCCGTGGCCCAATGGACACTAGACAACGCTAGCAACAGAGACTGGGAAGACATGTCTCGCATAGAACTCCAAGGAGTCAGCTACCTGGTGATAGGCGATACGGGGGACAATAGGCTTGTGCACGACGAAGCCATTCTTTATCTCGTTCCCGAACCCAACATTCCAGCCGTATCAAAAACACTAGCACCCACACACGTCATTACCTTCACATTTGATGAGGGTCCTCGAAACGTAGAAGCCTTTGGAGTGGCGGGTACTACCTTATACCTTCTTAGTAAGGAACCTATCAATGCATCTAGACGACAGCCACATCGCGTTTATGCTCTGGATATGATGCAAGCCATTACAAGCTCCGACAACCTGGTAGCCACACGCGTGGCAATGATGTCGCAACGCTCATCAAACTTTGAAAGCTGGCTTGCTGCAGCGCTAGTCGACGTTGACCTTTCACACCCGACCGCATTGGAATTTGATGAAACTGCCAACACGGCGTATGTACTGACCTACAGAGAAGTACTCAGATTTCGCAAACAACGCGGACAAAGCTGGCCACAGGCTTTTGCAAAAAAGGCCGAGCTCGTCTGGTCACACAGGCTCTCTCAAGCCGAGGCACTCACCGTCACACCCGGTAGAGCACTATGGATTACATCGGAAGGAGCCAACGCACCGTTGTGGGCAATACCGGTAAAACCGCCTAGTTAATTGAGCTAATTCAAACTAAGAGCACACCCGACAGGCATTAATCAGCTGTGCAGTATTGACGTTGTACAGCTTGGCGTCTGCTCTAGCGTTTCAAATATGGCTTTAGAACGCCTAACCATCCTGAGCGAATACGCATGTACTCCTGCTCACAGCTGGCCGCTCGCTCTTCCGACAATCCGTACTCATCATTAACGATGTCGCTATGAGTGTCTGGGTCAGAACCGTACACATGGCACAAGGTGATGTAGTAGCGTTGAATCTTCAGGCTATGCTCGCTCCAAAAATCAGACTCTTCAAACCATTCGTACTGCTCACTCTCGTAGCCAAACATATTCGCAGCATTGAGTGCGATGCGTGCACCATCATCGACATACTCAAGTAGCAATACAGTTGCTAGTGCATCAGCAGCGTCTTCTTCGCGCGCCAATAGTGGCAGTGAATATTGATTAAGAAGCACATGCCCAACTTCGTGCATCAGTGTATGAAAATAGACATCAGCCACAGGTGCATTCGCGTCATCAAAATACTCCTTTATGCTGTCAGAAAAACTCACAGGCATCCAGATTTCTTGCGTATCAGGATCAAATAAAGGTCCATCGTCTACCTCATGAAGCACACTCACTGGTTTGACAAAGCGAAGAAGATTATCAAGAAACGCTACCTGCTCTTGCAGCAATGCGTCAGGACTTTGCGAATAATGCGTTTTAATACCTGCATCTATCGGCACAGGTGTATCAGCACCTGCGACAGTGGCAACTGCTAGAAGTACACCGCCGAACAGTAGAAAAGGGCTCATTGAGAATTGGAAATTCTTGCAAACTTAGGTTCTTCCCAAGAGCCCGTCAAACTGTAGGAGACAAGCCCGAGGCGATCAAAATCCATACCCAATGCTTTGAGTACACCAGCGGCGACCAGAGCTCCAATGCCACCGCTAGCTCCACCGGCAATGAGACCAATGACCGGCAATGCAGCACTAATGCGTGGAAGCACTGTTATTTTCTGATCAATCGTTTCACTATCCAGATCAGTGGTGCCGACGATATCTACAACACCAATAGGACCACTGAGCTGCAACAAGGGAACATTAGCAATTCCGTTGTCAATATTGGCAGTTCCCGATATCTCAGTAAATGCAAGCCCGACACCTGTGAGGTCTTTAAAGTCAAGGTTTAGTCTGCGCGGTAATTCTTCAATAGCAAATAAGCCCACCACACGCCCAGCCTCTGGCTCAACCGAGACGATACTTCCGTCTCTAATATCGACTTTAATATCACCATCGAGTCTGGGAAATTCAGGAATATAAAACGGACCAGGCCAATTCAGATTCATGGCAACACTGCCTATGCCACCACCCACTAATCCATCCAGACCAATATGATCCAACCCAGCTCCAAAGTCATCGCTTTGTACTACAAGGCTTAATTGCGAAACATGTTTATCTGACAAAGTAGTTGTTAGGTTTTGTGGATCTTTCAAATACCAGAATCCCTGACCGACCATTCGCATGGTGTCGTAGGCAAATCCAAATGTTGTAATGTCTATTCCACTAACATTGGGCTGGGCACGAATCACAAGATCCTTGAGCTCCATTTTATCTCGCACAAGCGTGGATATTCTTGCCTCAATGGGTGGTAACAAGCGCGGATCCATGTAATCAGTTTCACTGGTTTCTAGTTCATCGATTTCAGTGCTTAGTGCGTCAATAACAGACCAATCAAGCGACGATACATTCGCCTTCATAGGAATCTCTTTACTCCAATGTTCACGCGGATAACTCAAATTGCCGCTCACGGCCTCATTCGATACCACGGCATTCAGATAGACTTTGTCTGAATTAACACTCATGTCGATAGGCCCTAAGCCCACCCCATAAATCGTCATAGCCTCAGCGCTGAACTCACCCGAGATGGGAAGAATGGGTGTTTCCTCACCCTCCTCGACCGGTAGCGAATCTATGTAATCAGACATAGTTTCAACCCACTCTACTAGCGGGAACGATTTCACCTCGCCTTGAAGAAAAATACCATCAAGACCTAGTAAATCGGCCTCTACGGTTGCTGGAGTATTATTATTGTAAAGAGTGCGATCCGGTGCGATGTCCAGTATTAGCGCCAACAGCTCATCATCTACAACACTTGCCTGTGCGCGAAGCCTGCCATCGTATCTGGCTTCCCATGTCTGATCATCAATATCAGTCTTAAAGGCTGTTTTGAGTGAAAATGCTGCCGCCGTATCTGATGTTTTGGCAAAAGGATGTGGCAACAGCAACTCCGAGCCAACCAAATCACTCTCAATGGTCAGCGAAACACCCTCTTTGTCTAGTAGCTCATCTGAATGAGGAGCCGATAAAGTCACGATCCACTGCGATGCACCATGTATATAGCGATCAAGCGTGTTCTCATAATGAGCCAATAGGTCATTAGCCTCTACAGAACCCTGGACCTTGATGATTGTTGTAAGAGACGGGGCTTGCCCTACGGTTTTTCCAGTAATATTCACTGGATGACCCAGCACGTTTGCACGCAAGCTATTGACAGAAATTCCCCATTCGTCAAACCCTACGGCACCCTGAACATCAGTCAAGGTCAACTCGGCCTCGCCTAATTCAACATCGTTACCATTAAAAAACAATGAGCCATTGACTTCAAGCAGATCCTCATCATCAATCGCAGACGGTTGGTCATACAACGGATATTCAAGTTCAAGATCCATCTGAGCCTCACCGCTAGCAATCATATCGCCAACGATAGGCTCAAGCACATCATTCAAAGGACCGTGGATGGAAAAGTCAACAAGGTCGTCGAAGCTGCCATTGGCGGTGCTTTCAAACGTAAATACAGGAAGAAGCAGATCGGCTATCGACAGCTGCGCCTGAGATACATTGAATTCGTCGATACTCGCACTGCTAACATCGGCGCTCAGCGATAAACCATCAAGCTCCATGGTCCCACTAATATTCTCGGATGCAGGCCAGCCTTCAAGATACGAAACAGTGCCGTTTTTGATATCCGCCTGCGCGTTCAGCACCCCTTCCCCTTGATCGAATGGGAAGTCCGCAACTTCACCGAAAAACAGAAGTGTTCCGTTTTCAGCGCGTCCAGCAGTAATCGCAGTATCGATCCACTCCACTGCCGCAGGCGCCAGCAGCTTATCCGGCACCCACACTTTAAAGGCAGTGATGTCACTGGCTGAAAATCGGCTTTGTACATCCAGATGTGGAGAGCCGTCAGCAACCAGAGTAGCTTTTATCCGGGTATCAGTTTCAATACCTTCGTCCGACAACTGCATGTCAGCATTCACCAATAGTTTTGAAGGGTTGCGAAAATCTAAATCCATCGATGCTCTCAACGAATCAATGACTAAGCCTTCATCTTTTGCGGCCTGCCATTGTAGCGCTACATCGTTGCCAAACAGGCTGAGTTGTCCTATCGAATCAGCTAATGAAACAGTGCCATTCAACGGTCCCATTGATGGGATATCAGGATGTCCACCGAATGCTAGACCATTGATATCTGCCTGCAGATCCAGCTTAGAGACCTTGCCAGATCCATCCAAACTCAAAACAACGTTACTCAATGAACCATCGAGTTGTAACTGTGCGAGATGCGTAGTTAGCTCGGGATTAATGAACACAAGCCCAAGCTCAGCAATTCTCTTGGTTAATTCTGCAGGTAAGTGCTTTGATTGGGAATTTAACAGCCATCGCGTTTCACCTGCTAGGCCCGCCGTTAGATCAGTTGAACTCCCGTCATCCGAATTGGATGGCTTCGCACTAGATTCTGGTGTCGGCACGAACAGTCGAGTGGCAAGCACCTCGTCAATGGTTAGTGTTTGATCGCCAAAGGAGACATTAAGTGCAGTTGCAAGCACAGTCGATTCACTTTCATCGTGCAGGAGTCGCACTTGTGCGTTGACATTATCGAGTAGCGTCTTACCTGTATTCAGATCTACCACTTGGTTAATTTCAAGTGGCCCACGGACAGATACCAGCCGCCCATCCTGCCACGTGCCCCACAACTCCAATGAGGCGTTTGCGTCGATATTCGCATTCAGCAACTCACTGTCGTCGAACAAACCTGACAGCAAAAGTAACTGACTAAGACCTCGCCAATCCAAGGCGTCTGCCCCAACATAAACACTGCCATGAGAGGCGTCCAGTTCCCGTGCGTCACCGATTAAATCAATGCCAGCCGTGATTCGACCACCGAGTTCAGTTGGCAACAAGGCATCCACTCTGATCTGATGTAACTTACCGCTGTTCTCTGCACGAATATTGAGATCATCTATAACGAGTGCTTCACTCGTTCTTATATCAGTGATCGTAAGACGGGCATCTTGCAGACCGACTTTATTGGCATTCAACAGCCAAGCCGCTAAATTGACACCCCGAGATTTTTTGCTCGTCCCGGCCTCAGGTGATCTGGCACTCACATTAACCAGTTGCTTGCCGTGGAATTTGACTTGCCCGCTAATGTCGGTCTCAAGTTCGAAATCTGCACCCACCAAAGTGATTTCGTTAATCACCGGTTTGCGCTGAATAGCTGACTTTAGGAGGTTGACATCAATCAAAAGCTCGTCGAGCCTGACCGCACGATTCTCACTCTCCAGAACAGTGACATCGTTAGCCTTGAGCAGTGGGCCAAATCCTTCCCAATACAAAGACAGCCCACCAATTTCAACGGGGCCCTGCAAATATTCACTGATCCGTGTTTCGATACCGTCCTTTTGGCTGTTCAGCATAGGAAGTCCCAGCCTTACGAACAGGGTGAACACTACCAAGAAAGTCAGCAGTGCACCAAACAGCAAGAACACAAGCTTTGCCATGGTCCAGCCGATTCTCTCCATCATGAGTTTGACTTCCTTCTACGCATCGAATTACTGCAGAACAACATCAAAATTTTCTCGTGTATAAAACTGCTCTGCTTGCAAACGAATAGGTACACCTGCAAAGTCCTGGAGCTCTGCCAGATCGTCAGAGCGCTCCTCAGTAAACCATTCTACGATGTCACATGCTGCCAACACAGTCACTGAATCGATTTCAAATTGTCGGACTTGTCGGATAATCTCTCTAGCAATCTCAAAAGCGACGGTCTCCTGTGTTTTTTGCATGCCACGTCCGTTACAGACTGAGCATTCAAAGCATAAAACCTGCTCAAGGCTCTCTCGAGTGCGTTTACGGGTCATTTCGACCAGACCCAACTGGGAAACCTCGCTTACCTGAGTTCTAGCATGATCGCGTTCAAGTGCTTTTTCAAGAGCGCGCAACACTTGTCTACGATGTTCGAGGACGGTCATATCAATAAAGTCGATGATAATAATGCCACCGAGATTGCGCAATCTCAGTTGTCTGGCAATAGCTTGAGCGGCTTCTAGGTTTGTCTTGAAAATAGTCTCCTCTAAATTGTGCTTACCGACAAATCCACCGGTGTTTACATCAATTGTCGTCATTGATTCTGTCTGATCAAGAATCAGATAACCGCCCGACTTGAGCATGACTCGCCTATCGAGTGCCTTGTCTATTTCGTCTTCTACACCATGTAGATCGAAGATGGGTCGCTCACCTGGGTAATGCTCTAAGCAGCTTTCCAACTCAGGCACATATTCCTTACAAAATTCTACACACTGGCGATAAGTCTCTCTAGAGTCTATTCGAATGCGCTCGACGTTACTGCGATTCAAATCACGCATCATGCGCTGTACTAACGGCAGATCCCGAAAAATAACCGAGTTAGGCTTACTGCTCTGTTTGCGCTTTTGCACACCAGCCCAAACTTTTTCAAGATATTCCATGTCCTGATGAAGTGCTTCTCTATCAACCCCTTCGGCAGCTGTGCGAAGTATGTACCCTATAGAAGAATCGAAGCGCAGCTCATCAACGATGGAACGGAGTCTTTCGCGCTCCTCCTCACTCTCGATTCGAACCGATACGCCAATATTAGGCTCATAGGGCATCATCACAAGAAAACGACTCGGTGCGGTCAGATGTGTGGTCACACGAGCACCTTTGGTACCCAGCGGGTCCTTGCTTACTTGCACAGCGAGAGCCTGCCCTTCAGATAACAACCGACTAATGCTTGGGGTCTCTGCACCCTCATTGGCGTTTCCGGCTGAAGCCGGAAGACGAACGTCTGACACATGCAGGAAAGCCGCTTTCTCTAAACCGATATCAACGAACGCCGCTTCCATGCCCGGAAGAACTCTTTTAACAGTGCCTTGGAATATAGTGCCGACAAGCCCGATCTTGCGCACGCGCTCAATCCAGATCTCAGTCAACATGCCATTTTCGACTGTCGCAACCCGAGTTTCCTGAGGTGTTACGTTTATCAGTAGTTCTTCAGTCATCTTAAAAAAATGTTGTGAATAGTCCCCAGCACAGACGTGTGGGAATAAATCTATAAATTGTTGTGTCGAGGGTATGCAGTTAGCATCGCGCTAGGGAAAAACCAGTTCGATCAAGTAACGCTACTGTCTCGTAAAGTGGCAGGCCCACCACATTACTGTAGCTGCCTGACAGGTATTCTACAAACTGGGCACCACGCCCTTGTATAGCATATGCACCCGCTTTGCCAACCGGCTCACCCGTGCTCCAGTAACGCTCTGCCATATTTTTTGACAATTCACCAAAACGAACACAGGTATTCACAACGGCAGTCAATGATGTTTGATCGGCACCATTGATCACGCAAACTCCACTGCGAACAACGTGCTCTCGACCTGATAAGCGTAGCAACATATCGATAGCGTGTTCCTTGTTTTCCGGCTTGCCAAGAATGTGACCATCCAAATCGATCACTGTATCAGCACCTATCAGTAAACAACGCACGTCATCAGCTTGGAGAGCCTGATAATCGTCAATTTTACTGCAAGCTCGAGCCTTTAGCACTGCCAATCTTTCCACTAATTCGTGCGCAGATTCGTTCGCAAATACCGTTTCGTCAGCTGATACTGGAAGACACACAGGCTCTATGCCTATTTGCTGTAACAGCTCCAAACGCCTAGCAGACTGTGAGGCAAGCACGACAACATCAGATGGGTGTGTACGTTCGCTCATCGGTGCCACTGCAGAACCGCTCAAGCCCTGTGGTACGGGTGGTTGCTAAGCAACGACTGCGCACGATAAAGCTGTTCGGTAAGAACCACGCGCACCAGCGGATGCGGGAAGGTGAGCTCAGACAAACACCATTGTTGGTTAGCGCGTTCAAGTACCGAGTCGTGCAAACCGTCTGCACCACCAATAACAAAGGTAATATCGCGCCCTAACTCCTGCCACCCCCCTAATTGTGCAGCTAACTGCTTAGTAGACCAAGACGCGCCACGATTATCCAACACTACAACGTGCGAGCGCTCCGGAATTGCGTCCAACAACAGGTTGGCTTCGCGCGCCATAATCAGTTGAGCGTTGTCTCCCTGGGACTGACTAAATTCACGAACCGTAAATTTCCAGCGATCCGGTAGGCGTTTGACATAGTCTTTACAGCCCTGCTCAACCCAGCTGGGCATCTTTTTGCCAATGGCGTAAACAGAGATTTTCACGTGTCAGCCTGCCGACGCAAGCTTGCGTTGACTCATGGGCAAAACAGGCGTTGACTTCGAAAAATAAACCTCGAATTTTACGCCAAGCTTGAACAGCAGATCCAACACGCACTCAGCCGTGATTTGCAGCATCATCTGGCGCTTGATCACTATCCTCGTTACTTTCTGTGTCAGGCCCGACAGACCACAGTTTTTCAAGCGAATAAAACTCGCGTTTCTCTTCAGTCATTACGTGCACGATCACATCCCCCAGGTCAACCAGTACCCAATCGCTTGAGCCTGCACCCTCAACGCCCAGTGGTGCGTGGTCAGCTTTTTTCGAATCTATCCTGACCGACTCCGCCAATGCACTAACGTGGCGCTGCGATGTCCCAGTGACAACGATCATGGCATCCGCAATGCTGGATTTACCGATGATATCTATCACGACAAGGTCTATACCTTTCATATCGTCAAGTGACTTGGTAGCCATCTCGATAACGTCTTTACTTTTCATGCTCAAAAAAATCAATACTCCTGACCCAAGCTGGCACGAATGCGAGCGGGTCAAATGGGGAAGACACGCTATTTGGAAGGGTGTCGTGCCTTGTACAAAGATTGTGCACTAATATACTCTGATACAGTCGCTGGGAGTAGAAACCGCACGCTCAGGTTCTTTGCTATACGACGACGAATATCGGTTGCAGAGATCTCTAGCTGCGTCACATCGCATTGTTCGATAACACCACAGCGCCCATCGATTATCACCTCACCTACAGATCTACGCTGCCGCGCCAGCAGATCAGTCGAAAAATCAGAGTGTTGAGCATTGGGTCGATCAACCACCACCAGATTGGCCATCTCCAATATCTCTTCCCAGTTATGCCAGGTGTCGTACTTGGCAAACGCATCCAGCCCCAAGAAAAACAACAAGGTGGCGGCAGGTTGTTCGGCGCGAATCTCACTGAGCGTGTCAAACGTGTAGCTGGGTTTGTCACGCAAGGCCTCACGCGCATCTATCGCCAAATTAGGAATCGCTTCAATAGCTAGATGCAACATGGCAATACGTCGCTCCGTACTGGCACTTGCTGGCCCACGATGAACAGGTCTGTGGTTGGGTAATAAATAGAGCGTGTCCAATTTATACGCTTCGGCAAGTTCTACCGCTGGACGCAAATGTCCAAAATGAACAGGATCAAACGTTCCACCAAAAAGCCCTACACGCGCCGTTGTAGAGCGCTGTTCACGATTTGACATTGAGGTATCGTTAACTACGTGTGGTGTAGTCGCCAGTAACCACGTATTTCTCACAGGTTAGGCCTAACGCTCCAACGGGGCCGCGGACATGCATTCGGTTAGTGCTAATACCAATCTCGGCACCCAGACCATACTCGGCTCCATCTGCAAAGCAGGTTGCAGCGTTCACCATGACTGAAGCTGAATCAACCTGCCTGACAAAGCGTCTGCCACGGCTCATATTTTCAGTGACAATAGCATCTGTGTGACCAGAACCATGACGGGCGATATGCGCCATCGCAGCCTCCATATCATCCACGATACGAACAGACAAAATAGGGCCTAGATATTCTGTATCCCAATCGGTTTGTGTGGCTGGCAGCATAGAAGAGCAGATTTGAAGACATTGCTCACAACCCCGTAATTCAACACCTTTAGCATCAAACTCATGTACCAGTTCCGGCAGACTCAAGGCAGCTTCGGCCTTGTGTATCAGCAACGTCTCCATAGACCCACAAATACCATAACGGTAAGTCTTGGCATTGAGAGCAACATCGATGGCGCGGGGCCTGTCGGCGCTTTCATCAATAAACACATGACAAATACCATCCAGATGCTTAATCACAGGCACTCTGGCCTGCTCACTAATACGTTTGACCAAGCCCTTGCCTCCACGCGGGATAATGACATCGATACAGTCATCCAGTTTCAGTAATTCGCCAACGGCTTCACGATCGGTTGTTTGCACCCATTGCACTGCAGCGCTTGGCAATTGTGCGGCCTGAAGCCCCTGCCTGATACAGTCGGCGATGGCACGATTGGACTCAACCGCCTCTGATCCACCCCGTAAAATGACCACATTTCCAGACTTTATACATAGTGCCGCAGCATCTGCAGTGACATTGGGCCGAGACTCATAGATCACACCAATAACTCCCAACGGTACGCGCATTTTCGCTATTTGGAGGCCCGAGGGTCGCTGTGTAGTGGCCGACAAACTGCCCACAGGATCATCCTGAGCGGCCACACTGCGCAAGCCATCAGCCATCGACTTTATGCGCTGGGCATTAAGCTCTAGCCGATCCAGCAGCGCCGCATCGAGTGAATGAGTGGTCGCACGCTTCATATCCATAGCATTCGCTTGCAACAACCCGTCTGCATTGAGCTCGATAGCGTTGGCGATGGCTATCAGTGCTTCATTTTTTTTTGCAGAACTAGCAACGGATAGGCTACTGGCCGCCAGCCGAGCCGATTCACCAAGACCGCGCACATAGCCTTTTATATCGCTGATTTGTGGCTCGGACACACCTTCAGCTTTGCTCTGTATCAATTCAGTCATTGTCGATAGGGCTCACGGCTAACAATTTACGGTTATTGTCTCATTCAATGCGTGTCGCCGTTGGTTCGCATCAGCTAATGATGCGCTCGGCGACAACCATTGCAGATACACAGATCTTATCGCGATAACGGCCGATGTTGTTCAATCGCATAACGCTTGCCGTAAAATGAGTTAACAAAGCCAATTTCACCGGATAGACCCTTCATGCAACTTGTCGACTCGCACTGTCACATTAATTTTCCCGACTTTGATGGTCAGATCCCTCAGATTTTACAAAATGCCGCAGACAACGACGTCTCGCATCTTTTATGCATCGCCACCAGCTGGGAAAACCGTGAAGATGTTCTAGCTCTAGCCCGAGAACACAAGGTTATCAGCGCCTCGGTGGGAGTTCACCCGACCACTGAAGGCGGGTACGAACCCACCTTGGATGAACTAGTCAGTGCAGCGCAAGACCCACTGGTTGTTGCTATTGGCGAGACAGGCCTTGATTACTTGCGCTTAGAAGGGGATCTAACGTGGCAACACGAACGTTTCCATCGCCACATAGACGCTGCCAAGATCTGTCAAAAACCATTGATTATCCATACCCGTGCCGCTGCAACAGACACCATGAATACCCTCGTAGAACACAAAGCGAGCGACGCTGGTGGGGTAATGCATTGTTTTGCAGAGAACTGGGAAGTGGCAAAGCAAGCGCTAGACATTGGCTTCTATGTATCCTTCTCAGGCATCGTTACCTTCAAAAGCGCCAAAGAGGTCCATGAGGTGGCAAAAAAGGTACCTCTGGACCGGCTGCTGGTAGAAACCGATGCGCCTTATCTGGCCCCAACCCCACATCGAGGAAAAACCAACGAGCCGGCTTACGTACGCCACACGGCAGAATATGTTGCACAGCTGCGTGGTATTCCGCTTGAATCCCTGGCGACGGCCACCACTGAGAACTTCTACCGCCTGTTTTCCTTGGCAAAGCCCGCCTATTAACGTGCGGCTTGGCGCACACCTATCGGAACTTACCAAGCCAGCATTGCACCAATAGACAGCGTTATTTCATGATTTCAATACTATGCCGATGTCTGCTAGGGTAGTAATAGCATTATGGACGAATGAAAATAGTGGAACGTATAAATCAACCTGCGAATTACCGCCGTTTAGACTTCTGGCGACCTGGTAGCTGCTTTGTGTTGGGCTTACTTATCGCCACCACGCTGGTGGCCTGCGACTCAGGCGGTAGCTCGGGCGACGTTGCGACCAGCTTGAACGCATCTTTTGCAGGTTCTGATTGCTCAGCCGACACACAGAAAGAATGGGCATACGATGCCATGCTGGACTATTACCTGTTTTACGATCAGGTGCCCATCGTTGATCCACTAACATTCGACTCGGCAGACGACGTTGTCAGAAGCCTTCGATTTGAGGAGCGCGATTTCTTTAGCACTGTGTCAAGCGCAGCCACATCCAGTTTGCTATTTGATGAAGGGCGTAGCTTTGGGTTAGGGTACGGCGTGCTTCAAGATAGCAACAACGTACCTCACATCGTACTGGTTCACGATGACAGCCCTTTTGGCCTTGCAGGCGTTGAACGCGGCGATATCATTTTGAGTGTTGACGGCATTGACTGGGACGATCAGGAACTCAGTACCAATTTTAGAGCGCGTGTTATCGGCACCCCTGACAACCCATCGACTGCCCGTTGGAAATTTCAGAAGCGCGACAGCGGTGAAGAAGTAGAGATTGATATTACCGCCACTGAATACGGTATCAATTCCGTTCTAGAATATGACACTTACTCAATCGACTCACTACCGAGCAAAGTAGGATACCTGGCGTTTGATATGTTCCTGAATACATCTCGCTCAGAGCTGGACGAAGCCTTCGCCGAATTTTCTAACGAAAACATCGGCGAGTTAGTTCTAGACCTTCGCTACAACGGCGGTGGCAGAGTCTCAATCGCTACTCACCTCGCAAGCTCTATTGCCAACAGCAACTTGGCAGGCGAGACACTTTACGAGTACAGGTACAACGACAAATTCACGAACTTAAACCGATCGCTGAATTTCTCATCAGGCGTTGGCGAATTGAATCTGAACCGCGTTGTTATTCTCACCACTGGCCGCACCGCATCAGCTTCCGAAATCGTCATTGCTGGCTTACAACCCCACCTTAACGTCGTGACTATCGGCGACACATCATCAGGCAAACCCTTTATCTCCACCCCTGTCGATCGGTGCAACGAGAGGCTAAACATCATGGAAGCCGAAGGTTTTAACGCCAGCGATGTCAGCGTGGCTGGAGGCGTGGCTGCCACATGTTTTGCCCCAGATGATCTCACGCAAGATTTTGGGCAAAACGCTGACGGCCAGTTCGAAGGTTTCCTCAACGCAGCTATTAACTATCTTGAAGTTGGCCAATGTGATTCATTACCGATCAGCTTTTCAGATGCGTCAACTCGAACTGTTTCCGATGAAAAACGAATTGATGCTCGGGTGGATTCGTTAGATCTGGCTGATGGCGTCGCTTTTTAGGCTCCGTACAACATACTGACTCCAACAAGCAGTAGTAGTGTCAGCGTGCATAACAATGTGCGCTGATAGATCTGCAGGCTATCTTTCAAGGAATTAGCGTCAGGCAATGCTGCTTGCTCGTTTATCCAAGGCTCTTGCGTCATAGTGTCACCATACGTTCGTGGACCTGACAGTTTGATTTGTAGTGCATAGGCCATGGCGCCTTCCGGCCAACCAGCGTTCGGTGAACGGTGTTTTTCAGCATCCTGCGCAATCCAACGTAACCGCAGTACACTTCCACCCGCAAACGCAATGAGTAACGCTGTCAGTCGGGCTGGTAGCAGATTGGCGATATCATCAAGTTTTGCAGCGAAAAATCCGAACGCCGCGTATTGGTGACTTCGATGACCGATCATGGAATCGAGTGTGTTAATCGCTTTGTAAGCGGCAATACCCGGTAGGCCAAACAATAGCCCCCAGCACAAGGGTGCAAAGACACCGTCAGACGCATTTTCAGCAAGACTTTCGATGGCGGCTGCCGCCATACCCGACTCGTCAAGCACAGATGTATCGCGGCCAACAATGTGGCTAAGTGCCTCGCGCGCTTTACTAAGATTGCCCACTGACAACGGGTCTGCAACCGCTTTGACATGCTCATACAAACTACGAGTAGCGAACAAACTTGACGCAATAGTTGCCTCAACGATAAAACCTATTGTGGAATCAGGCAAAACGTTGCTGATAGTCCAGCCGATTCCTGTGCTAATGGAGACAACGCAACAGGTTGTTACTGTTCCCGCTATTTGCCTGTAACGATAGGTCTTGTGAGGTTTGTTAAGATAACTATCCATCAAAGTAATCAGACTGCCCATCCAGACTACAGGGTGTTTGATCCGTGCATACAGCCATTGCGGCCAGCCGGCCACAAGTTCTATCAGCAGCCCTACTAACATGAGCACCACATAAGTCATGAGTTCTGAGATTGACCTTGAACTTGCTAAATTTCAACAATTGATTGAACGCTCACTGAATCTGTGGCCACAGGCACATGGCGCAACAGCGACTCTACTGAACGTTTCTGAAAATATCGTGTACCAAGTGCAGAGCAACGACGGCTTTCGTGCAGTACTGCGTTTGCATCGGCAAAACAACCATAACAAAAACACGATACAAAGCGAGCTTGCATGGATGGATGCCTTGCAACACGATGGTGTTATACCAACCCCGCAAGTTATCCGTGGAGGCAATGGCGAACAGATTCAAACAGTGTGTTGTAGAGCTCTAGAGCTGGGTGCAAAAAATATTGATAGCAAGCTGTGCATGGATAGAAGCCAAGACATACGACACCTCGTTATGTACCAATTCATTGATGGCCGAGAGGCCTGTGAGGCTGATAATGATTTGTCGATTTTCACACGATTGGGTGAGTACGCTGCGCGCTTGCATAACCATACTGAAACATGGCAACTTCCTGCCAACTTTCAACGAGGAACATGGGACGCCAGCACTTTGCTGGGTCAGCAGCCACTCTGGGGCCGCTGGCAGGAAGGGCCAAAGTTGCAAGCCCAATCCATACCTTTGTTGCAAAGGCTCAGTGATACTGTTCAAGCTCGTTTGCTGAAGCTAGGCCGTGAGCGTTCGAATTTTGGTCTGATCCACGCCGACATGCGTTATGCCAATTTAATGGTGACTGACGCTGGAATTCGCCTCATAGACTTTGACGATTGCGGCTTTGGCTGGCATCTTTATGACTTTGCAACAGCTGTAAGCTTCATAGAGGATCACCCAAAAATAACAGACTACAAGTGCGCCTGGCTTGAAGGTTACCGAACGCGGCGCACACTGGCTAAAGACCAAGAAACTGAAATGGATACATTTATCATGCTAAGGCGACTTGCTCTACTAGCCTGGATGGGCACACATCCTGAGGTCGACATTGTAAAGAGGCTGCGTGAGCAGTACGCAGCGGGCACTTGTAGACTCGCAGAATCCTATCTATCAACACATGCTGGTTGAATGCTTAAGCATGAAATAGCAATGAAATAAATGGCAATTCGGCAATGACTCGTATCTTCCTCAGTGGTCTTATGGCAGCCAGCCCATGCGCAACATCCAGTACATGACATCTGCGGCAGAACCCCACGAGACAATGTCGTCATACTCCGCTCCAGTGACCACAGACTCATCAGCGACGGTGAAATGATTATCACCGTCAAGGTTCTCGTTTTGTACACCATTGGCGGAGCTATCGCGACCCGTGCTGAGCACGACAAACGCAATCTGGTCACTGCGAACAGATAAACCGGAACAGTTGGCTTGAGTCGTCGCATGGCACAGTACCAGTTCGGCGTTGAGCTCTCTGACCCCCACACTTGCCGCTCTACCAGGCACGGTCCAAAAACCTGTTGTGGCTATCTGATCAGCACTGGCCCTCTCACTATCTCCAGCACTGACAGCGTATCGATACTCACGACTCCACGGATCAAGCAGTGCCCCAGTTTCACTGAGCGCTCCTATCAAACCGAGAGTCTGCGCTGGTACAAAACCAGATGACGCTTCACAAGGTGTCGTGGACAATTCAAGAACATTGTGCGCGTTACTGGCCAAAGGCACTCTCGTAATCGACCCACTCACAGGCACAGGGCATGGCAACGCACCATAAGCTACAACAAATGCGAACAACGTTTCTCGAATTTGCTGTACCTGTGCCTCTGCAGTGCTTCTTAAAGCATGCTCGCGAAGTGCAGCAAGTGGCATCACAGCCGACTTTAAAATTAACCCCAAGATCAACAGGACCAATGCGATTTCAATCAGAGAAAAACCCTGCTCGATTTGTCTGTGGCGATAGGCTTTCACAAGGTTTGCACCCATCGGAAATTCAGTGAAATCTGTTGGGCATTTACCGCGTTGCGATTCTCCCGACCTAAGAAGGGTGTTGAAGGAATCACTCTTTCCAAACGACAAGGCACCAATAACATGATCGGTTGCGAACAATCTTCAGTGCGCTCAACACTAACTGACAAGTGCCAATAGTTTCGCAAAAACCAATGTCGATTGGCAGGTACATCTTCCAGCGTGTTTTCAGCTAATGCATCAATCAAACAAGAATTACCTTGCACCAGAGGCTGATCTAACAGAGGCGCTAAAATACTGTCAACCGAACAGTTCTCTACTGGTTCAACGAGTAAGTCTCTACAGCTTACTGCCTCGTCCTGAATTACCGACGGTAACAAGACAGCAACGTCGTTTGGCACAATTGACTGTCCACAATGACTTGCGATCTGAGCATTGATTCGTTGAGTTAGCCATAGGGCAACCGCAGGCGCCACCGCGACCGCCAATGCTTGAGAGCTTATTGTCACTCTTGTCTTAGTGCGAGTTCCATCAAGCGAACTGACATTCAACAAGGAAACCGGCTTAGATCCCAGTTGATTCAAATCAGACAGATTAAGCAATCGATTCAAGGGATTATTAACAAATTCACCCGACACAACATAATCAAATCGCTGATAAGGCTCAGTATGAAATAAATAGCGATTTCCGGGTAAGACAGTATGGCGTGGCAACTTGCCTGTCGATAACACTGGGTTTGCACACGGAGGATTAGGGCCATCTCGACGCACCCCAACAATAGATGCCTGCCCCGAACCTAAGCTGCCTTGTGCATCCGTATCTGGACACGGCAGATGCCCGGGGCCTGAACCTGTGGGTCCGTAGAGATAAGGGTATAAAGCGGCATAACTCAACAGCGACTGCCTAGCAGCAACCACCGCATGTTGATCTTTGGTAGCGAATTGAGCGCGAGTAAATGTCGCAACACTCGCCGTTGGCATAAAACTCAAGAACCCACCGCCCACACCTAGCACAAAGACGACAAATGCCAGTAGCGCGTAGCCTTGCTGAGCTTGCACTCTCACAGGTAGCCACCTAAGGGAAGCAAACTCACAGCACCGTCCGACCGCTCGACTTGAAGCATACGGGTAGCTGGAAACCACGTTAAATTGACACTGGACAATGTCGCTGATTGGCAATCTACCGCTACCCTATCTACAAAGCTCAGCACCGATATAACAGTAGCCACTTCACAAGGTATTCCATTGATGATTAGTCTAAGTGCACTCTCACTTTCCAGCAGCGCCTGATAATGGATCAGTTTTTTTTCTTCAAAAGGTGTTGACGTGGTTGTAGCTCGAACAGATAACTTTTTCTGCACGTCAATAGTGCTGATCAAAGGCAGCTGATCAACTTCAAGCGCCTTAGATGTCACTGCAGTGGGCTGAATTTTTTTTCGCTCCTGCACACTGAAGAACAATCTATGACCGTCGAGAGAGGACGATGAGGCGTCCAGCGATGTCAGTGACTTATCGGATGATGGCTGTTCCGCAATAGCCGGCACCAAGGGCCACCAACTCAAAACGATCAAACTAATCCCAGAGTGAATAAACCTATGCATCTGAATTAATCTGCCAATGATAAATATCCAAAGTGCAATCTGCTAGCAACCCCGCCGGTATGGCTTTGCGCACATCACATGAGCGAATTTCGCTTGGCCACCCACCCGTACTCTTGCCAACTCGTTGCAACCAGTCAAGCAAATAGGGACCATGAGGTACTTGCAGAGCCAGAGTGAGACGAACAATGTTAATTTTGATGTCACTGTGCAGAGGCACAACCAAAGATGCATCATGGTTAATCGACTCTGACAGGACTCTTTGTTCGTATCTGACAACATATTCAGCATTTGAACTTGAACTTGAACTTGAACTTGAACTTGAACTTGAACTTGAACTTGAACTTGAACTTGAACTTGAACTTGAACTTGA